>DASWLV010000248.1:0-11942 GCA_036400075.1 Pyrinomonadaceae bacterium
TGTCAATGCAAAATACTTACGGAGCATCCTATCAAAAACGTGAAATGATAGGCACTAGCAGAGTTGAACTGCTGACCCCTACCGTGTCAAGGTAGTGCTCTACCACTGAGCTAAGTGCCTATACCCGTTAAATTCGCCTGCTGTCCAGACGCAAAAGCGAACTTTAAAGATAGCCAATTGCGGGAAAATCTGTCAAGCGCGAGAAGAAATGGGCAGTGTCCTAATTTAGGTTGCTCGGAAATAGTTAGTCGTTGTTTATTCTAAAAAATTCTTTCTCGATTTCACCCGGAACAATTTCGGCGGTGAAATAACTTTCAGCTCTGACGGGTGCTCCGGCAGCGCGCCGCAACATTACAATTTGTCCGACATGTGTCAGGGCATCGGAAATCGGACCTTGTATGATTTTCTCTATTGGTTGATTGAGTGGTGCATCAGAGGCTAAGTAGGAATCAAACTCTTTTGCGGCAGTGAAAAACCTTGTTACTTCTTCAATCCAAAGTAGCGGCGCAGAATTCAAATAAACAAATTCGCCTTTCATCAAATAGAGAGAGCCTTGGAGTAAATCCCCAATATGCGCCAGAATTTCGCCGGGGGTTCTAATAGCTTCGCCAATTTTAAATGCGGCAAAATTCTCCGGTGCATCTGAGACTGCTATTCTTGCACGATACGCTAAAGTTGCTATCAAATGCCTGAATAATTCTCGTTTCAAATCAAGTGTCATTGTTTTTACCTCTCAATCATCTGGTTTTACAATTTCTGCCCCGTTATTTCAGGGGCGCAGACAATACCCGTAAAAACGATGCGTGTCAAGCCATTTATTCGATTGAGTATTAGCTATCTTTTATAAATTTCAGATTTAATTTTAAGGTACAGCAACACAAATTAGGACACTACTAAGAAATGCGACATTTTATTTGTGCTCAATTTTAATTTATTTAAGTCTTATGTACAGACAATCATTCCAGAGTATGAATTTTGCTGCTTTTATGCTTTATACTTCATTCAGAACATTCTCCCCAGAAAGGGAACAGATAAATGGCAGATGAAGCAGTGAAAAAAGCTATGGCTCAACACCGAGCCGATAGGTTCAAAGTTCAAATCAGTGAAACATCGAATTCAAATCAAACAGGAGAATTTGCTTTGCAAATAACTCATAACGGCTCGCAATGGCAAAATATGTATCTGAATGGAGCAGAAGCCGAAAAGGTAATTCAAATTCTGCAAGAGCATTTGGCGAAATTAAAATCTCGTTAATACTCCGTTCTAATAATCGAGAACTGCTCCGACGGATAAATCAAATAACAAACAAATTAAAAGCCGATAAGATGACTCTTATTGGCTTTTAAACTTTAGATATATGCCATGCTCCGCAATGAGTACGCGAACGGAAACATTAATTCCGAAGAAGGGATTTAAAGCCAAAATAAAAGCGGCATACCGAAATATGCCGCTTTTTCTAGATTAATTCGGAACGGTTTAGTTATCCGCTCCTGTGTTGTGTTTATTTATCATAAATTATCACCCCCAGGACTGACTTAGATGCAGGCTTTTAAGAGAGGTTGCAATAAAAAATCTTCACAATAGTAACGTTTTTTTAACGTGACAAATCAATTGGTCTTTGATAGCATCACGCAGCTTGTTTCACACTTGGGACTTCACTTCTAATCAAACGTTTTTATAAAAATATGGAAACCTCCGTAAAAGGTCACATTCTTTACGTCGAAGACCACGACGACACCAGAATTCTGATGGAATTTATGCTCAGAAATGCCGGATTTGAAATTACTTCCGCTGCCTGCGGCGAAAACGCTTATCAAATCCTGGAAAGCGGCAAGCGGTTTGACCTGTATCTGCTGGATCATACATTTCCCGATGTTTCGGGCGTCAGCCTTTGTCTGGCAATTCGAGAGCTTGATAAAGAAACGCCGATTCTCTTTTATTCCGGTCGGGCATTTGCCAAAGAAAAAGAAGAAGCAATGAAAGCAGGAGCAAACGATTACCTGATAAAACCAAACGACATTGCTCACGTCGCAGACCACGTCGCTAAATGGATTGAAATTTCCAAAGCTCGGAAATCTTCGTCCGAAGGTTAATTAAAATGAAATAGACAACTAAATTCCGAAATTGAAATAAAAAAAATGAGAACGTATCAACACATACGTTCTCTCTATAAATACGACATTAGAGGAGAATTAGTCAGTTAAGATTACAGATATAATCCAATGCCTATTGAGATGCTAAGTTTGTTCAGTATGAACTGATTTAGTATAAACTTCTGTTCAAAATCATACAAACAAAGAATCTTTTATGCCGTGTCTGGAAGTAAGACGTTGTAAATCGGCATAGAGGAATTAACAAATGATTTTTGAGTTACTTACCGGAAAATCCCCTGATAAAGCCAGCCTGTTTTTTCGAGTCGAATATTTGTAGTTTTTTTAGCTTTTGCTTTTGTTGACCGATATTTAGATAATCTTTCTTTTTATGAAAACGTTTTATATTACAACTCCGATTTATTACGCCAACAGCTTGCCGCATCTGGGGCACCTTTACACGACGATTGTCGCCGACACGATTGCCAGACACAAACGCCAGCGCGAATTTGACACTTATTTTTTAACCGGAACGGACGAACACGGCGTCAACATTGAGCGAGCGGCGGAAAAAAACGGCAGAACGCCAAAAGAGCAGGCTGATTATGTTTCCGGCGAGCTGAAAAAAATGCTCGCCGATTTTGGCATCTCCAAGGAAAACGGCGGTTACGACATTTTTATGCGGACGACCGAGCCGTTTCATTATGAAGGCGTGCAAAATCTGTGGCGAAAAATCGCGGCGGGGAAAACTCCGAAAGGCAATGAGCCGATTTACAAAGGTTTTTACGCCGGATGGTTTTGCGCCGCATGCGCCGCATTTAAAACCGAAAACGAATATCAAAAACCTGAAAATCCTGATGAAGCGCCGCATTGTTTGATTCATCTCACGCCGCTCGACCGTGTGGAAGAAGAAAGCTATTTTTTCCGTCTTTCGGATTACGACGAGACTTTGTTAAAAATCATCGAAGAAAATCCAAACAGAATCCGCCCCGAAGCGCGCCGCAACGAGACAATCGCTTTTATCAAACAAGGTTTGCAGGATTTGTCGGTTTCCCGTCTGAAATCTGCAGTTTCGTGGGGAATTCCCGTGCCGGACGATCCGAATCATACAATTTATTTGTGGGTTGACGCGCTTTCAAATTACATCACGGCAATCGGTTACGGAAATGAAGAACGCTCTGCCGTCGGTTTTGAGAAATACTGGCAATCGGTCGTTCATCTCGTCGGCAAAGATATTTTGCGTTTTCACACGGTTTACTGGTGGTCGTTTTTGCTCGCCGCCGAATTGAAATTGCCTGACGCGGTTTTCGCGCACGGAATGTTGAACGACGCCGAAGGTCGCAAAATGGGCAAAACATTGGGAAACGTCATTAGACCGGCGATTCTAAAACAGCATTTTCCAGTTGACACCGTGCGCTATTTCGCTCTGCGGGAAATGGCTTTCGGGCAGGACGGGAAATTCGGTTACGAAACGCTCGTTGAGCGCACAAATTCCGATTTGGCGAGCGGTTTGGGCAATTTGTCGTCGCGCACGCTGACGATGATTCAAAGATATTGCGACGGCGCGATTCCCGACGGAACGATTCACGAGCAGAATTTTATTTACGCCAAACGCGCTGGAATCAACCCGGATGCACAGGAAATGGCGAAAGTTTTGGAGGCGGCGCGCGCCGATTTTCTGCGCCAATTTGACGATTTCGAGTTTCACCGCGCCCTTGAAACCGCCTGGACGGTGATTGCCCGCGCCGACAAAATGATTTCCGACGCCAAACCGTGGGAACTCGTCAAAGACGAAAATCAACGCGAAACGCTCAACGCCGTTTTGTTTCGCGCCGTCGAAACTCTGCGCTGGCTGTCGGTTTTGCTCTATCCGGTGATGCCGGAAACGAGCCGCGCGATTTATCGTCAAATCGGTTTGACCGGAGATGTTTCCGAAACAAATCCCGAAAATTTAAAATGGAGCGAGCTTTCCGCCGAAACAAAAATCGGCGAAATCGAGCCTTTATTTCCGCGATTGGATAAAAAGAAAATTATGGACGAAATACAAAACAGTCAACAGTCAACAGTGAACACTGAACAGAAGTCTGACGTTCAAACAACGAACAACGAACAACGAACAACTGACGAAGATGGATTCATCACGATTGACGATTTTCTCAAAGTCGAATTGCGCGTAGGCGAAATCAAGGTCGCCGAGCGCATTCCGAAATCGGATAAACTGCTCAGATTTGAAATTGATTTGGGCGAAGAAAAACCGCGCCAGATCCTCGCCGGACTCGCGGAATATTACGAACCGGAAAAATTAATCGGCAGAAAAGTCGTGGTCGTCACAAACCTGAAACCCCGCAAAATGCGCGGACTCGAATCGCAGGGAATGGTCTGCGCCGCTTCTTTGAATGAAGAAGACACGCCCGCTCTCGCCGCGTTTTTGGAAGACGTTAAAATCGGTGCGAGGTTGAAATAAATTTAAAGTAGAAAGTTTATGTTTGGTTTGATGCAGGCAAAGCGCTGCGATTTGACGATAGAGCAGCGAAACGAAAGACGATTGCATTATTGCGGAACCTGTAAAACTCTGGGCAGTCTTTACGGGCATAAAACGCGCGCTTTGCTTAATCACGACACGGTTTTTCTGGCTGAAATATTGACTGCGCTTTCTGAAAAGCAAGATTTCGGGCGTGCTTTGCAAAGTTATAATTGTCTGGCAAAACCGAAAGCACTGAATGAAATGCCGCTCGCGCTTCAAATTGCGGCAACTACAAACGTCGTTTTAGCCGAATTCAAAATCGGCGACCGCGTTGAAGATTCAAAAAATCGGGCGTGGCGCGTTGTCGGCAAGTTTTTTGACAAATCTTTCCGACAGGCTGAAAAGCAATTAAAAGCGTGGGATTTCCCGCTCGCGGAATTAAAAGATTTGCCGCGCCTGCAATCGAAACGCGAAGCGGAGAAGTTTGCGGAAATCGGCGAGGCGGTTCTGTTTTATCTCGCCGAACCGACCGCGCGTGCGACGGCTTTGTTTTTCCGGCACGGCGCGAAATTAATCGGTAGAGAAGATTTGCAGAGTAAAATGTCGGCTCTCGGCGCGGCTTTCGGCGAGATTGTTTATTTGCTCGATGCTTTCGAGGATTATGAAAATGATTTTCGGCGCGGCGAGTTTAACGCGATTCGCGCGGCTTTTGATTTGAAAAATGCCGAATTGTCCGGCGCGATTCGCGGCAAAGTCGAAAATTTGTTGCGCCGAAAGGAAAGCGAAATTGCGGAAATTTTGCATCAATTATCGCTGGGAACGGGTAAAGCAAAGCTTTTTGCTTTGCGTCTGAATGAAAACCTGTCGCGCAGTTTCCGCAAATCCTTGCCGCTTGCCCAAAAGGTTTGCCAGACAAAACTCCGTAAAACCATTCGTGACCGTTTTGCCAGTGCAGTTCGGCGAAGCAGGGAATTGACCGCAACTTCTGCCTGGTGGCAATTGCCGTTTGCGTTTGCGGCGGTTTTGGTCGTCGCTTTTCTCGCGCCGGCGCAAGCACGCGAGACTAGAAATTGGCGCGAATGTTATGAGCTTGGTTTTAATTTAATGTTTTTGGGCGCGGCGTTCAGCACAATTTTAGCTTTGCCGAAAGCGATATTCCTCGAAAATCCCGAAGAACTGTTGACGAAAGAAGGGAGAAAGAAAAAAGCTCAGGGCGCGGCTGGTGAAGGCGGCTGGTGCGATGGTTGCGAATGTTGCTGTGATTGCGGTGATTGTTGCGGGGGCGATTGTTGTTGTTCGTGCGACAGTTGTGATTGCTGCGATTGCAGTTGTGACAGTTAGTTTAGATTGATGATTTGTTCTTAAAACTCACTATGAAAACGAAAATCCTCATTTTTATTTTATTAGCTTCGTCGGCTCCGGCAATTTTTTCTCAACGCCGTCCGCCAAAACCACCGCCCCGCGGTATAACAATCATTCGCAGCGGCGTCGAGATGGGGACGCCCGGAGCCTGGCGGGAAACCGTTTCCGAAGCGGGCGGATTTAAAATCTCTTTTCCCGGCATTCCCGTCGAGCCTAAAAAACCGGCTGATGTGACGGCAATGTCGCCGCCGATTAATGCGGGAACTTATTATTTACAAACGCCTGCCGTTTATTACAACCTTTTTTTCGGTGAGCATCTTTACGACGGCAGCGAGCCGGAAAAGCTGAAATCTTATTATGACCAAAAACGCGAATCTTATTTTGTCGGAACCAGTTTAAAGCTTGTCGGGGAACGAGACGTTTTTCTCGGCGAGCATTTAGGGCGCGAGCGCATAATCTCCGATGATACGGGTACGACAATTACCGTAACCCGCATTTTCTTAATTAAGGGAATGGTTTATGAATTGAGCGTGACCGTCTCAAAACGTCAACAAACAGCGCAGCAAGAACACATTGATAAGTTTTTCGCTTCGTTTCAACTGACCGACGCTCCGCCGAAAAAGCCGCCGATGCCGAATTATGAGGCAGTCTGGCGCGAATTTGTTTCGACGGAAGCGGAATTTAAAGCCGTGTTTCCCGGCGTTTCGAAAAGAGCGGCTTTTCCGAATCCGCAAAATCCCAAACAAAAATCCTTGTTTTTTACCGCTTATAATATAGGCGGCGAGTTTAGCGTGGCGGTTTCCGATTATGCTTACAAGATTGAAGATTTGGACGTTTTGAATTCGGCTTATGATAATTCGCTCGGTTACTTTCTGGAAAATCCGCAGCAAAAAGTCGAAAGCGTCAGAGAAGTCTTTGCGGGAAAATATTTGGGGCGCGAAATTGTCGTCAAAGACTCGGAAAAAGGAGCGAGAATTCGGCTGCGTTTATTTATTGTCGGTAAGCGGCTTTATCAGGTAATTGCGGTTTCTCCGCTCGATGAGACGACCAAAGGCATCGGCGAGTTTTATGAAAAAAACGCCGCACGGTTTCTCGATTCTTTTCAAATAACGGGCTTTGTTCCGCCGGTTACCGCCACAGCCGCTAAAAATCTCCCCGCCGAATTTAAGGGTGAATTTGACGAAGAAGGGGTTTACCAAAATCGGTTTTTCGGTTTTTCGCTGGCTCTGCCGGAGGACTGGAATTTAGCCAATCGAGACGAAACTTCGGCGGCGCGGTTTGCGGGATTGATGGAGCTTCAAACCGGCGACGCGCAAAAGAACGCTTTGCTCGAAAAATCATTAAACAATTTCGAATTTTTGCTGTTTGCGATGAAAAAAGCGTTCGGCGTGCCGGACAACGCATTGATTCTGCTGGCGGCAAGCAAAATTCAGATTCCGGTCGAAAATCTCAAACAAGTCGCTGAAACGAATTTAGAAGAAATCGTCGCCACGTCGAAAACGAAAGAGAGAGATTTTAAAATCATCAAAAATGTTTACGAGTTTAAATTAGGCTCTGAAACGTTCGCCGGTTTTGATTTTGAAACTCAGACTGTGTTAGGAAAGCAAAAGCAGCGGCAGATTTTCGGCAAAAGAAAAGGGCATTTGCTGATGTTCGTCATCGGCGCGGCAAATGATAAAGATTTCGCGGCAGTCGAGCAGGTTTTACAAACTTTGAATTTTAAAGCTCAAAAATGATTTTAGTAGATTCGCATTGTCACATCGCCGATTCGGCTTTCGACGCAGACCGCACGGCGATTATCGAACGCGCCGAAAACGCTAACGTTCGATTTATGCTTTCAATCGGAACGGGCGAGCCGACGAGCGGGAATTTTGAACAAACGATTGAAATCGCTGAACGACACGAAAACATTTTCGCCGCAATCGGCATTCACCCGCACGACGCCAAAACTTTTGACGAACAAGCGGAACGTCAGCTAATAAATCTGGCAAAATCGAGCCGGAAAGCAGTCGCGTGGGGCGAAATCGGGCTTGATTTTTATTACGATCATAGCCCGCGCGAAATTCAAGCAGAAGTTTTCCGAAGCCAAATTCGCATTGCGCAAGATTTAAATTTGCCGATTATCGTCCACTCGCGCGACGCAAACGACGAAACCGTGCGGATTTTAACCGAAGAATGCGCGCACGCAGATTTTGCGGGCGGCGTAATGCATTGTTTTGGCGGCACTTCTGCAATGGCTGAAGAGTTGATGAAAATCGGGTTTTATATTTCTTTCGCCGGAAATGTGACGTTTAAAAAAGCCGATAATCTGCGCGAAGCGGCGCGCGTTGTTCCTGTGGGAAAATTGCTGATCGAAACCGATTGTCCGTATCTTGCGCCCGTTCCTTTGCGTGGAAAACGAAACGAACCTGCATTTGTCGTCGAGACGGCTAAATTTCTAGCTGAATTAAAAGGCGTGGAATTGGAAGAATTAGCGCGGGTGACAACAGAAAACTTTTTTAGGCTTTTTAAAATACAAATAAATTAACGGGATAAAAGTGATGAAGGGGATAATCTAATAATCATCCCCTTCATCACTTTTATCCCTGTTTGAATCGTTTTCGTTTTATTGCCCATTAGCACGTTTTTCGACAATGTTGATCATCGTGCGAATGCAGACGCCCGACGGACCTTTTGAGCGATGCGGGCGTTCGCTGTCATTCCAAGCTGTTCCGGCGATGTCTAGATGCGCCCAGTTTACGTCTTCGGCAAATTCTTTGATAAACGCCGCGCCGATAATCGTTCCTGCTTTGCGTCCCGCGCCGATGTTTTTGATGTCGGCGATGGGCGATTTGATCAAATCGAAATATTCGCGGTCGAGCGGCAACTGCCAGAATTTTTCGCCTACTTCTTTGCCCGAATTGATGATTTCGTCAACCAGCGGCTGATCGCCCAAAACGGCGGTGTTGATGTCGCCGAGCGCGATTATGACTGCGCCCGTAAGCGTCGCCATATCAATAATGTCGGTCGCGCCCTGCTCTTTGGCGTAATAAACTGCGTCGGCGAGAACCAGACGACCTTCGGCGTCGGTGTTTAAAACTTCAATCGTTTTGCCGCTCATCGCTTTCACGATGTCGCCCGGTTTCGTGGCTTTCCCGTCGGGCATATTTTCGGTTGCCGCGATGACTCCCAAAACCGAAATCGAAGGTTTAAGCAGAGCAATGGCGCGCATTGTTCCGACAACGGTTCCGCCGCCGGTCATATCGTATTTCATCGCGTCCATATTTTCCGGGTCTTTCAGAGAAATGCCGCCCGTATCGAACGTGATGCCTTTGCCGACGAGCGCGAGATATTTACCGTTTCCGACAGTGCTTCCGCCTTGCGGGTCGTAGCGCAGAACGATAAATTTCGCAGGCTCTTCGGAACCCCGCGCGACCGAAAGAAACGAACCCATTCCGAGCTTTTCGCAATCGGCTTCTTCCAAAACCTCGCATTTCAAACCCGTTTCCTGCGCCATCTCCTGCGCGCGTCGGGCAAGCTCGGTCGGAGTCAGGTAATTGCCCGGTTCGTTCGACAAATCGCGCGTAAAATTCATCGAGTCGCCAATGATCTTGCCGCGTTCAATTCCACGATTTAGAGCATTCTCGTCGCCGCCTTCGACGACGAGCGTGAAGCCTTCGATAATGCGTTCTTCGCGGTCTTTGGTGCGATATTTGTCGAGTTCAAACAAGCTCGTAATCGCGCCTTGCGCGGCGTTTTGCGCGACTTTTACGGCATCGTCGTTTTCGCAGCGCGGCGCGAAAGCGAAACGCTTGACGCTTTTTCCGCGAAGAGCGCGCGCCGCCGTTCCGGCGACGACGGCGACTTTGACGGCGTTGTAATCTTCTTTCGCGCCCGCGCCGACCAGCAGCAGGCGATTTGCCCGTAAATTTTCGTTTGGCGGCAGATGCACGAATGCGGTTTCGCCTTCTTTGCCTTTCATTTCTTCGCCATCAAAAATAGAGCGCAGAACGCCGTTCGACAAACCGTCGAGTTCCTGCAAAAGCCCCGAATCGGCTTTTTCGTCTTTAAAAACAGCGACGACCAGCGCCGGCGCATCCGTTTCGCGTAAACTTCGTGTGCTTGCTTGAATATTCATTTTTTTTAATTCCCCAATCTGTCAACTATAAATTATTGCAAAAATATTGAAAAATTCTTGAGCTTTAAAATCAACTCTTTACCTTGTCCGCTCTTTGATTTCGACTTGCGTTTCGCGGTCAATCGTCCGCTTCATTTCGGTTTCGCGCTTATCGTACAATTTTTTACCTTTCGCCACGCCGATTTCAAATTTGATGCGCCCGTTTTTCCAGTAAATTCGAGTCACGACGAGCGTCATTCCTTTGATGACGGTTTCGTCGGCGAGCTTTTCGATTTCGCGTTTGTGCAAAAGCAGCTTGCGCGTGCGGAGCGGTTCGTGATTCTGAATGTTGCCGTGCGAATAAGGCGAGATGTGGGCGTTAAAAAGCCACGCTTCGCCGTCGCGCACCGTAACGTAAGAATCTTTTAATTGAATCCGTCCGTCCATAATGCTTTTGACTTCAGTGCCTTGCAGCATCGCGCCCGCTTCGTAGCGGTCGAGAATGTGATACTCGTGAAAAACCTGCCGGTTTGCCAAAATGTCTTTTTCGGTTGCGTCTGCCAAAATTTAATCTTCTTTCAATTCTGCGGCAAGCTCTCGAATCCGCTTTGCCTGTTCATCTATTATCTCGATTCTTGCGCGAGATTTCTCGTCCAAATTCGCCCGCAGCAATAAAATCTGCGTGTTCCCTAAAATAGCGGTCAGGGCATTATTGATTTCGTGCCTGACGCGCTGCAATTTATGTGCGTCGCCGTCTTCTGATTGATTTTCAATCATTCATTAAACACAACTTCCGTCTCGCGTTCGATTCAAGATATTTTGCCTGTCATTTTCGTTGCAATCAAGTGCAAACGTTTTGATAACGGTAACCTAAGCCAAAAATAAAAGCACTTCGTTTCAAAGTGCTTTTTATTAAGGTAAATTTTTAGTTGTTCGTTACGCCACGGCGGCAAGTTGCTGCGTTTCAAATTTTTGCCAGCGATTTGCCGCGATTTTGTGATCGCCCCATTGAAAAACAGAAATATTGTTTCGGTCATCGGCACAAATTCTGAGGGCGAGCAAGCTGCCATAACCGTTTTGCGGAATGGGACGAACCCACCAGCCTGCGCTCGAATCCCAGACTTTGATTTCGTTTCCTTGGTCAAAATCGCGCAGCCTTCGTGATAAATCACGTCGTCGTTAATCCAATGCGTCGAAGCTTCTTTCTCGCTCCATTTCTTTTGCCACTGCGCGGTGGCGTGAGTCGTAAATTGCTGAACGAGCTGCGCCGGATACGCTCGCACATTGCGCGATTTGAACACTTCGCGCGAAAGCGAAGCAAGCGCGCCGCAATCCAGAGTTTTTTCTTCAACCGCTTCGCACCAGTGAATCGGATAGACGGTTGGTCCCCAATTATAACGCTGCCGCAGCCAGCGCGGTCCCGTAAAAGGACTGCCGCCGTTTAACTGCGTGTAATCCATCGCGTAGAGCCATTCGCGCGCCATTTCGCAACAGGTCGAGCCGTGATGCGAGACGTTTGTGTACGGAAATTCGCGCCAATTTTCAAACACCGCGCCGCCTTTTATCACGCCGCACGGGTGTAAGCCGTTTGTTTCTTCGTGAGATGTATTATTAACCACGTCCAAAGACATAACTCATACTCCTATCGTAAGCTCCGGCGTCGCAGAAAACGAGTGTATCTCCGACTCCGACGCCTTCGGGCAATTCGACATTTGTGGCGACAATGTCGTGTTCCATACACAATCTTCCCAAAAGATGCGCTTTTCCGCGTCCGAGCGCTTGCCACATTCCCGTTCGCACATCTTTGCAAAGAATCCGGTGCGGATAAAAGAAATACATCGGCAATTCGGCAATCGAAGCGTCGACCACGGCCTCGACACTTTCGTCCTCATGCTCCTGGATCTCGAGGATCCGCATAGCGAGCGCCATG
>DASWLV010000249.1:0-44858 GCA_036400075.1 Pyrinomonadaceae bacterium
GTTTATGAAAGCCTATCTAACAGAAAATATTCGCAATATGGCTGTCATCGGACACGGCGACGCGGGTAAAACCCAGTTTGTCAGTTCTCTGCTCCATATCGCCGGAGCCACGCAGCGTTGGGGAAAAGTTGACGAAGGAACAACCGTCACAGATTTTGATGAAGATTCCATCGCCCGCAAAGTTACGCTCAACACCAATCACGCTTATCTCGAACACAAAGACACGAAGATAAATCTGCTCGACACTCCCGGTTACGCCGCTTTTGTCGCGCACGCGCGCCCGGCGCTGAGAGTCGCAGATTGCGCCGTCGTCGTCGTTGACGGGGTTAACGGAATCGAAGTCCAAACCGAAAAAACCTGGACTTACGCTAACGAATTTTTGCTCCCCCGCATTATGGTCATCAACAAATTGGACAAAGAACGAGCCGATTTCGGTCACGCTTTGGATACGGCGCGAAACAGCTTTGCCCGTTCTATTGTGCCTTTCACGCTGCCAATTGGTTCTGAAGCGAATTTTCGCGGAGTCGTTGATGTCGTCCACCAAAAAGCCTACGAATTCAGCGAAGGCAAAATGCGCGAAATTCCGGTTCCTGAAGAAGGAAAAGGTTATTTGGAAGAAACCCGCACTCGTTTGATAGAGCTTGTCGCCGAATCGGACGACGCGCTTTTGGAAAAATACTTTGAAAACGGCACGCTTTCGGACGAGGATTTGATTCCGAATCTGGTCAATGCAATCGCCAAAAGCCGTCTGTGTCCGGTTTTCGCCGCTTCGAGTCTGACGCTCGTCGGTCTGCAAAACATTTTAGACGCGATTGTCGAATACGTTCCCGACCCGGCGCACCACGAAGCCGAGCGAGGTTTTAAAGATTCCGATTTAACGGGTGATCCCGTGATGCGTAAATATTCGGACGACGAGCCGTTTTCCGCGTTTGTTTTCCGCACGATTGCCGACCCGTTTGCCGGTCGCATCAACGTGATGAAAATCATCTCCGGCAAAGTTTTTCCCGACGCCAACGTTTCCAACTGTTCGCGCGGCGCGTCCGAACGGATAGGTTCTCTCCAAGTTATTCAAGGGAAAAATATGGAGAAAATTGATCAGGCGCACACCGGGGACATTATCGCCGTCGTCAAATTAAAAGAAACGCAGACCAACGACACTCTGTGCGACAAACAATCGGCGATTGTTTATCCGCCGGTCGAATACCCGGAAGCCGCTATTTCCTTTGCCATCGAACCGAAATCGCGCGCCGACGAAGAAAAAATTTCGCAGGCTCTGCATAAAATTCTGGAAGAAGACCCGTCGCTTCATTTCGACCGCGACGCGCAAACCAAAGAGTTTATTTTGTCCGGTTCGGGTCAGCTTCACATCGAAACGGTGGTCGAAAAACTCAAAAACCGCTATCACGTCGAAGTCGCTCTGCACCCGCCGAAAGTTCCGTACAAGGAAACTCTGACGGCGCGCGCCGAAGTGCAGGGACGCCACAAAAAACAATCCGGCGGACGCGGACAGTTCGGCGATTGCAAATGCGTTTTTGAACCGCTCGGGCGCGGCGAAGGCTTTGTTTTTGAAGACAAAATCTTCGGAGGCGCAATTCCCGGTCAATTCCGCCCCGCGATTGAAAAAGGAATCATCGAAGCCGCATCGGGCGGCGCGGTCGCGGGCTATCCGCTCGTTGATTTCAAAGTCACGCTGATTGACGGCTCGTATCATTCGGTTGATTCGGACGAACACTCGTTTAAAGCCGCCGGACGCAAGGCTTTAAAAGCCGCCATCGAAAAAACGCACCCGATTCTGCTCGAACCGATAATGGACGTAGAAGTGTTCTGCCCGCAGGAAACCTCCGGCGACATTATGGGCGATTTAAACTCGCGCCGAGGTCGCGTTCAGGGAATGGACGTGAGAGGAAAACAGCAGGTTATCAAAGCTCAAGTCCCGCTTTCGGAAATGCTCGATTATCAATCGAAGCTAAATTCAATGACCGCCGCTCGCGGCTCGTATCATATGCAGTTTTCGCATTACGATCCCGTACCGCAGCATCTGTCGGGCAAAATCATCGAACAAGCCCGCGCCGAAGGCAGAATCCGCACGCACGAAGAAGACGAGTAACTTCTTTATCAATAAAATCAAAAAGGGCAGAGATTGTTTCTGCCCTTTTTCTTTTCGCCGACAGAATACTTAATGGCTTTAACAAGTTGTCGGAATTGAAGTTCCGTATGTTGCGTTGACGTATTTAAAAAAGTTTTGCGCCGAAGGCGTGTCCAGACGATAGGAAACGTTTGTTGCGCGGCAGACGGCATCGCCCGTAATCGTTATAGAGCCTAGAATTTGCTGCCCGTTTACCGTAATGAAATTAGGTCCGCCGGAATCGCCGAAACAAGCTCCTCCGTTTCCGGTCGCGGGATTTTGCGATAGACGAATAAAAGTATTATTCAGCGCGTTGAAGCTGGAAAACGAGTACATTCTGGGGATCGGGTTAACATCTTGAAAATACGGAACTCCGCCGCCAACGACTCGATTTTGCAAACCGTAACCGGCATTCGTAAAGATTGTATCGTTCAATAAGTTTTGAGCCGCAAGCTGGTCAAACAGTCCGCATGTCGGAAGCGTTGCGGGCGTAATTCCTCGAACGTTTGATTGGAGAATCAATACGCCGATGTCGCCTGTGTCGCTCTGGCTTTGATTGTAATTCGGGTTGGTAACAACGTAGCTGACGGCGAGTAATTTGGTTTTGCTCGTTGTTTTATTGCCAAATGGAATTGATTTATCGAAACTGACGTAAGCCGTAAAGCCTTGCGGAGCCAGCGTACTGGTAAAATACTCGGTGCAGTGGCTCGCGGTTAAAAAGACGTTCGAGGTGATTAATGTTCCTGAACAAAGCGGATAAATCTCACCGCTTGGAGATTTGACGATAAACGCTCCGACGTTGCTGTAAGTGTTTTCTTTATCAACGTAACCATAAGTAATGGCTTTCGTTCGCACCGGGACGAAGAGCGTTGAAAGAACAACGGCTAAGGAGAGAAGAATTGAGATGTTTTTGAAGCTGCGCATTTTTACAGTTTTCCTTTCTTTCAAGATTATTAGCTTTGTAGAGCTGATTTCTGGAGACCAGTGATTATATCTTTGTTATCTGAAGATGACAATCAACTCACAGCTTTTATGAATTGCTCCCAACACAGCACGTCTTTCAATCAAATCATCGAACAGACTCATACCGAAAGCAGAATCCACAGACACGAAGAGAATGAATTACAAACTTCAAGTTTGTTTTGTTCAAAGAGAAAGGCTTGCATCAAAAACGATGCAAGCCTTTTTCAATTCAATTTGCTTTTCACAAATTACGGATTCATAAATCCGAGATTTGAGCTTGAAAAGTTTCCGATGTTCGGGAAAACGACCGGAAGATCGGCGTCGGTCAAACCAAACCATCTCCCAAGAGTCGCGGCGTATTGTTCGACCCCGGTTGTCGGAAGCAAGCGACCGCGCGGGCTTGATCCCGTATCAACATCGTCGGGACCACCGAGTTGTAAAGTCGGGAAAATGTTGCCCGTTCCGTCCGGTCTGGTGCTGCCATAAATGTTGCCGCCCATCACAGAACCGCCCAGCACGAGCATATGATTGCCCCAGGCGTGGTCGGAGCCGACAATTGCTCCGGTTCCGGCAGGATTTAACGTTCTTCCGAAATCCGACAAAGTAAACTGAGTCACTTTATCTTGAATTCCCTGCGCGCCCATTTCATCGTAAAACGCACGCATTGCCTGGCTCAGTTGAACGAACAAAGCGGTTTGACCGTTTTGCGCGTTTAACTGGTTTTGGTGCGTGTCGAAACCGCCGAGCTGAACAAAGAAAACCTGTCGGTTGACGTTCAAATCAGTGCGTTTTTTAATCACGCGGGCAACTTGTTTGAGTTGATTTCCGATATTTGTGTTCGGGAAAGCAACGGTTACTTCTTGCGGATTATTGCTGAGAGCGATGCTGGCAGACTGCGCCTGATTTGTGATGTTGCTCGCCGCCGCTACGACTTGCGAATCCAAATCAATTGTCCGCAGCTCAGCCAAAGCAGTTCGCCGAGCAACAGACCTCGCATCGGTTCCATAGCCTTGCAAAACCAGCGTTTGACTAAGCGCCGTGTTGCCGCTCGCAATTGCCAGCGGAGTCGTGGTTCGTCCGAGCGTGAAAAGCTGCGTTCCCGAAATCGAAGTAATCATCGGCACGAGCGCGCCCGGATTGTTCGCAGTATTCGACAAATCAGCGATTCTGCCGCCCCAGCCTAAATACTCGCGGGTGTCGGAGCGCGCGGTTTGCTGCTGCTGAACCTGATCGGAGTGCGAGAAAAGCTGATACGGTCTCCACGCGGGCATTTGCTGATACTGAGTTTTCGTCATCGGACGAATCAAATTGCCAACGTTTGTCACGGCAGCCAATTTGCCCTGCCCCCACAGCTCGTGAATTCCGTTGTTCGGCTGCCCCGTCACGGGTCCGAAATTGGGATTCAAGCCGTAAGTTAGATTATTCAGGCGCGGAACATTGATCGGAAGGAGTTGGTTTTGCGGAATCGCCAATCCCTGCGTCGCGCGCGTCGCCGCATAAGCCGCGTAGTTGCTGATGTTCGCGTCCGAATGGTTTGGAATTATGAGATTGTTTCCGTCGTTGCCGCCGGAAAGGAAAATGCAAACGAGCGCGCGATAATCCGAAGGCGCGGCGGCGGACGAATCAGCGGAGGATTTGCCTTCCATTGTTTGCGCCAGCGCGCTCATCATTCCGAAGTGTCGCGCCTGCGTCGCCAATGCCAGCATACTTAAGGCGCAACCCGATTTTTTCAAAAATTCTCTTCTGTTTTCTTTCATCGTTTTTCACCTCATCTTTGCACTTGGTATTGCGACGAAGTCGCTACAAGATAAACGGCTTGCTGCGCTTTTTGCAGCGCCGTCATTCCGGCAACGTTGATCGCCGGGCGGATTTTGCCTTTCATTGCCTCGGACATCGTTCCGTGCATCATTTTTGTGTTCAATGCTTCAATCAAGCTGTTTCCACTCGGATCAGCCGTCGCCAAAGCAGCGGCTTCCGTAAGATCAATCGAAGTCCCGCACGGCGTATTCGGAGACGGGGTTGCAGCCGTTTGCGGTTGAAAACCAACTTGCGCAAAAACAATCGTATTCGTGATATTAATTCGCCCAAACGAAGTTCCCGTATTGTGAAGAGCAAACTCAGGTCCAACTATATCCGTTCCCGGAACGACATAATCCGGCGGGAAATAATTGAAAACTGTCGGCGGATTCCAGACATTTTGTCCTAGCGGGGCTGTGAGAGTGCCGTTGAGAACGCCGTCGCTTCTGTTTTGGCAGGAAGCAGGCGGCGGCGTTTGAACACCACCGATATTGAGTGAATTGGAAGCCTTAACATTAAAAGTCCGCAACAGGTTTGTCACGTATTGGAACGGCTCGCGCAATTTGCCGTAAGTCGAATCGGTTTTACGGCTGCCGCGAGCTTCCGGGTCGAGCAAAATCGCTTTGACGACGGTTTTCATATCTCCGCGAGTTCCATTGCCGTTGTTGTTAAAAACGGCTGCGATACGGGCAACATAAGCGGGGCTGGGATCGCTCGTGACGAGATGTTGAATCATCAATTTGCTGACAAAAGGCGCGACATTCGGATGATAGAAAATGTTGTCGAGCGTTTTGTTAAGCGAATCGTTGGCATATGCGATTCGGGCGTCATTGGTCGTGCAATTTGTGCAAGCCGGAATCGTCGGATTCGGCGCGCCCGGATAATCGAACAAGGTTTTCGCCGTCTGGTCGTGATTATTCGGCGTCGCCAGATACATCGGGTCAATGTAATTCGGTGTGCCGCCGGAGAAATTAGGGCAAGCAGGATTTGCGCCGTTATTACAAAGCGACCACCCCGTAAATACTTTGGTGAATTGGTTGACTTTATCCTGATCGTAGGTCGGAATTCGATTTCCCTGATTGTCCAGAATCGGCGTTCCGTCCTGATTGAGCATATCCAAACCGATTGTGAATAATTGCAAAATCTCGCGCGGATAATTTTCGTTCGGGTTGGTGCGCGTGCTGCGAACCATATCGAGATATTCGCCCATCGCCGGATTTAAGGTCATCTCTTTCATCAAATCGCGATAATTGCCGAAAGCATATTTGTCTAAAATTTCAATATACTCCTGCACCCAACGCTGTTGCTGAAGGTCAGCGCCCGACGTTACCCAAATCTGGTGCAAAGCCCACGAAACGCGCCGACGCAATTGGTCTTCGCCGTACAGAGCTTCTTTAAACATCCAATTTTGGTTTTGATATTGCTGATAGTGATCACGAATGCAAACTTGATAATTCGGGTCTGTGGTCGGACCGCAACCCGTTGTCGTATTGGTTGCGTCAATGTTTTTTAGCGGAAAATTCGGGTAGGGAAATGTCGGCTCTTTTGTAAACTGTTCTTCAATCCAACGGCTTAAGCCAAGTTGTCGAAGCCTGAAATCGAGAGCCGGAGTCGGACCAAAGGCGGCTTGTTCCATAAAACGCTTGCGATCACCGCCGGTCGTGACAAAACGCGCAGCTTTCGACAAACGCGCGGCGGACGCCGGAGTCGGAACAGCTCCGGCGTCGTCTCTGATTTTGCCGCCGGTGGTTCCCAATCCCAAACGCACGCGATTGCTCGTATTTCCGCGCCACGAAACGCGAATCAAAATGTCGCCGTTTGCTTCAGGCTGTCCGTTGTATCCGTTTTCATCGTAAAGGCGAACAGTCAAAGCGTAAACCCAATCCATTTTGCGAACCGGCTGGATGTTTTCAACCGTTAGACGATACTGCGTCCCGCGTGCGTCTTCGGCGTAAACGCGAAATGCATTTGCGGCTTCGTCTGCCATTAAATCAACGTTCGTCACAAAAACGATTGCACGTGCGCCCGGCTGAAAGACTTCGGCGTTCTTTTTGGGCAGCGCGCCCCTAAAAGTGTCGGCGTTTGCCGCCAAAGCGCGGGTTGAATCCGAAACGCTGATTAAAACGGGATCACTCGAATCTGGGATTTCGTCTTGAGCGAGGGTGTTTGCGGCAAAGCACAGCAAAAGCGCGACTGAACAAAAACTCAAACATTTTCGTCCGAAAATCCTGAGACCGGGGCTTAGTTTTGTCTCCATATTGCTCTCCTTAATTTTGTCGGGCGCGAAGCGTATCGTTTGAAAAAAAATCGCGCTTTTGGTCTTCTTATCCGATGATTTTTGGCTATCAATTTTTAGAATCAAATGATTGTGAGAAGTGCGGTTAATTAAACCGTATTTCTCATTTTATAAATAATCGAATCAAACTACAAGTTTTCTCTCAATTTATCCACAATAAAAGATTTGATTATTTAATGCTCTTAACGGAACAACTTTTTAGACTTGCGGAAAGACGATTTGGTCTTAAAAGATTCGTGCTTGTTTGATCGGGTTGCAAAAAAATGAGTTGAAGCCGAATTATACAGGCTTTTTACATTCTCCGGTTTTAATTACTCTAACACTTTAACTTTACTTAAAATTACAAGCAAGTCGAAAACCGATATAATTTTGCTTAACTCCGCCCGATGCAGGCTGTCTATAAGTAAGGTTTAAATTAATCTTTTTTAATGAACTGCCTTCTTTGCTAAACGACAATCCGCGCAAGGTAAATTTACCGCTGTTTTTATAGCGACTGTCTTTCGAGTTTTCAGGAAAGTTGGGATAATAAGCAAACGGCGTAGAAGTCCATTCGATAACATTCCCCATCATATCTTTGAGTTCCCCGACATTCGTCACATCGCCGGATGTTCCAACTTCCTTGAGAACGCCCGTAGCGATATTTACGCGATCCGCAAACCACTCGCCGCCCCAAGGGTAAATGTTTTGCTGCGAACCGCTGCGGGCGGCATATTCCCATTCCTGTTCGGTCGGTAAACGACAAGGGATATTGTCACGCTTTGATACCCAGTCGGCAAAATCTCTCGCATCGAAGAAAGTCACATTTGTAACCGGCAGTTTCTTTTGCTCCTCGGCGAGCTTGCCGTTTCGCCAGTTGTCCGGCGCCGCGTGATTTGTAGCGGCGACAAATTCGGCATATTCTTCATTTGTTACTTCCGTCTTGTCGAGATAAAAATCGCCGATGTTAACCGTATGAGCGGGAAATTGAGCGCCGTAAAACTGTCCCTCATCAGGAGAAACATCATCTCGCCCCATTTGAAATGCGCCGCCGGTTATCTTAATCATCTTATTTTTTACCCGAAGACCGGCTAAATTCGCAGAATTTGTCGAAAGCTCTTGTTCGTCCCGCGTCCCAATTTTCCGACCTGCATTAGATTCACCGGCATTGTTATTATTTAAAGGCTCTGTTGTTGGTTTAAAAAGCATAAAACCGCCGATGGACGCAACGACAATAAAAATCAAAATTCCTGCATATAAAGACGTACTTTTAAGGCGGCTCCGATTAGGAATCAGATTCGTATCTAAAATATTCGCTGAGGTTGATGCGCTAACCTGTGTCGGAGTGTGATTTCGCCATTCTTGAAACGAATTTTCTCTCGGAATATCGTTTCCGCTTTGAGCCGAATTGCTGCTTTCTTTATTCGCCGCTTCCTGTTTGACTCTTTCAATTAATGAACGAGCCGAATTTTCCGCCTTCCTGCGCGCTTCCTCTTCCTGTTCTCTTTTTCGAGATTCGGATGCCGCGAATCGCTGCATTTCTTCCAAACGCTTTTGAGCCTCGATAATTTCTTCGGCTAAGCGGCGCGCTTCCTCTTCGGCTTTGATTCGGGCGGACTCGGCTTCGAGGCGTTTTTTTGCTTCGTTTTCCACTAAAAGGCGCGCTTCGTTTGCCTGTCGCTCTGCGTCAAACGCCTGTTTTTCCAAGCGTCCGACTTGTTCTTTGATTTCCTGCGCGGCTTTTGCTTCGGCGATTCTTCTTTGTTCGGCTACATAATCGTCATTCCGCCTTATCTGTTCTTCTACCTTTTGGCGCTTTTGTTCGGCTTCAACGCGGCGATATGCTTCCGATTCAGCCTCTTTTTTCGCCGCCTCATACTGCCTTTTAGCTTCGGCGGCTTCGCCGGCTAATTTTAGCGCCGCTTCTTCGGCTCTGATTCTGGCAGCTTCAGCTTCCTGACGTTTTTTTGCTTCGTTTTCTATCAGCAGCCGGGCTTCATTTGCCTTCCTTTCGGCTTCCAAAGCCTGTTTCTCAAGGCGCGCAGCCTGTTCTTTGACTTGAGCCTCAATTATTCTTTTTTGTTCGGGTTCATATTCTTCGTTGCGCTTAATTTCGGCTTCTATTTTCTGGTGTTTTCGTTCAGCTTCCAAACGCCTGTAGGCTTCGGCTTCAGCCTCCTTTTTAGCCGCCTCATAATTCCTTTTAGCTTCGGCGGCTTCTTCCGCCAGTTTTAGCGCCGCGTCTTCGGCTTTCCGGCGGGTGCGTTCTTCGATTTGCCTTTGCTCGGCTTCTTTTTCAGCCTTGCGACGTTCTTCCTCGGCGCGCTGTTGAGCTTCCAAAGCAATTTGAACCGAGGCTTTTGCTTTTTCTTCGGCTTCTTTTCTGACTTTTACTTCTTCCAGAAGTCGTCTCGCTTCGGCTTCCGCCCTTTCTCGCCCTTCTCTTTCGGCGGCGAGCTTGCCTTCCATTTCAGCCTGAATCCGGCGGCGGGCGTCTTCCTCTAATTTTTGCTGCGCCTCGACAGCTTTCTGGCGGGCTTTTTCGGCAGTTCTCTGCGCCGCGGCAAATTCCTGCGCCAACTTTTCGGCTTGGTTTTCTTGATAGCGAGCGTCTTCGAGCCGGTTTTGAGCCTGGATAAACTCTTCCGCTAAATTCTCTTTGCCTTCTAGATCAATTGTGTTGGGAAGATTGAGAAATGTATTTATCGCTTGATTTTCGCTCGGAGACAAAAGACTTTGAATATAGCTGGAATCAGAACCGCTTTTTAAACCTATTTCATTTTTTGAAATTGGATTTCCAATATTAAAAATCGGGTCGGAGGAAATAAAATCTGATTTGTTTTCCGGTATCAAACCTAGTTTTGAAAGAGCCTGTTCGTATTCGGACAAAAGCTGTTCGACCGTCGCGGGTCTTTGCTCGCGCTCTTTTGCCAAAGTTCTTTGCACGATGGCTTCAATTTCAGGAGGAACCGAAACTCCGAGCGAGGCAAACGAAGGCGGAGCGTTTTGCAAATGTTTATACATCAGCGAAACGAGCGTTTCGCCGGTGAAAGGCGGCTCGCCCGCCAGCATTTGAAACAGCATCACGCCGATGCTGTAAATATCCGCCCGGTTATCTATATTTTCGTTCGACCATTGTTCGGGCGACATATAGAGCGGCGAGCCGAGGACGTTTGTCGTTTTCGCCTGAATCAGCGAGGCGTAAGATTCCGACGCCTTGATTTTCGCCAATCCGAAATCGAGAACTTTGACGCCTTTATTTTGCGGATTTCCATTCTTGAGCATCACATTCAGAGGCTTCAAGTCCCGGTGGACAATTCCTTTTTTGTGAGCTTCTCCTAATCCGAGCGCGATTTGCGACAATATTTCATACGCTTTTTCCGGCGCGAGCCGTTTTTCTATCTGCAAATAATCGGTCAGAGAGATTCCGTCAATAAACTCCATTACCAGATACGGAATATTATTTTCAACGCCGTAATCGGTAACGGTAACCACATTCGGATGGCGGATCGAAGCAGCCAAAACGGCTTCCTGATGAAATCTCAGCAAAATGGTTTCATCGAGTTTTACGACTTCGGGCGAGATAATTTTAATTGCGTGTAAGGTTTTTATGAACTTATGTTTAGCTTTAAACACAGTTCCCATTCCGCCTTTGCCGAGCCTTCTTTCCAAAAGATAGCGCCCGCCCAAAATTGTTTCGCACTCGAAGGAGAATTGCAGAGGCTGGCGGTCGTTCGGACAAAGATTATCCCAATCATCAAAACAGGAATTGCAACTGGGACACTCTTTCATAACTGATTGTTGCTCAGATTTAGCTTAAAAAATTATATCTGAGTATTGGAAACATTTAGAGCGGTTATTGAATTAGTGTACAGGATGTTATTGCGGTTCAGTACCTTGAACGGTAGTGAGCGGGTCAATTATCAAACCCGCTCACTACCGTTCAAGGTACTGAACCGCACATCCAAATTTGAATCGCTCTAGGTTCATCTTACATTGTCGCTTTAAATATTAATCCTGTTTGAAAGACAAAGAACGCACAATATTTTGCTGACAATTTGTCATTAAATAAACGCATTTATTCGGCTTTGAACTTATTTATAATTGATGAAAAAGTTGCTAACTTCAAATCTAGCCGAATCCTTCGTGCCGATTCCGATTGCGCCTATCGGAAAAGTGTTATTTTGATCTTCAACAATTCCGATGTCGTAAACCGCGCCGGTATCCGTATCTTCCAGCGAAATTTTAAAAACATTATCTTTGGCGGTAATCGTAATGTTAAAAAACTTGGAATTGCTGAAAGACGACGCAAAGCTTTTGATGTTTGTGTTGACCAGAACATCTTTTACTTTGCCGTCTTTGACAATATAGCCGGTTAAAAAATACGGTTCGGCGGCGGCAGAGCCGTTTATCTGAATCAAATAATAATTCTTGTCGTCAATTGCCCGCAGTACAAAACCCATTGATTTATTATCGAGCGAGCGCAGATTGCTTTTCAACTGAAAGTTTCGATAATGGTTGAATCTTTCGTTTTGCAGCAGCGCGACTCCGGCGCTGTTCGTCTGCATTCTTTTATTTTCCAGTTTCCAGCCTGCGGGCATTTTCCACTCGTTCGGCAGCCAGTTGGCAAGAAAATCTTCCGTACTAACGGTGCGGTCGAGCTTAAAAGGGATTTCATCGTCCGCATTTTTTATTTTCTTTAAATCTTCTTCGGAAATCGTTAATTTCCTTGAGATAGGTTTGTATTCAACATCGCCGGGGCGGATTTCGAGTTGATAATCGCCTTCGCGCATTTGCATAATCGCGGCGCTGCCGTCTCTGTTGATCGGAACCATACAATAACCGCCGCCGCTTTCGCCCGGTTTTTCAATTTGCGCGTAGCGCACTTCGCCGCTCGAAAGATTTGTTTTGATAAAAACGTCGTGCGTAATCGGCGCTAAATTAACCGGCACTGTGACTAATTCCTGCGGTTTAACTTCGATCTCGGCTTCTTCCGTGACAAAACCTTTAAGCGAGACGTTTAAAAGATATTTTCCCGGCGGCACGTTTTGCAATTCCAAAACACCGATCTCATCGGTTTTTTTTTGCTGCTGATATTGTTTCTGCGAGCTTAAGGATTTTAAATTTACCGCCGCAAACGGCTGTACGGTCGTGATCGCAATCCCGGAAATTTTTTGAAATCTGACTTCCGGCACTTTCTTGACGACGATGACGGTTTGCGTGCGCGTAATAAATGAAGGTTTAGGGCGACGTTTGGGCGGCGAATCCTTCGGGCATTCGATGCACTGCGCGTTTGATGAAATTGCGCTCAAGACAATAACCGAAACCAGACAAATTGCTAAACTTATTAACCGTTTCACTTGTAAATCGAGAAGATTGGGAGTTTCAGTCAGAGCTTATGATTTAAAAACCTCTAACTGAAACTCCCAATCTTTTAACCACGGAGATGCGGCGCGTTTTATGCTTAGAATAAATATTTCAAAGCAAACTGCACGCGCCTTCCCGGCGTTATCGTATCAACGGCTCGTCCAAATCCGGGCGCTTCCAGAAACCGCACCGGAATTGCGAAGTTAGCTCGATTGATAAAGTTAAAAACATCTATGCGGAACTGAAGAGTTTGCTGCTCGGTAATTGAAAACGGCTTGGAGAAAGACGCATCCAGATTCAACAAGCTGCGCCCGCGAAAACTATTGCGCCCGACAGCGCCGTCAGAACCTATCGGAGCAAGCATTGATTGAAACTGTGCATTGTTGCTCGCGCTATTGATCAACACTTCGGAATTGTTTCCGCCATTTTCCGTAATAAACTGAGCGTTATTCAACCGATCAGTTAAATTGCCGTCCAAATTCACGTCAAAAATGCTGTTCACCGTAAACGGCTGTCCGGTTTGAAATCTCCCCGTGCTGGCGATTTGCCAGCCGCCTAACACGTAGCGAACAAACGAACTTTGACTCCGAAGCTGCGGCAGATCGTAAACCAAAGAATAGGCAACCTTATGGCGGCTGTCAAAATTTGAAGCGGCGTATTCTCCGGCAAAATTGATGCTGTTTTGCGGAAGAGACGAAGCGCCTGCGAGATCAAACACATCCGAAACATCATCCTTCGCCTGAGAAAGCGTGTAATTCACCTGATATTGAAAACTCGGAACGAGACGACCTCTTAATTGAAGCTGCATCGAATGAAACTGCGAGCGCCCGGTTGTCTCAAACTGATTAATCGCGCCGACGTTCGCCACCGGACGCCCGCCGCCTAAACCGCTCGCCGAAGGATCATAAGTAAAGCCCCGCAATGTCGGCACGCCGCTGACATAGCCGGAAATTGTTGACGGCGCGCTTAAAATGCTCAGCTCGTTGATTCGAGCGATGAAGTTGCTGCCCAAATTGGGAGTCGTAAAACGAAGCAGATTTCTGCCGGTCGTTCCGACATAAGAGACGGAGAGAAACATATCTCTGCCGAAAAGCTGATGTTCGATTCCCGCGTAATATTGATGAGACATCGGCGTCTCTAATTGTCTCGCCGGAAGCGTAGCGCCGAACGGAGAGCCGTTTCCGTTTTTCGCCAGATGAAGGAAAGCGAAAGCGCCGCGGATGCCGCTCGAATCCAGAGTGTTTAAAGTTCCGGCTTGAACTCCTCTGGCGGTTGGATTTGCCGTCGGAGTTAATAAATTAAACACATAGCCGCTGTTGTTCGGGCTGATCGTGACCGGGCAAACGCCTTGCGCCACTGAAAATAAATAGCAGGGCAAACCACCGCCAAAGTTGACGGTTGTAAAGGTCGGGAAAACGTTGCGCGACTGGCTGACCACAGAACCGAGAATCTGGTCGTAATAAATTCCGTAACCGCCCCGGAAAACCGTTGATTGGTTCGGTGAATACGCCAACCCAAAACGCGGCGCGAAATTATCGCGGTCGGACTCGTAAATTCCGCTTCTTCCGTCAATAAATTCGTTCAGCCCTGCGATTGCATCCGGCACAATAATCGGATTTCCGACGGCGGTTAAATTCGGAACCGGCACTTTCGGCAAAGCCTGTCGAAAAATGCTTTCGATTTTCTCGTCAGCTTCCTTCGGCGGAGTGTTGTATTCGTAACGCAGCCCGTAAGAGATAGAAAGATTAGACTTAATTCTCCAATCGTCCTGAGCGAAAAAGTTGAGCTGGTAATAGTTTAATTTGATTCGTGCGTCTTTTCCCGGCTCAACCAAGCTCTGGAAAAATCCGGTCGGCGCGCCGACGGCGGCGAGATCGAGCGGACTGATAAAACCGCCGAGACCTTGCAAACTGCCCGCTGATGAGACCGTCGAACAACCGAGAGCGTTTCCGACAGTTCCCGGCGAACCGCAAGCCGTGCTGCCCGGAGGCAGGAAAGTTGTTTGAGTCACCGGAATTGAATTACCGGCAAAATTCGGCGCGCCGTAAAATGTAATTAAAGGGCGCGAATTGCGCGGCAAATCGCTGTCCAAAACCGTCCGGCGAATGTCCGTTCCAAATGCCAAATTGTGATTTTTTATTCTGCTCAGTCGCAGTGTGTCCGCAATTTGAAATGTGTTGTTGACGCGATTTTGCGGAAAGTTGAAAACGTCAACTCCAACCGGGCTGAAACCGCCGATAACGACCTGTCCAACGGCTCCCAATCTCGCTTCCGTTGATCCCAACGTCGAATATGAAACAGCGTTGCTGCCCGGCGCTGTTGTATTTGCCAGATAACGCGCATTTAAAAGAAAACGGGATTGATCTGCGCTGCCAAAGCTCGATGATGTCGGGAGCAAAAAGCTGTTGTCGCGAATTTCATTGAATTTAAGCCTCGTCCGCCCCCAGGAAAAGCGCAATAGATTCGACAAATTATTCGACAAATCTCCGATCAGATAAGTAGAGAAATTATCCGTCCGCACGAGCGATTCCAAACTTGAGAAAATCGCTCCGCCCGTCACCGGCAAGTCGCGTGAATCGTCGGTTAAGTTATAGCGAGCGGTCAAAGTTTGCAGACGCCCGCCCGCGAGAAAATAGTGGTCAACTCTGCCGGAAAAAACTTTTCCTCTGGCGTTCGCCGGAAGCACTTGCGTCAGCGTATTACGCCCGTAAACTCCGGTCGGATCGTTTGGAAACGGAAAAAGGCTGAAAATCAAATTTCCCGATTCGGTTGTCGGACGAAGCTGCAATTGAGATTGCCCCAAAGTCGTCAAACCTGTTGCTCCGCTGTTCAAAAATCCGCGCTGCTCAATTGTCGGCACGGCAAAATGCGATTCTTTCACAGCGTTTAAAAACTGTCCTTCGGCGGAAACAAAGAAGAATGTTTTCTCCGGCACAATCGGTCCGCCCAAAGCTCCGCCGCCATGTAAAAGCGTCAAAGAATCTTTCCTTCCGGCTGGATTTTGAACAAACACCGGACTTCCGTCGAGTAAAACCGGGACTGCGCCTCCTGAATTTAACCGCGTTCCCGTTAAAGCCGTTCCCGCAGTGTCGCCTTTAAAATCGAAAAAATTGCGGGCATTGAGCCGGCTGGAATTGAAAAACGCATAAAGCGTTCCGTGAAAACCGCTCGTTCCGGCTTTGGAAACAACGTTTACCTGAGCACCGAGATTGCGCCCGAATTGCGCGGGAGCGAGCAGAGTAATAATTTGAAATTCCTGCACCGATTCAATCGGCTGCGGAACGAGCGAGAAAAATCCCTGACGCCGGACGCCGATGTCTTCATCGTTATTATCCGAGCCGTCAACCATAAAGTTGTTACTTCGAGACGGCAGCCCGTTGACCGAAAATTGCCCTGTGGTTCCCACGCCGGGTCCGATACCGGGACCGACATTATTTCCTATAGGTTCCGGCGCAGAAAAGACACCGGGCACGAGCAGCGCCAATTCGTCGAACGAACGAATGTATGTTTGCCCGCCCAAAGGCAATGCTCTAATTTCTCTATTACTAAAAGAGCCGCCTCGCTGAATCTCCAAACCGACGCCTATCCCGACATCCTGCGGAGAGCCTGAAGCTGACGCGGGGCTGGCTGAAGGATTTGGAGTCGGAGTTGTATTAGCAGCGAGGTTGGATTCCTTCTCCAAAACCTGCGGCGGGACAAAATCGTTAAGTATTCCCAATGAAAGCTTTTCGTAAATTACGGTTTTAGTCACAAAATTCGGCAGAGAGATTTCAATTCTGTATCTGCCGGGCGGAATATCGGGTCTGACAAAATAACCCGCTGCGTTTGTAACAGCCGTTCCAAGCGGAATCTGCGTATCTAAGCTGGTGATTCTAACTCTGGCATTAACAGCCGGTGTTTTCTGATTGTCGGTATAAACATATCCCTGAAGCCCCGCCGTTACATTGCTTTGAGCTTTAACCGGGAAAGCGGAGACGGTAAAACCGATCAAGAGACAGAGAAGCGGAACTATCAGGTTTAGACGACAAACAAACTTTCTCTCATTCACATCCTGGTTTTGAATCTCTAGGTTTTTGTCTTTCATTAGAATCCTCATTTGATAAAAAAAATTACTAAAGCGAGCAGACGATTGCGGGTGTTATTGCAGCTCTTAAAAAGACACTTATAGACGCGCAATGCCGTCTAATCGGAAACGCAGTGCAGCTCTCTTTTGAGTATTCCTTGGGCAAATTAACTCTATGGAGTTGATTTTTAATTATATCTTTATGAAAACTAACAGGAGCCGAATTTGCTTTTCTCATTACATTACCTCTTTCTCATTAAATAAAAAGCGGCGGTAAAACTTGTTAAGCAATTCTTAGACAGCGATACGACAATTATTTTGCTAAACTTACCGCTGCATTCGAGGTAAAAATATCAGACACTAAGAATCCAGCCACCGCTCAAATCGCTCTTTAGCGCGATACTCCATATTCCGTTAGTTCCATGAGGCGTGTAACCGTTTAGTTCCTGGACTTCTTTGACGTTAAATAAATTTAAGCCATCCAATCGGTTTTAGCAAATTAAATTTTCTTTTAAAAAAGGCGGAAATAGAAAACGGCTGCTCGTGAAAGCAGCCGTAACTTTGTTTAAAAAATCGGGGCGAGATGATTTGAACATCCGACCTCTCGGTCCCGAACCGAGCGCTCTACCAGGCTGAGCCACGCCCCGACAAACGAAACTAGATTCTACGCAAGCCGCGCGAAGAAAGTCAAATTCGGGCGATTTGACCGTTTAAACTTCGCCGCTTTCAATCGGTTTGTTCTCAATCGCCCGCTTTTTTTCGCGCCGCGCTTTGAGCCATTCGATAAGCGGCGGCATCAAGCTTAATAAAACGACGACGACGACCACCTTTTCAATATGATCTTCCAATTTAATACCGAATGTACTTTCAACCAGCCCGCCTAAAAAATAACCCGACAAAATCATACTGAAAACCCACAAAAAACCGCCGATAATGTTGAAAACGACGAACTTTCTATAAGTCATATCAGCCGCGCCTGCGACAATCGGCGCAAATGTACGAATAATCGGTACAAAACGCGCGATAATAATCGTTTTTCCGCCGTGTTTCTCGTAAAAATCGTGAGCCTTTCGTAAATATTCGGGTCGAAAGAACCATGATTTCGGGCGCGAAAAAACGGTTTTTCCCATTTTTTTGCCGGTAAAATAACCGACCGCATCGCCCAAAACACCTGCAATAAAAAGCGAGATCAAAAGAACGAAGACGTTCAGCTTATCCGGGTAAGTCGCCGCCATCAGCCCGGCGACAACCAGCAGCGAATCACCGGGCAGAAAAAAGCCGACCGCCAATCCGGTTTCGGCAAAAACAATCAAAAAAAGCGCGACATAAACATAAACACCAAATTCATTGAGCAAAGTCTCAATCAAAAACTTGGGGTTTAAATACTTCAAAATATCCCAGATAGCCTGCATTTAAAGTCCAAAGTCCAAAGTCCAAAGTCCAAAGTTCAAAGTCAAAAATTGACTTTGAACTTTGGACTTTGGACTCATTTCTCCCAGCCGTGTTTTCCAATCAAAGGCACGAAGGCGCACGAGCCGTGTTCTTCGTAAATAAATTTATCTTCATCGCTGCGGATGACGCGGGTTAAAACTTGCGATTCGCGCGAATGTCCGACCGGAATCACAAGACGCCCGCCGACGGCAAGCTGGTAAAGCAAAGGGTCTGGAATTTCCGGTCCGCCTGCGGCAACCAAAATCGCGTCAAACGGCGCTCCCGCTTCCCAGCCGCGCGTACCGTCCGCGCAGCGCAGATAAACGTTGCGAACTCCGAGCCGACGCAGGCGTTCTTCGGTTTCGTCAGCCAATTCCTGCTGCCGCTCGACGGCAAAAACTTCGCGCGCCAGAAGCGATAAAACGACGGTTTGATAACCCGACCCAAAACCGATTTCCAACACGCGGCTTTTCGGTGTCAATTCGAGCAGCTCGGTCATTTTGGCGACAATAAACGGCTGCGAAATGGTTTGTCCGGCGGCAATCGGCAGCGCGTGGTCGCCGTAAGCCTTCGGTCGCAGAGCTTCGGGAACGAAAAGATGACGCGGCGCGGCGAGCATCGCCGCCAGCACTCGCTCGTCTTTAATTGCGTAATGCTCGCGCAGACGTTCGACCATCCGCTTGCGCGGAATCGCGTATCCGTCGTTGACAAATTGGGGTTGTAGTAGGGAGTTCAACTTCTGACTAAAACTTCGATGAAAAATCGTTCCAATCGCTCAATTTCGCCAAAACGCTGTGATCGGTCATATCCGAGCGCATCGGCGTGATCGAAGCTAAACCTTCTTCGACCGCCTCGAAATCGGTGTTTTCGCCCGGATGATAACCGAGACGCTCTTCGCTAATCCAATAATAAGGCTTTCCGCGTGGGTCAATTTGTTCGTGAATCACCGGGCGCGCGTTTTTAACGCCCTGTTTTGTGACGCGCACGCCTCGAATTTCGCCCGGCGGAACGTTAATGTTCAAGAGAATTCCTTCGGGCAAACCTTCCGCCAAAACTTTGCGAACGACTTCATTGGCAAAACGCGCTGAATGTGTGAAATCGAAATTTTCGGTTGTCACGAGACTAAAAGCCAAACCGCTGACGCCCAAAATCGTAGCTTCGAGCGCGCCCGCGACCGTGCCGGAATACGAAGCGTCGTCGCCCAGATTCCCACCATAATTAATTCCCGAACAACAAATGTCCGGTCGCAGTTCGGGCGGCAGAATTTTGTTTAAAGCAATCGAGACGCAATCGGTCGGCGTGCCGTCAACCGCCCAATGCCGTTCGTCAAATTGTCTGATTCTCAGAGGGCGCGAAAGCGTCAGACTGTGCGAAGCGCCGCTCATTTCCGAGAGCGGCGCTACAACAAAAACATCTCCAACAGATTTCAGAGCTTCTTCAAGCTGCTTTAACCCATTGGAGAAAATCCCGTCGTCATTCGTCAGCAGAATTCTGGTCATTTTGTTCGACCGCGAAACTACTCTCTGTTAAAACCGCCTTGCGGACGCTGGAAACCGCCTTGTTGCTGCTGTCCCTGACCAAAGCCGCCTTGTTGATTTCCCTGCTGATTGTTCATCATACGCGGACGACCTTTGCGGCGATTGCGTTTGCGGGCGTTGGCTGATTTGAGCTTAGCTTTTTGACCGGGCGGAATAAAATGCTGATGTTTTTTTAAATCTTTGATGATTTCCTCGGTCATCACTTTGCGCTTGAAACGGCGCAGCGCGCTTTCGATTGACTCGCCGGGATTGAGATTAACTAATGCCATTTAAACTTTTCTAACTCCTTAAATTTTTCTGTACAGATAAAAAATTTGCCGACAGGCGAAACAGTTATTAAACCCTTTTTCATCGCCGCAGGTCAAGTTATCAACCGGCAGAGACGCGACCCTCAAGGAGCGTGTAATGATTAAACACGCTCCCTGAGGGCGCGTCTCTGCCTGATTTATTGACTCGCGGCTTTGCTGACAATTTCGCCTTCAACTTCGCCGCCTTTGCTGATGGGGATTTCTTTCGGAGATTGGTAAGTTCCGTTTGTGGAAGCGCCGTTTGAATTTTGTTCGGCGGGCGGCGTAAAGCCCGGATAAGAAACACGAGAATGATAAATTGCGACGAGCGATTTGAGCATTGATTCGCGGATGACGGTCAACTCGCGCAGAGTTAAATCGCATTCGGCGAGCTGGTCGTCGGCGACAATCGCGTCAACGATTTTGTTGACGATATAATGAATGTTTTCCTCGGTCGGCTGCGAGAGCGAGCGCGCCGCCGCTTCGCACGAATCGGCAATCATCAAAACGGCGGCTTCTTTCGTCTGCGGTTTCGGTCCGTGATAGCGAAAATCTTTTTCGTCCACCGTTTCGCCTTCTTTTGCCGCGTCCTGCGCTTTTTTCAGGAAGTAATGCAGCGTCCGCGTGCCGTGATGCTGCACGATAAAATCTATGATTCGTTCGGGCAGCCCGATTTCTTTGGCGAGCTTTTCGCCATAAGTAATGTGCGAGACGATAATTCTCGCGCTGTGTTTGGGGTTTAATCCATCGTGCGGATTTGTGCCATTTTGATTTTCGACAAAATACTGCGGCGCGGCGAGCTTTCCGATGTCGTGATAAAGCGCACCGATGCGGGCGAGCAGAGGATTTGCGCCAATGGCGCGGGCGGCGTTTTCGGCGATTTGTCCGACGGCGTGCGAATGCTGATTTGTGCCGGGCGCGCGCAGAGCCAGTTCGCCCAAAATCGGCAAATCGGCGTTCGACAGCTCCAAAAGTTTAACGTCGGTCAGGATTCCGAATGTGGATTCAAAAACCGGCAGCAAAACCGAAGCGACCGCTGCCGCTACAATTCCGCCCAGAATTCCGCAGCTTGCGACGAGCAAAAAAGTGTTCAAAATCAACGGCTGCTGCGAATACAAAAGCAAAGCCACGCCGATCAAAGCATTTGCCGCGCCAATCAAAAGTCCGGCGTATGTCACGGCTTGACGGGTTCGATAATGCTCGAAACCGTAAACCGCTACTCCAGAGGAAACCGCCGCGTAAACCGCAAACTCGATTCCGGTCGGCGCGAGCAATCCGGCGGCAAGCGCGGTGAAAACGCCGACGATAATTCCGATTTGCCCGTCAATCAAAAGCGTGACGAGCAGCGCGGCGGAGGCAAACGGAACAACCAAAGCCCAGTTATTCGGGTCGCTAAACGGCGCGCGCAGATTTTGCGCGGCGGTAAATTCGGCGAGCCGAAAACCGACGGCGAGCAAAACGGTTTGCAGCAAAAGCACCAGCCCGACGAAAGCAAACGCCCGTTCTGGCGACAAAATCAATTTCGTCTGCCGGGCGCGATAAATTACGAATTGCCTCACGACCCAATACATCGCGCCGATGATTAAAAGCAAACCGAAAAAACGATTCCATTGCCGCGTCGAAGCCGTATAAGCGCGAATCGCGCCGAGCTGCTTTAAGATTTGCGGCGTCACCGTGTCGCCTTCGCGGGCGATTGTCTGTCCGCGTTTGAGCGCGATTTGTTCAACCGGCACTCGATTAGCGGCGGCAACTTTCTCCTGCGCGGTGGCAGATTCGTCATATACGACGGTTGGCTGAATGAGCGGCACGAGAGCCTCAAAAAACGTTTCTTTTTCCGGGTTGGTAAAATTGTTCGACTCAAAAATCCGCTCGCGCAAACCCGCACGCGCTGAGGAAAGCGAAATCATTTTGCTTTCCGGCATTTGCAAGCTGAATTGCTGCATCCGATTGCTTCGATCAACGAGCGTGATTTCCGCAGAATCAATTCGCTCTGCATCGCTGTCGGCGTAAATGTAGCCGTCGCCCGCGTCGCGCAAAATATCGGTCAAAAGCTCCAAATCCGCTTGACGAAAACCACGCGCTGCAATCGTTTTACCGACTTCCGCGCCGCCGTGTCCCGTCCAGGTCTGATCAATTTTCGCCGTGTTTGAGCTGCCGGTATTAGCGTTGTTTAAAGCGCGATTCTGCCGCTCCAAATCTTCCCACGCTGCGCGAAACGAGCGCGCGGCTTGGACGGCGCGGTTTGAGTCAAAACGGAAAATCGGTTTGACGGTTTCCGCCGCAGCCTCGCGCCAGCGGGCGGTTTCTTTTTGGTCGGTTTCGATAATGTCGGCGGGCGAAACGATTGTTTCTTTTAAAACGTCGCCTTCCTCGTAATTTTCGCCTGCGGTTCGGGTGTAAGGATTAACGATAAGCATCGTCGTCGCCAGAGAAAGCAGTGCGAAAATGGCGACGGAGCGCGCGGTCGGAGAGAAAACGCCGAGCCGACGCTTTAAAAAACGCCAGATTGCATTGCGCGTCCTGATGAACGGCGGCGCAAGATTTGGACGACGTTTGCTCATTTAAGACGAAGCCGCCAAAAACACAAAAGGCAAAAAATTGTCGGATGTGTTCAGGAAGATTTAGCGGCTTTGATACGTTACAGCTAACTGTGAAGTTTCTTCAACCTCCGAAGCCTCATTTTCCGAAAAATCACGATTTAATTTTTCGCCGATTTGTTCGAGCAGCAAGCGCAAAGTTTCCGGATTAATTGCGGAAATCGCGACGGCATCGAGCTTTTTCTCGTTTTGCGTCTGCCGCAAAACGGCTTCGGTCTCAAAATCTTCCAAAAGATCGGCTTTGTTGAAAACGACGAGACGCGGAATTTCATTGAGCTTTAAATCGGTCAAAATATTTTCGACCGATTCGATTTGCTGTTCCCAGCGCGGATTCGCCCCGTCAACGACGTGCAGCAGCAAATCGGATTCATTGATTTCTTCGAGCGTCGCGCGAAAAGCGGCAATCAAAGCGGGCGGCAAATCACGGATAAATCCGACCGTATCGTTGATGATAATTTCACGTTCGATTGGCAGACGCAGACGGCGCGAAGTCGGGTCAAGCGTCGCAAACATTTTCTGCTCGGCAAAAACCTTGCTGTTTGTGAGCGTATTTAAAAGCGTGGATTTTCCGGCGTTGGTGTAACCGACGAGCGAAACAATCGGCGCTTCGCGGCGCAAGCGTGTGCGGCGGCGTTCCGCGCGCTGACGGCTCAAATCGTCAATCTGTTTTTCGAGATGATTGATTTTGTCGCGCACGCGGCGGCGGTCGGTTTCCAATTTCGTTTCGCCGGGACCGCGCCCTCCGATTCCGCCCGCAAGTCTGGAAAACGCCGAATCCTGACCGGCGATCAGACGCGGAAGCATATATTTTAACTGCGCCAATTCGACTTGCATTTTACCTTCGCGGCTCTGTGCTCGCTGGGCAAAAATGTCGAGAATAAGTTGCGCGCGGTCAATGATTTTAAAATCTGTCGCTTCTGAAATCGAGCGAATTTGCGCCGGACTAAGTTCTGTGTCGAAAACGATTAAATCCGCGCCCAACTGCATCGCGCGAACCAAAAGCTCGTTGAGCTTGCCTTTTCCGAGAACGGTTTTCGAGTCAATTTGCGGGCGGCGCTGGATGATTTTGTCCAAAACAATAACATCAGCCGAAGTCGCCAATTCTTCAAGCTCAGCCATTGATTCCTGCGCGTCGAAAACGCTGCCGGTCGTGACGCCGACGAGAATCACGCGATCACGCGATGATTGGCGTTGACGCGCGGTTTGGCGATTTCGCACCATTTCTTCTTCGAGCGAATTAATAAGTTGAAGAAAATCCGTGTCGAGCTGCGACGGAATCTGCGGTTCGAGAAAAGCGTAGGGCAAAGCGTGCGCCGCATCGGCTTCTTCAAGCTGCGCGGCGGTCGCCGGAACGAGATGCGCGGCGAAAACTTCGTTCGGCAATCCCGTTTTGTCATCAACCTGAATCGCCGCCATCAAATCGAGACGAAGCAAAGCTAAGTCGGTCAAATCGTCCTGCGTCAATTTTTCATCGCGCAAATGCGTGTGAACGCAGCGCAGACCGCGAAATCTGCCTTCGCCGGCGCGCGTTCGTTTGAAATCGGGCATTTCGATTTGCTTCGCGTCGCCGACCATCACATATTCGACGTGACCTTTGCGGTCGAGCAAAACGCCGACCTGCCGGTTGATCTCGTGCGAAATCTCCGAAAGCTGGCGCGCGAGTTCGGGCGAAACGATTTGGCTCGGAGCGACGCGACGCGAAAAGAGCTTTTCAATGCGGCGCAATTGATTTTGTTTAAGACCGTTGGTGTTTCCGAAAACGTTGCTAATAAAAAAATCCTCCGTAAATTTTCACAATTGTAGGATTTTGAAGAAATTTAAGCGATTCGCGTTGCAATACGGGCGGGAAATTATAACACAAGAGTTTGGCGTAAATAGAAAAACGAAACTGCCGCTTTATCAGAAGCATTATTTTCTAAACTAATTTTGCTGCGTTCTGCAATAATACTTAATGCTTTGCTTTCTTCTTCATTCATAAATATTTTAAAGGCGCTTTAAAGTTTGAAAGATATTATAAAGACAATTTGCAGAATTTATTAAGTTCAGACCGGAAAGTGTATTTAATCATTTTTTATCGGGCTTAAATCTAATCTGTCGTCGCGATTTGTCTGGCGTCTCATCAGTTTTCTCAGAAGCCCCGGTTTAAGTTCAGAAAAAGTCGCCAAAGGCGACAAACAATATAGCCCAGCGAGAATCGCTGGGTCAGGTCAGTCAAAACATCAATCGCTCGCTGAAGGCGAGCAACAAATCCACCTTGATTATTCGACGCCTTCAGCGTCGGATTTGTTTATTTATCGAAAACCTAGCGATTCTCGCTAGGCTATATTGTTTGTCATCTTCGATGACTAAAATATCCAAGCCCTAAGAGCTTCACGGTCGGCTGACGTTGATTTCGACCGCGCTCCAGCCGCCATATTGCGGCGTGACCATATTGGCTCTGGCGTCGCCGGGCGCAAATGTCAAAACTGCGCTGTCGGTCGTTTCCGTCGGCTTGATTCCGTACTCGCTGTTGCGCGGTTTGTTCAATTCCATTTTGAGCGGTTCGCCATCGGAGGTTTTAACTTCGATTCGGTATTGTCCGAGCGGCAGATTGTTGATGTAAAAACCGCCGCTAAAGCCGACGTATTTGCGCACGGTGATACTTTGCGGCGCTTCGATTCCACCAAACATTTCGCCTTCGGGCGTTAAAGTGACTTTGACGACGGAACCTTCGACGATGCTGCCTTCCGTCGGGAAATTGTCGCCAGCCGCCGAAGTGGAAAGATAAAAGTAAACTGAGCCGCCGTAGTATGTTGAAGCGAGATACGGGCTTTGACTTGTATTCTCGCGGCTGGTCACGCCGTAAGGCAGCAGCACGAAATTTTCAACTCCGCCCGTTGTCGAAGCAAAGCTGTCGAGTTTGCCGTCTGCCGGATGCAGACCGAGTGCAGCCAAACCGTCTTCTCCCCATTCGATGGCGTATCCTGCATTGTAAAAATGAGCGACACCAGCGGGAACCTCGAATTCGTAATAGCCGTCGTCATCGGTTTCGCCCTGCGAGCCGGAATAAGCGCCGCCGATTGCCGTCGAACGTACGCCGAGCTGCGCGCCTTTCAGAGGATTGCCGGCTAAATCCTTTACATAACCGCAAATCTTGCCCGGCGTCGGTGATAGTTCGTCGAATTCCGGTATGTCGGGCATTTCTTTGCCCATTGCATTGACGTAATTCACATTTTTATCAACGTCCAACACTATCGGCTTACCCGGTTTGCGATTCGTCTTCGAGCTATTTTCCGATTTTGATTTCGATTCGCTTTTTTTCTGAGTTTTCTTTGTCGTCTTTTGATCGCCGCTGTTTAACAGCGACAACGGGAGGCAGCCCGACGCTCCGAAACTGAATAAAACTACCGTAAAAAATAACAAGTATGATTTCCGCCGCATAAAATTTTCTCCGTAGGGCAAAAGCAGAGCAGTTGTAAATTGCTCTTAACTACAAACGCGGAGAAAGCACCGGAAAAGTATCTGAAAGGGAAACTTCATCAAATATGTCTCCAAAAGGGCTGTTTTCAAACATTCTTACTATCGGAAAAAAACAAGGCAATTTTCAGCGCAAAAAATCTCACATCGGTCGTAAAGGTTAGATGCAATAAAAATATTGATCTAAAAAGGAGAACAAAAGATATGGATAGCAGATTTGCAGCAACAATCAAACAAATTGCAATGGCGGAAGCCAGTCCCCAACCTTATGGAAAAGTAAACGATGCCAGTTTCCAGCCGGGCGAAGGGCAAACCGTCCGTTTCGGCTGGCGCAGACTCAAAGAGTATTTTGAAGTCGCGGCAAAATTTAAGGAGCAGCATTGGAAAATTTCCGGTTATTTGGATGGCGTCAAAATTCGCGGCAAAAGGATTCCGCAGCCCGGACAATCCGGCGTCTCGTGGTGCGGAATATTTGCCACTTATGTTTGGATTAAAGCCGGAGTGCCGGATATAAGATGGGCGATGCCTGGAGTTGCCGGACCGAATGTCAAGAAAATTGCCGGTTCTGCCGGAATTGGTATCGGTGATATTGCAGTTGAAAAAGGCAGTCTCGTTCATCACTGCATTGTGACCGCTATCAACGGAACATCGGTTGAGACCGTGAACGGAAACTCGGATTATCAGGGAATCACAATTAAAAACAAACCAATTTCTAACATCAGCTACTTTTACACGATTCAGGACGATTTTTATAATTACTTGGAATCACAATACGGACAATAATATCAGTAACTGAGACCGAGTTCTTCAAACGAGAAAAGCGGAGCTAATAATACGGACTTTTACCATATTTTATAAAAGAAAGCGCAGCCGAATATTCGGCTGCGCTTTCTTTTAGATGTGAAAAGAATAGAATTTCTCTCAAGCTCTTTTCCTTTCCTAATTTCCCGGCGGCTCTGCGTTTCAATTTTCTGACTTCAAATCTGAACTTTAATTAACTGTTACTGAGCCTGCCCGCGAAACACGCGCACCGTCGGTACGGTTGTTTTGTCTTGTGGAATCGTCCAAAAATAAATGGTTGCGCCACCGACTTTTTCGGTTTTTTCCGGTTTCCATTCGCCCATATCAAAATCGTGCGACACAATTCGGGTTCCGGGTTTTAGCTCATCAAGCAATTTCGGAAGCAATCGCAAATTAACGCTTGGATACAAGTAAAGCGTAACGACCGTGGCTTCGCGCAAATCGGTTTTAAACAAATCGCCTTCGATAAATGTTGCTTTGTCCGTAATATTTTCTCTTCTCGCTTTATGTTTGGCTTTGGCAATAAGCTCCGGGTCAATATCCACGCCGACGCCGCTTTTCACGCCGAAATCTTTGACGGCGGAAACGACAATTCGCCCGTCTCCGCAACCCAAATCGTAAACCACATCATTTTTACCGACGTTTGCCATTTTGAGCATCGCTTTGACGACTTCCGGCGAGGTTGCAACATACGGCACGTCTTTTCTGACAGTCATCGGCGGCGGTTGTTTACGGTTGGGTTGGGGCGTGATTTGCGAGTAAACCGGTGCCAAGGCGAATGCTATTACGATTGCCGTTAACCAAAATTTAGCTCGATTGTTCATTTCAAAATCTCCTTTAATTCATTTTTGTTCTCCGGGATTCGCCAAAAATAAACAACATGGTCATCGTTGTCGAGCGTTTTGACAATTTCGACTTTTTCGGGCTGCCAGTTGCCCATATCGTAATTGTGCGAGACGATGCGCGTGCCCGGTTTAAGCGAATCGAGCAATTTCGGACGCAGTCGCAGATTGACTTCCGGCAGCAAATAAAGCGTCACAACGGTTGCTTCGCTGAAATCAACGTTAAATAAATCTTCTTCGATAAAACGGACTTTGTCCGTAACATTGTTTTTGCGAGCGTTTTCGTTAGCTTCCTTGACGCGCTGCGGGTCAATGTCAACTCCGACGCCGCGCGTGCCGAAACGTTTGGCGGCGGTGATCGGAATGCGCCCGTCGCCCGAACCTAAATCCCACAATACGTCCGTGCCTTTGACATCTGCCATTTCCAGCATTTTGTCCACCACCAGTTCTTTCGTCGGAACATACGGAACTTCCGGCACGTTTTCGACGACTCTGATGTCTGCGGTCATATTATCGGAGTTTGATTTTCCCGCGGTTTGATTGGCAGCGGAATTTGTCGCCGCCCGATTTGCATTCTGCGTTTGCTGAACAGCATTCTCGCCCGCGCAGGAAGCGGTTAAGAGCGCGAGCGAAATCAATCCGATTTTAATTTTCTTTGTCTGCATCAATTTTTCCCTCTTGCGTTTGATTTGCGTTTAAAAATGCATTTCCGCGCGAGACGAGCGCCAGCAAAATCGCGCCGATGACGAGAACCACGACGCCGATGAGTGCGCCCGCGCCGGTGTAAGCGAGGCTCGAATAAAGCAAATAAAGGCTCGTCAAGCAAAAAACGAGCGGCGTCAGCGGATACAGCGGAACGCGAAACGGGCGTTCGACGTTCGGTTCTTTTCGTCTCAAAACAAAGAGCGAAATTCCCGTCAGCAAAAAGAACGTCCAGAAAACCGGCGCGGTGTATTCGACAATCGTTTCAAAACCTTTCCGCGTCAAGACACCCAAACCGATTAAAAGCAGCGCCACCGCGCCCTGCGCGAGAAAAGCGTTGACCGGCGCATTGCTGCCCTCGTTCCATTTGCCGAGCGCGGATAAAACCGGGAAATCGCGCCCCAGCGCGTAATTAGTCCGCGCGCCGGTGAAAATCGTCGCGTTCGCCGAAGTTATCGCTGAGATCGCTACCAGCAAACCGATAAACTGCGCACCGAAACCGCCGAACGCTCCGCGCATCGCATCGCTCGCAGCCGCTTCAGATCGCGCCAATCCATTTAAGCCGAGCGCGCTCAAATACGCCAGATTAACGAGTAGATAAAGCGCGGTAACAATCAAAATTCCGGTAATCAGAGCTTCGGCAATGCGGCGACGGCTACCGCGCATTTCGGCTGAAATATACGCCGCTTCGTTCCAGCCGCCGTAAGTCAACAGCACAAAAACCATCGTCAAACCGAACGACCCTGTTCCGGTTGAAGCCGCAACAGTTTGCGTTTCGTTTGGCGAAGAAGCGGCGATTCCCGCGACAATTACAGCCGTAACTCCCAGAACTTCAATTGCGGTCAAAAGTTTCTGCGTTCCGGTTCCGAATCCGATTCCGGCGATGTTAATTGCGGTCAGCGCAGCGACAATCAAAGCCGCGTAAATTGCGGAGGAAAATTCGCCGAGCCGGAAAATCTGCGAAGCAAAATCGCCGAAAATAAACGCCAGCAGCGCGACCGAACCGGTTTGAATCACGCTCATCCGCGCCCATGCGTAGAGAAACGAGAGTTTTTTTCCATAAGCTCTCGTCAAAAAATGATAATCGCCGCCCGCGCTCGGAAAAGTCGAAGCAAGCTCGGCGTAGCAAAGCGCGCCGACCAGCGAAACCAGACCGCCGACTGCCCACGCCACGAGAAACGCCGTTTCGCTTCCGGCGTTTGAGGCAACGAGCGAGGGCACGCGGAAAATTCCCGCGCCGACGACAATTCCGACAATCAACGCCACCGCGTCAACCAAACTCAAAGCGGGCTTTGGTTCGGCTGTTGAAATGTTTTCATTCGCCGCCGTCGCCGGAAAAGCAGATTGCTCCATTTGCTCAAAATCCCCTTGTCATTTGCGTTTCAAATCAAAACGCGAAAAAAAGAAAAACGGTCGTTAACCCGGAAAAGTCGGTCGGCAACAATTAATTTCATTTTTAGCTTGAAGCCAAATTAACACGCCGCGTTTCGCGCAATCAAGATTTTTTAATTTGATTTTGAACAGGCGGCAAGTCTGCGCCTTGTAACAGTTAAATAGACACCAACGGCGAGCGCGTCGTAAAATTGCCCGCAAAGGAATTTATGATGGAGAAAAAACAAGCAGGGATAATTCGGCGCATTACGCCGCCAAACGCAATTCCGGGCGGTGAAGTAATAATTGAATGCGAAAATTTCCCGATTGAACGAGGAAGCGATTTTCGCTGTTACTTTAATGATGAGCGGGGAGAAATTTACGGCGCTTCGCCGATTCGCGTGACGGCGACGATTCCGGCAGAGATGCCAAAAAAATCGCATCCGACCGGTGACGGCGCAACCGAAGTCAAATTGTATTGCGACGGTTATTACAGCAACACTTACCGCCGCATCATGACCGGCGTAAAATTGAGCGACGGGCTTCATCTGGTTGCAAATCCGGCGGTTGATTCGTCAGACGGCAGCTTGATTGTCACCCGTTCCGGCTCGCGCGGTCAGCAGCTTCCCGTGACGCTTTTCCGGCTTTACCCGGACGGCGATTTGGAAGAGATTTCGGGCGACATAATGAATCCGACGGGAATTGCTTTTTCGCCATCGGGCGAGCTTTTCGTCACAAGCCGCGCAGAAGGCACGGTTTATCGAATTAACCGGGAAAACGAGGCTTTGCTGTTCGCTTCGGATTTGGGAAGTGCAACCGGTTTGGCGTTTGACCGGCTCGGCAATATGTTTGTCGGCGACCGTTCGGGGACGATTTACAAAATCAATTCGATCGGCGAATCGGAATTTTTCGCGTCGCTCGAACAATCAATCGCCGCTTATCATCTCGCCTTTGGACCGGACGGCGCGCTTTATGTCAGCAGACCGAACGTCGCCAGCTTTGACGCCGTGATGCGAATTGACGAAGACGGCGAAGCTACAATGTTTTATCGCGGTTTGGGACGCCCGCAAGGTTTGGCTTTCGACCGCGAAGGCAATTTATACATCGCCGCTTCACTTCGTCAAAGGCGCGGAATCGTGCGGATTTCACCCGACGGGAGCAATGCCGAATTGTTTGTCGCGGGAATGAATATTGTCGGGCTTTGTTTCGGCGCAGCGGGCGAAATGTTCGTCGCCGCGAACGAAGCCGTTTATCGCTTGCCGCTCGGAATTTACGGAACGCTGCTCGATTAAATTAAGCTACGCAAAATTAAAATTCTTGAAACTATCAACTATAAACTCTCAACTATCAACTGTTACTCATTGAAAAACAGTTGATAGTTGAGAGTTTATAGTTGATAGTTCTTTCGTCTGGCGGTCTGGCTCGTTTTGTTTGTTTACTGAAATCGAGTTATATTACGGCTCAAGCGTCGGTTCTCTGAAAATTTAAGGAGGCAGAATGTTACGGCTAATTTTATTATTTCAAATCGAAGGCGTGGCGACCGCAGGTTTGCTGTTTTTCATTTTTTTGGCGGCTGCGTTTTTGGTTGTGGCGTGGAAGACGCTCAAAATCGTGCCGCAATCAACCGTTTTGCTGATTGAAAGGCTCGGACGTTTTAATCGGATGGCGACCAGCGGGTTGAACATCGTCATTCCGTTTATTGACAACCCGCGCTCGTATTACTGGACAAACACCCGTCCGGGAATAACTTCGATTGATTTGCGCGAGCAGTTTATTGATTTGCCGCCGCAGCCCGTTATCACGCGCGATAACGTCACAATCAACGTTGACTCGGTTGTTTACTGGCAAATCACCGATCCGGTTAAAGCCGTTTACGAAGTTAATGATTTAGTCGGCGGAATTGTGCAGCTTACGATCACCGGAATGCGCGCCGTAATGGGCGAAATGGATTTAGACCACACGCTTTCTTCACGCGATCAGGTCAACACCAAGCTGCGAATTATTCTCGACGAAGCGACCGATAAATGGGGCGTTAAAGTCACGCGTGTTGATGTTAAAAATATCAATCCGCCGGAAGACGTGCGGATTACGATGGAAAAACAAATGACCGCCGAACGCAACCGCCGCGCGCTCGTCCTGCAAGCCGAAGGCGAACGCCAAGCCTCGATAACGCGCGCCGAAGGCGAAAAACAAGCGGCAATCACTCGCGCCGAAGGCGAAAAAGAATCGGCGATTTTAGCCGCCGACGGCGCGGCGCAAGCCCGTTTAAGAGCTGCCGGAGCCGAAGCGCAGGCAATCGCGCAAATCTCGCAGGCAATCGGCGACCCGAAGCAAACCGCGCAATATTTGATCACGGCGCGCTACATCGAAAGTTTGCGCGATATGACCAGAACCCAGAACTCGAAAGTGATTTTTATGCCGATGGAAACATCGAGCGTGCTTTCGACCGTCGGCGCGTTGAAAGAAGTTTTCGCCGAAACCGGAGAGAAAAACGATAATAGACAGCAAAATCAATTGCCGCAGCAACGTAATCAGCGCACGCTGCCGCCGAGCGAGTAAATTCAAAGAGGAATAAATTTATGACCAAAATTTTAATTGCAATAGCGTTAATAACAACTTTCGGGGCAGGAAATCTGCTTGCCGCCGTGCCGCCCAAAAAAGCCAAAACGATTTACGATTTCACCGTTAAAGACATTGACGGAAATGACGTAAAGCTCAAGAAATACAAAGGCAAAGTCGCGCTCGTCGTCAACGTCGCGAGCAAATGTGGTTATACGCCGCAATACGAAGGCTTACAGGCGATTTACGAAAAATACAAAGCTCAGGGCTTTGTCGTTTTGGGTTTTCCGGCAAACAACTTCAAAAATCAGGAATCCGGCACAAACGCGGAAATCAAAGAATTTTGCGAGTCGAAATACAAAGTTACGTTTCCAATGTTCGCCAAAATCTCGGTCCTGGGCGAAGATCAGGAACCGCTCTATAAATATTTGACGAGCAAGGAAACAAATCCGCAATATGCGGGCGACATTACCTGGAATTTCAACAAATTTCTGGTGGATAAAAACGGGAAAATACTTGCCCGCTTTACGTCAAAAGACACACCGCAAAGCGAAGCGGTAATGCAAGCAATCGAAAAAGCTCTCGCGCAGAAATAGACGGATTTTTCACCACAGAGGCACAGAGATTTAAAAACAATAAAAATCTCTGTGCCTCTGTGGTGAAATTTGAAATTTAATAAGGAAAAATCACGCGATTATCCGCTTCGTAAACCTGCGCGGCGTCCGGCGTAACGACGATTTGCAAATCACCTTGTGATGGCGGAATTTCGATTTCCGCAGGCTTTTCTTTTTCTTCGACAATCGAAAGTTTTCTGAGCAATTCGTGGAGATGCGCTCTGCCGATTCCGAAATCGGTCGTTTCACCGTTTGCGGAGAAACGGACTTCGGCTTTTTCGGCGATGTAAAAAGAAATCAAAGAAGCAGCAAGGGAAACTCCGCCCTCAAATCTTTCGTCGTCTGAGGCGTCAATCAATAAAACGACGGTCACGCGGCGGTCGTCGTCGCTCGCAAATTCGCGCACCGTCATTTGCCCGGTTCTCGCGGTCGCTTTCCAGTCAATCCGGCGAATATCGTCCGAAGCTTGATAATCACGCAGGCTCAAAAGGTCTTGTCCCGCGCCGCGCCGGTTCGCGGTAAATTGTCCGAGCCTTCTTTCCGAGTTTCGCAAAAATCCGCCAACGTCCTGCAATTTCGGAAAAGTGTAAATCGCCGTCTCGACGACTTGCAGACGCTTGCGCTGCCGCCAGAAACCAAACGGGTAAAGCGTCGAAAGCTCGAAATCGCGGATGATAAAACGCCCGCGCCGCTCGAAAAGCTGCTCGGTCTGCTGATCGGCTTCGCCGCGTCGCGGAACGTGAATGAAATAACCGACCCTGCGTTTGATAAACGGCAGCCGAAAAATCGGCGCTAATCGGTCAGGCGGTTTGATGAATTTGAATTTCCGACCACCGAATTTATCGTCCGTCAGCGCGCCGCGCAAAGTGACGGTAACGGAAAAACTCGACAAAAGCCATTTCCGGTTTTTCAGTTCGACGGTAAAAACGGTCGGCTCTTCGGCGAAAATCGCTTCGGGAAATCGCACTCGCGCTTCGAGCTTTTTCAAATTTGAGCTGCCCAAAATCAACGAAACGGCAAACGCTGAAAGCAAAAACGAGAGCACCAGAAAAAGCAGATTGTTTCCCGTGTTCCACGCCGCAAAACCGACTATTCCGATGATTCCAAGGAAAATCAAACCGCCGCTCGTCATCTCCAGCGGCAAATCGAAATAAGCGACTTCGCGGCTCGCCCCACGCGCCAGCGGCGGAACGACGAACAGCAAAATCAGGACGACAAAAACCAGCGAAGCAATCGCCGACGCGCCCGCCAGCTCCGGATTCCCGATATACTGCGCGTAAAGCGTAACAAACGCTAGCCCAAGCCCGCCGAAAACGACCATTAAGCCGAAAACTATCGAGCGAACATTGCGCCAATTGATTTTATCGAAGGAGTTTTTCTGCAAAATTCAACTCTCTGACTGGAGCGCGGATGTCCACATCCGCTATAAGCGCGACAGCGCGATTAAAAATACGCGGGTTTTCGTTTGCTTTGCAGCAAACGTGCGGATGTGGACATCCGCGCTCTCAGCTTAAACCGGCACAGTAATTTGATTTAGAATCTCGCGCAGGACGTTTTCCGCCGTTTGCTGACCGGAATTAAAGGCGGCGTAGCGCGCATTTACCAAAACGCGGTGAGCGAAACACGGAATGACTAGGCGTTTAAAATCGTCGGCGATACAAAAATTGCGGTTTTCGACGAGCGCGAGAGCTTGCGCGGCGCGCGCCGCAGCTAGACTTCCGCGCGGCGAGACGCCGAGTTCGAGTTTATCGGTGCTACGCGTCGCAGCGACGATTTGCATCAAATAATCAATCAAGCTGTCGTCAACGCGCACTTCGCCGACTCTGGTTTGCAATTCCAAAACGTCGTCAACCGACAAAACCGGCTGGACGAATTCGAGCGGGTCAGATTGCTCGCGGTCGCGCAAAATCGTTTTTTCCTCTTGCAGCGACGGATAGCCCATCGTCAAACGCAGCATAAAACGGTCGAGCTGCGATTCGGGCAGCGGGTAAGTGCCGTGATGTTCAACCGGATTTTGTGTCGCCAGCACAACGAACGGGCGAGGCAATTCGCGCGTCACGCCTTCAGTCGTCACATGACCTTCAGCCATCGCTTCGAGCAGTGCCGATTGCGTTTTCGGAGTCGCGCGGTTGATTTCGTCAGCCAGCACGACGTTGGCGAAAATCGCGCCCGGCTGCCACAAAAACGCGCTTGTGCGGTTGTCGTAAACCGAACGCCCGGTCACGTCCGAAGGCAGCAAATCGGCTGTAAACTGAATCCGTTGAAACTGCGCGTCCAAGGCGCGCGCCAAAGACTGCGCGAGCGTGGTTTTCCCGACGCCCGGCACGTCTTCAATCAAAACGTGACCGCGAGCCAGCAGCGCGACGACGGCGAGCTTGACGGTTTCGGATTTGCCTTTGATGACCGTTTCGACCGCTTCTCGCAGATAACCGAGTTTTGTAAAAGCGGAATCGGTTGAGGCGCTCGATTTTTCCGGTGCAATCTCGGTTTTCGGCGCGATGGTTTTAATCCAATCTCTCATTGTTTCGGCTAAAAATTGCTCTCAGGCAAAGATGCCCGATTTATTCTAACCGTTTGCCGAAGGCGCTTGCATTCAAAAATTTGGACGCGGCAATAATTTTTGCATTAACGCCCAAACTGATACGGAGTTCTTTTTTTAATAAATTTTGGTTTTTCCTTCAATTACTGTAATTTATTATGTGTTCAACTCAAATTTCGACGATTTGTCATAATCAAAGTTGGCAGCTTAAATTTTAAGCTTGTGAAATCAGTTTAAGCCATTCAAAAATATGCCGTGCAATCTGCCGAAACAAGCGAATACGATTATATCTCTTATCTTCGTTTCTACTTTATTCATTGGTTGCGAAGCCGCTAAACAGCCCGCTTTATCCATAGCCGCGGAGTCGGCGAATTCGTCAAACTCACTACCCCGACAAGAACGGATTGAGATTTTTGAGGATGTGTGGAAGACAATTAACGAGCAATATTACGACCCGTCATTTAATGGCGTTGATTGGCAAGAAGTCCGTAAGCGTTATCGTCCGCGCGTTGAGGCGGCGAAAAACGACGTGGAATTTTACAGGTTGTTTGAAGAAATGCTCGCCCTGTTGCGTGATTCTCATACCGTCTTGATTCATCCCAAATCAAACGCCAGTAATAATATTAATCCACCGGGCAGTGTCGGAATTACGCTCAAAGAAGTCGAAGGCAAAACCGCGATTACGGAAGTAGAACCGGATTCGGATGCCGAACGAGCGGGTGTTAAACCGGGAATGATTTTGCGTTCGGTTAACGGCAAGTCGGTTGAAGAGCTTTATGCTGAAATTCGCTCACGCTTTGCCGGTTCATCCACTGAGCAGGCGATGAAGAGCGTGATGCACGGAGCGTTGCTTTACGGCGGCTTTCTAGGCGCTGTGCGCAGTTTCGGTGTTGAAGGTTTTGACGGCAAAGTATTTGATTTCAACGTTACTCATTTCGGCGCTCGTCCTTCGGAAACTCCGACTTTAACAGCGCGCCGGCTGTCCTCGGGTTTCGGCTATATTAAATTTGACGCCTGGAAATCTCCTGCTGATGAACGATTCAAAACAGAACTCGCAAATTTGATGGATACGCCCGGTTTGGTTATAGATTTGCGCGGCAACGGCGGCGGACACACTGATATCCAGCTCAATATCGGTAGTCTGTTTTTTCCAGCGGAAACAGGTTTAGGCAGTTTCAAGAAAAGAGGCGGACAGCCGGAGCGGATAATCACCCACAAATCAGACCAGGTTTACAAAGGCAAAGTCGTCGTTTTGGTTGACGAAATTTCGGGAAGCGCTTCGGAGGTTTTTGCAGTCGCGATGAAGGAAAATAATCGCGCGGTGATAATCGGGCGACAAACTTGTGGATGCGTGCTTAACAGTTGGAGCAAACAACTAAAAGGTGGCGGCACACTTCGTTGGAGCGCACGTATCTATAATTCTCCAAAGAATCGCATTTTAGAAGGCGTTGGGGTTACCCCTGATCAAAGAATTCCACTAACCCTTACCGATTTGAGGCAAGGACGCGATGCCGCGCTCGAGGCAGCGGAGAAATTTCTAACTTTGCATTAAACGCAAAACCGGGCTTTACTGTTATTGCGAAGGTCATTAGCTTAATGAAACAATGTTTTATCTTCTTTTTGGGGTTAATCCTGATAAAATCATTTAGCTTAACCAAACGGAAAATTAACTTCGCCGACATAGCGCCCGCAGCCATCTAAAATTTGAAACAGGCTGGTTTGCAATGTTATAAATTTCTTGAAACTTCCGAGAGGTTTTCTCGTGTAAACAAACCGTAAGGAGACGCTAATTTTTAAAATCTTATGAACCACCACAGAAAACAAAAAATCGCCGGTTTTTCGCTGATCGAGCTAATGATTGTGATTGCGATTATCGGGTTGCTGATTGCGGTCGGCGTTCCGGCGTGGAGCTATATGGTCAGAAACGGCAACGAAACCGCCGCGATTGACTCGCTTCGCCAGATCAACGAACGTCAGGTGCAGTACGCTTCAAAACGCAGAGGCTCTTTTGCCGAGAGCTTTGACGAATTGATTAAAGACACCGGATTTAACGAAAACTTTAAGGGCGAGAGCGGCGGCAAACCCGTTTTTAACGGCTACATTTTCGACCTCAAAACTCAAAAAAGCCCGAACGGTAAAGTAAATTTTTATTCGGTCAGCGCCGTCCCGGAAACGCCGTCTTCCGGTTCGAGACATTTTTATGTTGATTCTAACGGCTCAAGCATTAGATTCAGCGAAGAAGGAGAAGCCGGACCGACTTCGCCTCCGCTTTAATCTTTAAAAGCGCGTCGGCGTTTAGAAAAAAAACAAGCCGCGAGTGTTATTCGATACACTCGCGGCTTGTTTTTTTAAGAAAATTTAAACGCTTACCGCATTTTCTATAACAAGCGCCGATTCCGCGGATTCAAATTTATCATTGCTTTGACTTAAATTTCCCATTAATTCGCGCATTTTGCCGAGCGTTCGCCAATAAACGTCCTCCATAAAAATATGCGAAAACTCGCCGTTGCGCCCGACGCTATAAAGATTTTCGATTCCGGTTCCCTGCTCGAAACGCTTTCGGTCGGCTTCGTATTCGCGCAGGAAAATCGGGTAAGCGAGCGGGGTTCGCAAAACGCGGCAGCCGCGATAACGCTCTTTGGCGTCTTTGATAATCGGCGTCAGGTTTTCCAGACATATTTCGCCCAATTTTTCATCTTCCATTTGCCAGATTTCATCGCCTTTTTCGCAGCCGATGTCAACTGTAATCAAAGTTTTGCCTTCGGGCGCGAGCCACGGCATTGAAAGCGGCGTTTCGGTCAGACGGAAAAACGGAAAAAGATTTTCCGGCGTCCAGACGACAACATCCGAGAGCAAACCGCGTCCTTCAAAACGCATATTGACGAAAATCATCGGGCGATAGCGAAATTTTTGGAGATAATTTAATTTCTGCGAGCCTTTGATTAATTTTGGCAAAACGTGAACCGGCGCAGTGCTGACGACAGCCGACGCTTCGATGTCCCGCCCGCCTGCCCGTACTCCGACTGCGCACTCGTTTTCGACGTAAATCGCTTCAACAGGCGTTTCAAGCTCAATAGCGTCTGCGAGATTTTCCGCCAATTTTTGACAGAGCGTGGAAATGCCGTTTTCGGGATAAACGTGCCAGACGCTCGGTTTTTCGGGCATTTCGCGGCTGTAGCCGCAAGCCACTGCGCGTCCGGTTAATTTTCCGGCGACTTTTAAAAACAAAGTTTTGGCGATGCTGCCCGGAATGCTGTCGCCGACAGAGCGCGACAAATTTGCGCCGCTCGCGCCAGACCACGCTTCGGTCAGAGGAACTGCAACTTCGTCAGCCAAAGCACGACCGTATTTCGCTCTGAACCATTCTTCGGCTGAAACGGCTTCGTCTTTTGAAACAAAACTTTTAAGCTGCGTCGCCGCGCCGCTTGCGGCAAAACGCGGAACACGCAAAAGACCGAACGGATAACCGTAATTTTTGCCTGCGAGCCAGACGGTTTCGCCGTAACGCGGAACATCCCGGCAATTCGCGCCGATTCCGACTGCGGCGGCAAGACGGTTTGTCAGAAAATGCGCGCCGAAATCGTAAGTAAAACCGTCCGTGTCGTGAAAGCTCTGCGCGAGTCCGGCAAGCTGTTTTCCGGCTTCAAAAAGACGGACAGGAACGTTTTGGCGGCGCAAAAAGCTTGCCGCAGTGAGTCCGGCGATTCCGCCGCCGATGATGACGACCGGATTTTTTAGATTTTGTTTCATAGAGGTTTTCGCAAATGAGCGTTAAGAAGCGCGCCTTTGCCGAGAAATTGAAGCATTGTGTCAAAAATGGTGAACGCGCCGAGCGCGATTGTAGATTTTAAGCTGAAAAAATCCACCACAAAGCGCGGCGCGCCCGCGTCGTCGAGCAGATTGCGAATCGAATAAGTCCAATTTACCGGGCTGACGACCGTGACGATTTTTTCGGGTTCAAATTCGCACTTTTCAGCTAATTTCCGCATTGTGGCTTGATTGAATAAATTCCAGTGGCGGGGAAAATGATAGCCGCCCCAATAACGGCTTTTGAAAATGCGAAAGTCCGGCGAATCGGTGTTGTCTGTGATAATCACGAGCTTTCCGCCGGGTTTTAAAACGCGGTGGATTTGCTTTAAAAGCTGCGGCGGATCGGCGACGTGCTCGACGGTTTGAATCAACAGCACGAGGTCGTAAGCGTTTGCGGGCAAATCCTCGGTTTCCAAAATTCCGCAATGAATTTTCAAACCTTTTTGCTCGCCCGCGCGGGCGGCTCTCTCGTCGGCGTCAATGCCTTCGAGCTGCCAGCTTTGTTTGCCGAATTCTTTTAAAACGCCGAGATGAAAACCGTCGCCGCAGCCGACATCCAGAATTCGGGCGTTTTCCGGCAGATCCCGGCACCAATTTAAAAGTCGTCTTGCTTCAAGCCTGCGGCGAACGCGATAAACAAAACCGAATTGGTCGGGAGAAAACTCAAAAGCGTGATAATTTGCGGGATAAATCGTCTGAAACTCTTCCGGTGCGGGGCGTGGGTTGAGATAAATCAAGCTGCACGAGCGGCATTGCATCGCCAAAAACGTGTCGTCGCTCGTGCGATATTCAAAATCTTCGCCGACGCCGACCGGCGCGGCGTTTTCCGTTTCGCACAAACAACACCGCGTTCGCTCAAGCCGTAAAGCTTTGACGAGCGTCGCAACAGAGGAGATTTCGACGCGGGCAACGCCGTCGGATAATTTCTGAGTTTTTTCCACAAGCTTCGCTTTCGCCCAATCTCTAAAAATCAGCAATCAAGCCGACTTTTCAAATAATGTTCACTGCACCGATTGTTTTTCCGCTTTGGCTGGCGGTTATTTGATAAATTTCCCTTTGCCTTTTTATCGCTTTTCGGCGGATTTTCCAAACTTGCTAAATAATCGGCTTTTAAGGCATATTAGATGCGTTGCAATTTTGGCAAACAAAGGTTCTTAGCTCAGTTAGCTCAGTTGGTAGAGCACACGCTTCACACGCGTGGGGTCACTGGTTCGAGTCCAGTACTGAGCATTTGATTTTAAAAGATTTACCGGCATTCTAATTTTACCGGATACTTTTTTAAATTCGAAGAATCGCGTTTTTCGCCGAGCAAAGCGCACAATCACGTCAACAGTCTAAACCATTCTGCTTCGCAGCAGACGATTTCCCTTTAGCTGACATTTCAACTGCAGCCGACCGAGAAGGAAACATTTATGAATTTCAGAAAGACTTTTCTGCCCCGTGTAAATGCTAAACCCGCTTATCTCAAGATGTTTATCACTCTTGTAATAATAACAGCCGTAGGGTTCGTATTAGCGTCGAACTTTAACGGCTCTAGCAAAGCAGCCCAGGAAAAAGTTACTCAAAACCCCGGTGATGAGCAAGCTACTCCCGAGATGCTCGCCTATGCATTAAATTTTAAGTCCGCTGCCGGTTATCAAACTTTAGCCGCTAAGTCGGATGAGGTAAGCGCTCGAACCAAAAAAGAATTGTCCGATACGTATTCAGCCATCAGCCAGCTTCCGTGCACGAGAATAGACGGCGCGCAAATGAGCGGCAAGAGCTTTGCTTCGGGCGTATATTGTTTTGATTCTGCCGAGTTAGCTGGTCAAATGGCTCTCGACGGAGAAAACGATTCGACATCGAAATTCGTCTTTTTGGTTCGGGGAAGTTTCAGTGTGAACAGCGGTTCAGGCATTTCTCTGGAAAACGGCGCTCAAGCCGCTAACGTTTTCTTCGTCGCCGAAGATTCGATACGTATTGGAGAAGGCGTTGATTTTGCGGGAAATCTTATTGCCGGAAACGACGTTGATGTTGATGATACTTCAACGGTCAAAGGCAGAATGATTTCCGTTACAGGCGAAGTTAACGGAACAGATCAAAGCAGTTTGGGCGGCGATACCGGAAACGTTCAAATTTGTAAAACAGTCACAACTGCCGGCGGCACGGACATTTCAAATCGCTTCTATCGTTTTACGGTTTCAGGCGGTCCGGCTGGAGTAATTGAAGTTTTCGTTCCTCCGACACCTGCGGGCGCAACGACCAGCACAGGCTGTTCGGCTCCGTTTGATGTCACCGCAGGTCCGCAAACAATCACGGAAGAACCTTTAGCTCGTCTTCCGAATCAAGCTCAAGCGGCGTTTTTCAACTTCCAGTTGATTAACGTCGAACAGCTTAACCCGACACCGCCGTCGCCGGCAGGTGCTTCGAGCCTCGGTGTTGTTAACCTTGGCACCCGCACGGCTGCAATCAATGTCATTGCAGGTAATGAAACAACCCCATTGGTACTTAGATTTACAAACCAATTCGCCATTACAGGTTTCGTTGAAATTTGTAAACATGCCGCTGCCGGACCGACCACCACTTCGGCGTTCGCCGGTTTTGCGGCACAAACATTTAATCCAGCCGGAGACATTAATGTCACCGGTACGTTTGAATTTACGGTAGAAGGCGTTTATTCGCTGAATCGTATCAATGCTCCTGGCACATCGCCGGCAGTAACCCGCACCTATCAGGTGTTCCCGGTTTCAGTTGGACAGTGCAGCGGACCGATTGCCGTTACAACCAACACTTCGCCGACGACCACGGCTCCGAGAGAATCAACGGTTAGAGTTTCTGAATTACCCAGACCGGGTTTCTTCTTAGAAACAGTGACGACTCGTCCGACTTTTGACAGAGAAGTTGGCGCCAACCCGGCAACGGGAGCTGGCGGCGAAGTTCTCGGTTGCATTATTACTCCTCCGACTGCCATTGTCACCGCGCCTCCTACGCCGAATGCGCCGGTAGGTACTGTGACATGTAACAACTCCACGCTTGGCGGCGGTTACACCACGGTTCGCGTTATCGAAGGCAGCGCTATTTCGGAAACACTAGTTGACTTCTTTAACCGCTCGAATCCGGGCGTCGTTAAAGTTTGTAAGATTGCCGGACCTGGCATTCCGCTTGGAACGCTGTTCCGCTTTAGCGTTTTCGGTTCGATGGGAACAACCGGATTTACAGCACCGCCGGCAACGGCTACAGCTAATCACCCGCAATTTGCGACTTACGGTCCCGTTTCAAGGATTGTTGATGTTCAAGCCGGTTCTGCGGATACGGGCGGAAACTGCGCTCTCGTTCCGGGATTAGGTGCCGGTGTTAACCGCACTGAATTCCAAACCTTCATGAACGGAACTCCAGTTTTAGTGGTTGAAAACGGAATTTCACCGGCTAATACTGTTCCTGTATCTCCGGGCGCAATTAGAACTTCGCGCATCAGAGTGTTCGGTCCTACGACCGGAACGCTTGTTCTTCAAAGCGGAACAGGCACCGGAAGAGCGGGCTTTACTCCGAATCAATGCCTGGGCTTTAGCGCAACGAACAATTGTTCAGCCGCCAATGGTCAGGCAACGGCAGCAAACAACTTCAACGCCAGCGGCGACACTACGCCGGCTCCTCCGGGATTTGACGGTAGAAATCCCAACGTGGTGACTCCGGCTGAAAGCCCGAGACTCGGAAGAGTTGCATTCAATCAACGTCCCGGCGAAGTTGTTGCAGAGTTTACGAACTTTATCTTCAATAACACGCTTCTGAAGGTTTGTAAGATTGCGGCACCGGGCTTGGCTCCGGGCGGTACATTCACCTTCACCGTTACTCTGACAAACGGCGGTCCGGTCAGCCAACCGGGCAATGTTCCGTTATTCCCAGGTAACCCGACAGCGACCGTGAGCGTCACTTCGGCAAGAAATGCCGCTGACACACCGTTAGGTAATTGCGACTTTGTTGACGGATCAGCATTTCCGGGCGGCGCATTAAACGTTGGCTCAGACATTACAATCAAAGAAACCGGCGGTACAGCCGGTACGATTGTGACATCCATTATTGCCCCCACCAGCCCGGGCGGATTAACTGCCGATCTCGCTGCGAGAACAGCAAGGCTTTCAGGTCCTCAAGGACTTATCCCGGGCGTTAACCTCGTTGCGTTTACCAATGCTTTAGGCAACGCTCCGCCGCCTCTGCGAACAAAATTCGACTTTGACGGTGACGGTAAAGCTGATCCGTCAGTTATAACTGCATCAACCGGCACATGGTCATATGCCGCCAGTTCGGCTAACTATGAAATTCGCTCAACGAGATGGGGCGTCTCAAGCGATAAGTTCGTTCCAGCCGATTATGACGGTGACGGCAGGTATGACTTTGCAGTGTTCCGTTCGGGAACCTGGTACATTATGGGTTCGGCTGGCGCTTTCAGAGGCGAACACTTCGGTTCACCCGGAGACATTCCGCAGCCGGGCGATTACGACGGCGACGGTAAAGACGATCTGGCAGTATTCCGTCCGTCAAACGGCACGTGGTATATGCAGGGCAGCCGCTCAGGCTTTAGCGCGGTTCAGTTCGGTGTTTCGACCGACAAGCCGGTCGCAGCCGATTATGACGGCGACGGTAGAACAGACCAAGCGGTTTATCGCAACGGTTCGTGGTATATGAACAAGAGCACGACCGGATTTGCAGGCGTCAATTGGGGTCTGGCAGCAGACATTCCGGTTCCGGCTGATTACAACGGAGACGGTAAAGCGGACATCGCCGTATATCGCAATGGCAACTGGTACATTCTCAATGACAATGGCACATTCAGCCACGTCAATTGGGGTCTAGCAACAGACATTCCGGTTCCGGCTGACTACGACGGCGACGGCAAAACTGATGTCGCTGTTTACCGAAGCGGCAACTGGTATGTATTAATACCGCCGGGATATTTATCAATTCGACTCGGCAGCGAATCGGACACCCCGATTACAGGGCGACAGCCATAAGGTATTAATAAGTAGCTGGATTCAGCTAATTCTCGACCGGAAGAGCGTGATTGCACGCTCTTTCCCAACTTTCTACAAAGGCTATACTTTGCCGCTGACTTTAATGGATTTATAACCCAATAAAAATTGCGCAAAATTTCGGGCGAACTCTTCATTTGAGAGTTCGCCCGACTTTATTTTGTCCGGCAATTCTGTTGCCATTACGCTTAAAAAATCTTCTGTATTGAGCGTTTTGGAGGTTTTTCGGTTGCAGATGTTCAAAGTCGAAACTATACTTTGAAATCAAACATAAAAACTCATGAAAATCGTTTTTGCCTTACTTTTTTTAATGTTTTTGGCTTTTCCGTTTGAGTCGCACGCGCAGGAAGCCCTTGCGCCGGAGAGAACTCAAAAGGGAGACAAACAGCTCGTTAACGTTCCTGTGACCGTGAGCGACCGCGACGGTCGTTATATTCCCGGTTTGAAAAAGGAAGATTTCACTTTGTACGAAAACGGCGTCGAACAAAAAATCGCCTTTTTTGCGACTTATGACGAACCGATCAACGTCGCTCTGCTGATTGACACGAGCGAAAGCACTCGAAATACGTTGACGGAAATCAAAGACGCCGCCGAAGATTTTATCGAGTTGTTAAATCCGAACGACCGCTGTCTGATTGCGACTTTCGACGCGCAATTAAACGTTCTTACTCCGCTCACGTCCAACCTTCAAACGATGAAAGAATCTCTCGCCAAAGCG
>DASWLV010000250.1:0-47263 GCA_036400075.1 Pyrinomonadaceae bacterium
CCGCTCGTTCTGCTCGGAGATAGCTGGCATCCGGTAGTCAAATGCTGGCAGGAAAATCTGGTTGTCAGCGATGCGGACGTTTCTTTCCTCGATTTTGCTCGAACGCCGGAAGAAGCTGTTAAAATCATCATTGAAAAATCTAAATGAATTTGTTCGTTGTTCGTGGTTCGTTGATCGTTGCAAAAGCAATCTACAACGAACCACGAACAACGAACTACGAACAAATTTATGAATTGTCCCAGATGCAATGCGGCTTTAGCTGAAAATGCCAGATTTTGCGGCGCTTGCGGTTTGACTTTGCAAGCAGCGCCGCCGCAACAACCGGCTTCCGGCTATACGTCGCAAGTTCAGCAAACTTATACCAATCCGCCGGGCGGCGGTGCATTTCATTTCGATTCGGACGGGCGCGGGCAGGGACGCGGCTACACCTGGGAAATCCAGCATCCCGGTTCATTCGCGCTCGCCGTCGTTAAATTACAAGCCGAACAATCAATTTCGGCGGAAGCCGGAGCGATGGTTTCAATGTCTGCAAACGTCGAGCTGCAATCGCAGATGAAAGGCGGAGTTTTCGGCGCGCTCAAACGCGCGGTCGGCGGCGAATCGGCTTTTGTTTCCACATTTACGGCTCGCGGCGGCGCGGGCGAAGTCGCTCTTGCGCCGGGCGCGCCAGGCGATATTGCCGGAATCGAGATTCAGAATCAAACGTTTTTCGTGCAGGCGAGTTCATATCTTGCGGGCGACACGAGCCTGCAAGTCGAGACAAAATTCGGCGGAATGAAATCCTGGCTTGGCGGCGAGGGCTTATTCCTGCTGCAAGTTTCGGGAACGGGTCTTTTGCTGCTTTCTTCGTTCGGAGCGATTCACCGGAAAAAGCTCGCGGCGGGCGAGCGTTATGTGATTGACACAGGGCATCTCGTCGCTTGGGAAGGGCAAATGCAGTATCAGACGAGAAAGGCTGCGCGCGGATTTTTCCAAAGCGTTTTCAGCGGCGAGGGGTTGGTTTCCGATTTTATGGGACCCGGCGAGATTTTGATTCAAACCAGAAATCTCGCAGCCTTTGCCGGACTTTTGAAACCGTTCTTCCCGACGCAGAGCAGCGGCAGCGGCGGTTTTAGTTTTGGTAGTTAATAATGGCAAAGTTTTACACTGAATTAGACAATTCACTGCGGCGTTTTATCGCCGAGCAAAAGATTTTCTTCACCGCTTCCGCGCCGAACGACGGGCGAGTTAATCTTTCGCCCAAAGGAATGGACAGTTTTCGCTGTCTGGACAGCAAGACCGTGGCGTATCTGGATTTGACCGGAAGCGGAAACGAAACCGCCGCTCATATTTTCGAAAACGGCAGATTGACGATTATGTTTTGCAGCTTTACGGAAAAGCCTTTAATACTGCGGCTTTACGGGCGCGGGCGCGTTGTTCGGAAAAATGACGAAGATTGGAATCGTTTGTATTCCAACTTCACGCCGATTATCGGCGAGCGGCAAATCATCGTTCTCGAAATTGAATCGCTGCAAACCTCGTGCGGTTTCGCAGTTCCGGTTTACGAGTTGAAAGAAGAGCGCGAAAAGCTGGTGGAATGGGCTGAAAATAAAGGCGAGAACGGTTTGCTCGAATATCGTCAGACTAAAAATCAAATCAGCATTGACGGTTTGCCGACACATTTAAACGGATAAGTGATTATGTTTGATAGGGATTTTCCGGGAACCGGCAAAACGGTCGGCATTTTGGGAGTGCCGCTGGGATTTGCCGCTAGCACGGTTGGCAGCGAGCTTGGACCGCAGGTGATTCGCCAGCAAAAATTAAAAGAAAGAATCGAAACGCTCGGTTACCGCGTGCAGGATTTCGGCGATTTGAATTTGCAGCACCCGGATCGTCCAGCAGAACCGGGCGAAAATCCGCGTTTTTTGCGCGAAATGGTAGCGGCGAGCGATTTGATTTGTCCCTCGATGTCGAACGTTTTTCGTGAAACCGACATTCCGTTAATTTTGGGCGGCGATCATTCGATTGCAATGGCGACATTAAGCGGGGTTTCTTCGCATTTTCGCAAGGAGAATCAGGAAATCGGATTGATTTGGTTCGATGCTCACGCAGACATCAACACGCCGGAAACATCGCATTCGGGAAATCTGCACGGAATGCCGCTCGCCGTTTTGTTCGGCAAAGGCGCGCCTGAACTGACAAATTTGTGCGGTTTTGCGCCGAAGCTCAATCCGAAATTTTGCGCTCACGTTGGCGCGCGCGATTTGGATTTGGGAGAAAAGCAAATGATCCGCGAATTGGGATTGCGCGTGTTTACGATGAACGAAATTGACCGGCGCGGAATGAATGCCTGTATTGAAGACGCAATCGCAATTGCTTCACAAGCGCCGGGCGGGTTTGCCGTGACGTTTGACGTTGACATTTTAGACCCTCTGGACGCGCCCGGTTCCGGGACTCTCGTTCGCGGCGGCGTTTCCTATCGCGAAGCGCATCTCGCGCTCGAACGAATCGCCGAAACCGGCAAAATGCGCTCGTTTGAAATCGTCGAAGTCAACCCCACCTTGGACACCAACAACCGGACTGCGGAACTAGCCGTTGAATTGATTCTCTCGGCGCTCGGCAAAACGATTTTATGAATAGTAATCAGTAATCAGTTATTAGTAATTAGTTTTTGGAACTTTAAAGTTAAATGTTGAAACAAACTCAACAACTTCAAAATCAAACTATTACTAATTACTGATTACTAATTACTGATTACTAATTATGAATAAAACCAGAATCGGCGTTATTTTCGGCGGGCGTTCGGGTGAACACGAAGTTTCAATTCGCTCGGCACAGTCGGTGATTGAAGCGATTGACGCGGAGCGATACGAAATCGTTCCGATGGCGATTGCCAAAAACGGCAAATGGCTGCCTCCGGCAGAATCGGCGTTGCTTTTTCCGGCTCAAACGCGGCAGCTTTTGGAACAGCAAATTTCCATTAAAGAAACACGCGCCGTCGCGCTGATCGGCGATCCGACTTATCAGGGTTTAACTCTTTTGAAAACAAGCGGCGAAAATTCGCAGCCGCTCGATGTCGTTTTCCCGTGTTTGCACGGAACTTACGGCGAAGACGGAACGATTCAAGGGCTTTTTGAAATGGCTGGCATTCCGTACATCGGTTCGGGCGTATTGGCATCGTCGTGCGGGATGGACAAGGTGACGATGAAGGTTCTTTTTAGAGACGCGGGTTTACCGATGTGCCGTTACACCTGGTTTTTGCGCCGCGATTTTGAAGCCGCGCCCGACGCCTGCGTTGAAAGAATCAAAAACGAAGTCGGTTTTCCCGTGTTCGTCAAACCGGCAAATCTCGGCTCGTCCGTAGGAGTTTCGCGGGCGGATGACGATGAAAGTTTGAAAAAAGCGATTGAATTGGCGGCGCGTTTCGACCGCAAAATCATTGTCGAAGAAGGATTGGACGCCCGCGAAATTGAAGTCGCAGTGATCGGCAACGACGAACCGCAAGCCAGCTTGCCGGGCGAATATATTATCTTTGACGAAAACGCCAAATTTCTTGATTACGAGGAAAAATACAAAGGCACGGGACACAACGAATTCGTCGTTCCCGCGCCGCTCGAAGCTGAAATGATCGAACGAATCCGCGATTTGGCGAAAATCGCTTTCAAAGCCGTTGACGGTTCTGGATTATCGCGCGTTGATTTCTTTTTGCGCCGCGACAACGGCGAATTGCTGATTAACGAAATCAACACGCTGCCCGGTTTAACCGAAGTTTCCGGCTTTCCCAAAATGTGGGCGGCGTCCGGCAAACCTTTCTCGCAGGTGATTGACGAATTGGTCGCGCTTGCTTTTGAACGATTCGAGGATAAATCACGCAATCAAACGAGTCTTTAATTGAAACTGCTTATGAAAATTGATTATAACCAGATGCTGCAAACGGCGATTGAAGAAGCCAGACAAGGTTTGGCTGAAGGCGGAATTCCAATCGGCGCGGCTTTGTTTGACGAAAACGGCAATTTGTTAGGGCGCGGACATAATCGCCGCGTGCAGGAAAACGATCCGTCGGTTCACGGCGAAACCGACGCTTTTCGCAAAGCCGGGCGACAGCGCAGTTACCGTGACAAAATTATGGTTACGACGCTCGCGCCGTGCTGGTATTGCAGCGGTCTTGTGAGGCAGTTTCAAATCGGCACGGTCGTTGTCGGCGAATCGGTAAATTTCAGCGGCGGCGTTGAATGGCTGCGAGAAAACGGCGTCAAAGTCGTTGACCTCGAATCGAAAGAATGCATCGAAATGCTGTCAAATTATATCGCCGCCAACCCGGAAGTTTGGAACGAGGACATCGGCGAAGAATAACTAAAATAAAGTTTGAAGAAATGTCTTGCGCTCTAAGTTTTCCATTAACGTCTTTTCATTGTTTCTTTCAGAAACGGTCGCCGAAAGAAATCGTCGAACAAATCGCCGAATTGAAGGAAAAAGACGATTTTTCACGGATTCGCTGCCCGCTTTGTAAATGGCAGCCGACGAAAGCGAGCCGCTGGGTTTGCTTTGATTGCGATTTCCCGGAATTTTATTACGGCGGCTGCTACTCATGTTGGAATACGTTTGAAACCGGCGGCGCGTGTCCCGGCTGCGGTCATGTATGGCGCTGGACATCGTGTTTGCGTTGCGAGGGCTGGTCTTTGCACGCAGATTGGTACGAAAGCGAAACGGACAAATCATAATGAAAATCCTTGAAACCGAGCGGCTCGTTCTTCGTCAGATTTCAGTCGAAGACGCCAACTTTATTCTTGATTTATTAAATCAGCCTTCGTTCGTCAAATACATCGGCGACCGAAATCTGAGAACGATTGACGACGCGCGCCAATATATTTTGACTCGATTCGTCGCTTCTTACGAGCAATTCGGCTATGGATTTTATTTGGTCGAATTAAAGCAAAACGAAGCTCCGATTGGAATTTGCGGGCTGGTCAAACGCGAGACATTGCCGGATGCGGACATCGGTTTTGCATTTTTGCCCGATTATTGGTCGCAAGGCTATGCTTTTGAATCGGCGCAAGCCGTCTTTGATTACGCCAAAAATGTTTTAAAGCTCAAACGTATTTTGGCGATTACCACAAAAGACAATGAAAGCTCTGGGAAGCTGCTCAATAAAATCGGTCTAAAATTCGAGTGTTTGATTCGTCTGAATGAAGAGGAGCTTAAACTGTTTTCGTCGGATGAATAATTTAACGCAAGAAAAGAGCGCGGACGCCCGCGCTCTTTTCTTTTGATTATTTTATTGCGCCGATTTTAAATATTTCTCCGGTATTGGGCTTTCGGGCGTCTCCTGACTCCATGCAATGTTTAAGACCCACCAGCGCGTGCCGTCGTTAACGAGCTGAATGCTGTTGATTCCACGCATAAACGGTTTTTCGTCAGTAAGTTTGTGTTTCGATTGATAAGTTGTAAAAACGTGCGCGATGTTGCCGAATTGTTCGACGCGCTGCGCGATGCCAATTTCGTGAAAGCCTTCTTTTTCGAGAAACGGTCCGCTACCTTCAATGTATTGTTCCGGCGTGATATAACGTCCGCCGGATTTGCCCGTCCGGGGATTTTTGCCGGTAGGAATCATTCGCGCGTTCGGATAAAACAGCGAGCGGAAACGATTCCAGTCGCGTTTGACTCCCGGATCGCCGGAAATCACTTCGTAAATAGCTTTGACGATTCCGTCAATCGTCGAAACGTCTTCCGGCTTTGCGGGCGGAATATTGGCGAACGGATCGGGCGCGGGTGATGCAGCAGGCGCGGGCTGTGCTGCCGGAGTCGCGGGTTTTGGTGTTTGCGCGGGCGTCGGTTTGGTTTCCTGCGCCATATTTACGGTTGAAAAACAGAAAAACGCGATTGGCAAAATTGCTGCGCGTTTTAATTTAAAGTTCATTTCGATTTTCTCCTTTGAAACAAATTGCGGGATTTAATTACGCCCGAAAAACGCTTTTGTTTCAGGCTTGAGCCAATTTATGAGAAGCGGAATCGTAAAGGGAAGCAGACAGCAGCTCGTCATTCCGATGCAAATTAAAACGATGTGATAAATCCAAGTCCAGGGCTTTTTCGGCAAAACGAGCGCGGCGGCAAACGGAAGAAAGAAAATCACTCCGATAACCGCATAAATTCCGCCGACGAGCATCGGATCGGCTTCATCCCGTTTGTTTGATGCGGGTGCAAAAAATACGATAAAAATGCCGAGAGCCGCGACACCCGCGTAAAGCAAAGCCATCATCGCGGCATAAATGCGATACCAGAAAAACACCCGCCGCCCGCGTTCCAGATCAACAGAAATCGCACCCGGATTCATTCCAAAAGCGCGTGCGTGTTGTTCGGGCGACAGTGAAACTTGCGCTGAGGCGGACAAACCCGCGCCGCACTGCAAACAAAAATTTTCGCCTAAAGAATTAAGATTCCCGCAACTCGGACATTTGACGGCATTCATAAAACGATTAAACCATAAAGGCACAGAGAATTTAATTTTCTCTGTGCCTTTGTATCTCTATGATGAAATTAAACCTTTACTTAGGAGAAACTTTGCTTGCGCCCGATTCGTCTTCACGAACGGTTTTCGGGTTGCCGGCGTAATAGATTTTGCTCGCGCCGGATGCTTCGGCGTTCAAATTATCGGTTACAAAAACGCTGGCTTTGCTTGCGCCCGAAGCCTCGACAGTGGCTTTGACGGTTTTGAAATTTTCAGCGTCCAGATTGCTCGCGCCGCTCATATCCGCGATAAACGTGGCGGCTTCGCCCTCTATGTTAACTTTCGACGCGCCGCTCAAATCCAATTCAAAATTGTCGGCTCTAACGTTTTTAACATTGGCTTTGCTCGCGCCGGAAATGTTGAGACGGTTTAAATCGGCGACCGTAATGCGAACGCGCAAAGCCGAATGCGTCCAGATGTTTCCGCGCCGTTCAATGTGAAGCGTGTCGTTTTTGACGTAGGTTTTGGTCAATTCGAGCAGATTGTCATCGGTTTCGATTTCGACTGATTGTTCCGCGCCGACATTGATTTCGAGGTTTGTCGCGCCGCCGACTTTGATTGCTGTAAAGGTCGGGACTTCGCGGCGTTCGGTTTGCAGATTACCCGAACCTTTGATTCTCGTAAACATTTTCGGCAAGCTCGGCAAAAGGGAACTGCCCGTTACCAATGAAACAATAAATAAACTGCTGACAAGTGCTGCAATAAAAATTAATAAGCCTATTTTTTTCATATTTCCTCCTGATTTCACGACGAGAACTTCGCTGTCTGAAAAAACGCGGTTTTGACCGGGAAAGTTTCAATAAATTCTTTTTCTTGTTTTTCTCAATGTTCTTTGTGTCTTCTCCGTGCGCTCTGTGTTAAATCTTTTTCTCACCACAGAGAACACTGAGAAGTCACAGAGGAAACACAGAGTTTTGCATCGAATTGGCTTTAACTCAATGCATTTTTCCAGTCCAATAAACAAATAACGCCTGCCCGGCGCCGAGAAAAAAACCGATAAACAACCCGAACAATTCGATTTTCCGCAAATGCTGTCCGGCAACCGATAGGACGAGCTGTTCGAGTTTTTCGACCGGATAATTGTTGACCTTTTCTTTGACCAGACCGGCGATGTCAAATTCTTTGATTGCGACCGGCAATTTTTCCTGCGCCGCGCCGATAATCCGGTCGGTTAACATCGTCGAGGCGCGTTGGATTGAATCCGCACCAATTCGTTCGGCGACGTTTCCGATTGGCGTCACAAGCAAGCGTTCGACTTGCGACGCAATCACGGCTTTGACCGTGTTTTCGGTTTCCTGATGATTGAGAATATTGACCAGAGTTTTGGTTAGCACGCTTTTCAAACGAGGCTCGATGTCCGTATGCGTGCGTTTTAAAATCGCGCCGAGCGAATGCGGGCGAAGATTGTGCAAAGTGTCGAACAGATAAACCGAAATCGAATTTGAAACCTGATCGCTTTTAAGCAGCTTAACGATGTTTGCTGTGATTTGGGTTTTTAAAGTTTCGAGCTTATCCGGCGCGATTTGCCCGATAATTTCCGGCAGTGGCTTTTGCAGCAGATTATCAATCGAGCCGAACAGAAACGCTTCGGCTTCGGCGGCAAATGTTTCGCCTTTCAGAGTTTCTTCGATTTTTCTGGGCAGAGTTGTGTTGACCAAATCGTCAACTTCGCGAAAGAGCTTGTCGCGCGAAACGAAAAATTTTTGATAAAACGGAAGCTGCTGATAATAATCGTTGATTTCGTGTTTGATGAGCGAGCTAATCTGTTTGCGCGTGCGTTCCTGCGACGCGATTTCGGCGATTTGGTGAACAATCGGCTGCACCTGTTCGCCCAAACGGTCTTTGACGAGATGAACCGCATCAGCCGTGAGCATTTCTCCTAGCGGAACTTGCGTCTGCGTTAAATCATCCAGCCGCGCGCTGATAAAATCTCGAATCTGTTTTTCCAACGCACGTTCCTGCAAAACGCCTTTAATTCGCGTCTCAAGAAACCCCAAAACCTTCCCGAAAGTTTCTTCATCAGCGACTTCGGACACTTTTTTCGAGAGAAAATCGTCAACGCGCCGCTCGACAAATTCGCTGACGCCCTGCGCCGTTTCCTCGCTGCGCAATGTTTGCACGATGTATTCGCCCAGACGATTCTGCAAAGTCGTGATACCGTCCAAAACTGCGGGGCGAGCCGAAGCCGGGAGCGCTTCGAGCAGCGACGGATAGCTTTTCGATAAATATTCGTCGGAGTAAGAATTTACTAAATTCTCGACTTTTTGCCGCAGAAAATCTTTTTCAAAAAGCGCGTTGACAATCGTGTCGTGCGACATCAATTCGTTGCCGACCGCGTTGCCGATTGCTTCCGCCAGACGGTCGCGGTGACGCGGAATCATTCCCTGCGGAAAAATCGTGATGCCTAAAAATTTGACAGCCCGGCGCGGTCGGAACAGCATCCGCACGGCGAGCCACGCCGCCGCATAGCCGTGAACCGTCGCGAACAGAATCATAAAAGACATCTGAAACCAGAGACTGCCGACAATTTGTTGAAATTGTTCCATCAAATAAAAATGCTAAACGCGAATTACGAATCGCGTCAATAATTTGTTTATAATTACCACAAGATGAGCGAATCTATATCATATTCCGACGCGGGCGTTTCGATTGACGCCGCAAATCAAACCACCGCGAAAATCAAAGAACTCGCAAGACGCACTTTTAACAATCGCGTTTTATCGGAAATCGGCAGCTTCGGCGGAATGTTCAGCGCGGCTTTTCCCGAAATGAAAGAGCCGATTCTGGTTGCTTCCGCAGATGGCGTGGGAACAAAATTAAAAGTCGCGTTTCTGGCAAACGTCCACAACACGGTCGGACAGGATTTGGTCAACCACTGCGTCAACGACATTCTAGTGCAAGGCGCGCGCCCGCTGTTTTTCCTCGATTATTTTGCCACCGGAAAGCTCGAACCGGAAGTTGCAACCGCCGTTATCGGCGGATTTGCAAAAGCGTGTCAGGAAAACGGATGTGTTTTATTGGGCGGCGAAACGGCGGAAATGCCCGGAATGTACACGGCGGGCGAATACGATCTGGCGGGTTTTATCGTCGGCGTTGTTGATAAGGAAAAAGTGATAGACGGGAAGGGAATCGCAGCCGGAGACGTTTGTTTGGCTCTGCCTTCGAGCGGTTTGCATACAAACGGTTATTCGCTCGCCCGCAAATTGTTGTTTGAAACCGGTGCTTACAGTATTTCATCCGTTTTGCCCGATCTTCATTCAACTCTCGACGACGTTTTGCTCGAACCGCACAAAAGCTATCTGCGCCCGCTCGAAAATTTGTTAAATTCCGGCGTTATCAAAGGCTTGGCGCATATCACCGGCGGCGGGCTTTTAGAAAACATTCCGCGCATTTTGCCAGAAAACGTTTCGGTTGAAATTCGGCGCGGAACCTGGAACGAATTGCCGATTTTCGGGATAATGCAAAAACTCGGCAACGTCACCGACCGCGAAATGTTTCGCACTTTCAATATGGGCGTCGGAATGGTGATAATTTGTTCGGAAAACGAGAAAGAACAAATCAAATCACACCTTGAATCAAAAGGCGAAGTCTGTAACGAAATCGGTCGTATTATCGAGGGGAGAAAAGAAGTTTCAATAACTTAGAATATACGAGCCAATAAATGAAGAACAAACCGCCTATCGTTGGAAGTTGACGCGATATAAAGTTTAGAGCAAAAAAAAAGATTCTGTGATAATTATTGTAAATTTTCGGTGCGTTAAGAAGTGAGTATTGATTTGCACTGACTGTTTCACGCCAACTCCACGGAGAAGTCAATTGAGAAAAGAATCGTTTGAAACGTTCTCGACCGAAAGCAAAATATACTTTGATTGGAGTTTTGAACCGATTTGAGCTTCTGAATGGGTTATTTTACTTTCGCGTGCCCTTAATACCGAGGACGCCAATTTGAGATATGGCAAACACATTATTTTTTTCCCCTGTTAGTAGTTTTCCGCAGTTTGACGAGCTGTATGTCATTTCGGATTTACATTTGGGAGGACCGAGTAATTTCCAAATCTTTAATTCCGCTACAGAATTAAGGTATCTGATTGATTATTTGAAAAATCATTTGCCGAGCAAAACGATTGCGCTTGTTATTAATGGTGATTTGGTTGATTTTCTAGCCGAAAATCAAGCCAAGTATTTCGATCCGGGTGGCGCCGTCGGGAAATTAAATAGAATCGCTGGAGACCCTTCCTTTAAAGATGTGTTTGCTGCATTAAAAGATTTTGCAAATACGAAAAACCGGCGATTAATCATCAATTTAGGAAATCACGATTTAGAGTTGGCGCTGCCCTGGGTACGAGCCGAGCTGCTTCGGATTTTATCGGGCGGAAATGAAGCTGCCAGCGCACGCATTACTTTTGCTTTTGACGGAACGGGTTTTCCGTGCAAAGTGGGAACCGCAACTGTATTATGCGTTCACGGCAATGAAGTTGATGCCTGGAATTTGTCCGACTACGAAGTGATTCGGCGATATGCGCGTGAAATTATTCAAGGACGTTCGATTAACGATTGGATTCCCAACGCAGGCACGCAACTGGTCATTGACGTTATGAATGATCTGAAAAGACAGTATCCTTTTATTGATTTACTAAAACCCGAAACGGGTGCCGTATTACCGATACTTTTCGCATTGGCGCCGGACCAGCGTAATAAATTGATTGCGTTAAGCGCCACCGCCGGTCGCCTTGCCTGGGATAGCGCCAGACGCTCGACAGGCTTTTTAGGAAGTGAAAAGAACGAGCTAAGAGATCAAACAATAGCTTCAGAGAACATTTTATCAAGCGGTTCAGGTAATTTCTCAAAACTCCGGTTCGATAAAGACTACGACCGGCAGTACGCCGAAATGCTGCTCGACGGCACTGAAGAGAGGTTTAATCAAAGGATCAATCCTATGGCGCTCGTTGGCGAAGATAAATCCGGTGGAACGCTTGGTTTAATTTCAGCCATAAGGAAATTTATTCAGGGCGAGGACGTCTGCGAGGTTTTACGCGAAGTGCTTAGTGACATCGGTAATGATCGCAGCTTTGATCCGAGCGCGGAAGACCAGACTTTTCACCTTTTGGATGAATACGTGGGAGACGGCTTTGATTTTCTTATTGCGGGGCATACACACCTTGCCCGCGCTTTGCCGAGAAAGAAGAAACACGGATGGTATTTCAATAGCGGAACGTGGGTGAGACTAATAAAATTGGAAAGCCGGGTTTTAAATGACGCTCAGGAGTTCAGAAAAGTCTTCGAAGCTTTTAAGCACGGCACTATGGTAGCGTTAGATAACTCGCTGAATCTTGTATTGCGTAAATTAAACGTTGTCGTTATTGGTTCTGATAGTAAGCAAACTTACGGAGAATTGAGAGAAGTGAACCCTGATGAAAATGGACATATCTTTCAGCACGTCAATAACGATTACCGTTTTACTAAAAACTAAAAAGGAGACGAAAAATGCGAACGATTACACTTGAATTACTTCGCCACGGTCCTGCCCATAATCAGTTGCTCTCGCCTTTAACTCCGTATTTAGCGCTATGCGAAAACCATCCTGCCGTAACGCTTAATGTGCCGTTTGAACACAATCAATTCCTGCATCAGTTAAGAGCACTCAGTTATAAAATTAAAGACGAGTCGCGCACTTTTCAGCTAAACGATACGGCACGGATTTTAGGCGAGCTTCTGGCTGAAATTCCCGGACTGCTAGCCGAATCCAATAAGGAGAGCTGCGGCGAAGAACAACTGGTTCACTTACGTTTAATTCTTTCTGCCTCGGAACTCGCATTGCTGCCGTTCGAGCTTGCGCTCTCTCCCAACGGGCTTCCCGGTTCGGGACAGCATCTCTTATTACAGCCGCAATTGCCAATTTGCCTTACGCGGGAAATACGCCGCGTTCACAATAATCAAGTAAAATGGCAGGAAAAACCGAAAATTCTTTTCATCGCCGCTGCGCCCCCGGAAGTCGGTGAAATTCCACTTGACTCGCATTTGCTGGTGTTGCGTCGTTTGATTAGCCCATGGGTGAATTTTTTTGACGAAAATAATCCGGATGAGCGGCGCGTGGAAATTGAAAAGCATTTGCATTTTTTGCCAAATGCCTCGATTGAAGCAATTGAAAAAGCCTGTGCGTCCGATCATTACACGCACATTCACATTCTCGCTCACGGCGTAGAGGTAAAAGATAATTACGACACGCGTTTTTGCATCGCCTTACACAATTCACTGAATCCTAATAAGACGGAAAATATTAGCGGACCGCGCCTGGCTGCCGCTCTTCGCGCTTCGACCAGACCGGAAAATCAAAGTATGTCAACACCAGCGGTGGTTACTTTGGCGAGTTGTGATAGTGGTAATGTCGGATCGGTTGCCGGCGCAGGCGCGAGCATTGCACATGCGCTTCATGAAGCCGGCATACCAATCGTCGTCGCAGGGCAGTTTCCACTTTCCTTCGGAGGCTCCGTCCGTTTAGTTGAATGTCTTTATGAAGGCTTGTTGTGGGGAAACGATCCCCGCCGTTTGCTCTATGATCTGCGAAGACGTTTATATACTCAGTTTCAGGAGAATCATGATTGGGCAAGTCTGACGGCTTACGTTTCCTTACCATCAGATTTTGAAAAACACCTTAACAAAATAAAAATCAAACAAGTCTCTGAAAGCATTAATGCGGCGATGAATTACGCTGATAAAGTAACAGGGAAGTTGTCCAACGAGATAAAAAAACGTGATGCCGATAGCGCGCAGCCAGGCGGGCAGGCAGGAGAAGGTAATAATCAAGAGAAAAAAAAACTGATTGAAAATGCAATACAAAAGATTGAAGACGCCAAAAAGAGACTTAAAAGATTATGTGAATGCATATCGGAACATCACTCGGAAATAACTGGAAACTTAGCCAGCACTGAAAAACGGCATGCGGAGGTTTTGTTCAGGGCTTCAAACGAGAACATGGACGTTTTCGATGAAGAAGCTCGTAAACGCTACAAGAAAGAATATTTGAATCTCTTGGAGAACGCACGTATCTATTACTGGAAATCTTTTCTTCAAAAGAGGTCTGATAGCTGGGCTGTGGTTCAGTATCTTTCGCTCACTTTAACTTTAGAAAGATTGAAAGGTAAGAAAAATGATGATTTGAATCCTATATCTGGAACGACGGACAGAGAAAATAATGAACGTTACCAGAAAACACCCGATAACTTATGGTCATTGGCACATTTGCTTTCTCTCTACGATGTGAATAGTAAAAACGAACAAGCCAGAATCTGGGCGTATGGAAATCTAATCGAGCTTTATATGCTTTCTTCAGCAATATTTGATAAAGCTGAAAAAACCCCGGATGTACAAAAAATTTTGAATGAAGCTCAAGATCAAGCTATTAAGTATACAAATACATTGGTAGATATTGCGGAACCGGACTCATTTGAGATTTATTCCACACGACGACAAATTCTGCGTTATATCGAATGGTTCGGAAAAATCTCCGATTTAGGTGATATTCCCGAAGTGGCTAAAAAAATCTTCAAAATACTTCCGGATAACGGGGAATATAGTGATGAAATTATCAAAAATAGCGCCACCTCTGAACCATAATTTAATTCGTAAACACATATTTTGCCGCAAGGTCGCAAGCAGGAAACGGAAAGGCACGGCGCTTTAGATTGCTGATTGCTTATAACCCTGTTCAGCAGTACGTTACTTCAGTTGAAGTTTCAAATAAAGGCTTGACAGAATACGAACTGCGCTAGCAGCCTAAATTAACTGCTTAGTGCAAATTTTAATAAATATTCATAGAGATTTCATCCGATTTCAATACTTATTACCGAACCTGTTGCTTCTTCAGCCGAGACGCCTCGTTATAGTCAGGAAACAAGACCAAAAAACGCTTATGTTTTAACTACATAATCAGAGTTAAGTGAGGCATTGCAGCGAAGTTAATTCGAACAGAATTTATCAACATATAAATGAGCCAAGGACGGAGTTAGAGCAGGAACTGCTTACCAAACTGAAAGCTGATTTTAAGTTTCGGAAATTAATGGTGATTTACTGCCCGAAAACCAATTTTACAGAAGCAAGTCATAAATGAGGGAGGAGTTTCTAATGACCATTATAAAGTTTAAGAGCAGAAGCAGATTCTGTGATAATTATTGTTCATTTTTGGTGCGTTAAGGAGTTAGGATATATGTACACTAACTGTTTCATAATAGTTTAACGAAGAATTCTATGGAGAAAAGAATCGTCTAAAACGCTCTTTACTGTAAGCAAAATATACTTTGATCAGAGTTTTGGACTGGTTCAGGCTTAAAGTATCAATTATTTATTGTAAACATTTCTAGGTTTACATTGATTTGATTCGCATAGTTTCAAAGCTGTCCAATGGCATTCTTAAGTTAATCTATCCAATACGAAACAAGTGCCCTTTACTGTTAAATAAAAAAGGAGATCTTATGAAAGAGAAACACATAATTCTTCGCGGCAGTCGAAGACCTACAGGAGATATTTTTTTGGGACCGTTAGCACAACCGGGCAGTACGGAATCGGCTGTCGCTAACGTAACGGTTGAAGTTGATGAAATTGACCGAAACAAGATTTCAGAGTTAACCCGCAACACGGACGTTATTGCGATTGCTCCGTCTATCCCGATAAAGCTGATTAAGCCGTTGGATGTCAAGCAGCCAGAAGCGCAACCTGCTGCCGATGAGATTATTTGGGGCATTAAAGCCGTCGGAGCGGACGCGTCGCCTTACACGGGCGAAGGAGCGGTTGTCGCAGTGCTTGATACGGGTATTGACAGGACTCATACGGCTTTCGCCGGAGTCGAGATAATCGAACAGGATTTTACGGGCGAAGGTAACGGTGATCAGAACGGTCATGGTACGCACTGCGCCGGTACGATTTTTGGGAGGAACGTGAACGGAACACGAATCGGCGTTGCGCCCGGAGTCAGAAGAGCGCTCATCGGTAAAGTATTGGGGCAGAAGGGCGGCGGCTCAAGCGAACAAATTGTAAGCGCTATTCAATGGGCTGCGGACAATGGCGCTAACGTAATCTCGATGTCGCTCGGTATGGACTTCCCAGGCTTCGTCAAACAATTGCAAGATAACGGATTTCCTACTAAACTCGCAACCTCGCGCGCGCTCGAAGGTTATCGGGCAAATGTTATGTTATTTGAGCGTCTGGCGTCACTTATTCGCGCTCAAGGATCATCTTCGCAGGCGACGGTTATCGTTGCCGCGGCAGGCAACGAAAGTGATAGAGAGACAGATCCGAATTTCGAGATCGCAGTCAGTCCGCCGGCGGTATCCGAGGGCATTATCTCAGTATCAGCACTCGGTCAAGGGGAAAATGGTTTTACCGTTGCACCGTTTTCGAATACCGGTGCCAATATATCTGCTCCGGGTGTTGGAATTTTCTCCGCAAAAGTCGGGGGCGGTTTAAAATCTTTGAACGGAACCAGTATGGCGACTCCGCATGTAGCGGGTGTCGCGGCTCTTTGGGCACAGCAGATTAGAAAAAATGGCGGGGTTTTGAATAGCTTCGCCCTAACAGCTCGATTGCTCGGATCTGCAACTTCTAATGGTTTGCAAAATGGATTAGACCCATTCGATATAGGTTTAGGTTTGGTTCAGGCGCCAAGAATTTAGCGTCATAAATTTGCCGTTTTTCGGTTGGTGTTGATTGATTATAACTTTTGCATTCAACACCAACTTTAACGCGCGTCGAAATAAGGATTAAGAGAGTCGTAATAACGCCAACTCGAAGAATAGAAGGAAAAACGCGAAAACGTGCAAAGCGATTGATTTTTCGGCTTAAACTCTATTTGATTTTCTCGCCGATTAAATAAACCACGTTTTCTTCGCTGATAACTCGGGCTGTATGCCAAGTGTTGGCTTCTAAAAAATCGCGGTCACCTGCATTGAGGATATAGCTGGCTCCGCCCACATTAAATTCCATCGAGCCGCTGATAACCCAATGCGATTGCGCTTCCGGGTGTTTATGCAAAGCGTAAACTAAGCCGGCGTGATCCGACCATTGTGTCACGCGATAGCCTTCTGCCGAAAGCTTCATCCGCAAAACCGCCGGATTAGGCGCGTAAACTTCGCTCCACCGTTCAATCCGAAATTTAGGTTTATTCATCATAAAAACAAATACCTCGATTTTCGCTTATTCTATAACGGCGACCGGCGAAAGAATCCGTTCAATTGCCTCCAAAGTATCCTCCGAAAGCCTGACGCCGGAAGCCGCAGAATTTGCCTCGACTTGTTCCGGTCGGCTCGCGCCGATGATTGCAGACGAAACGCGCTCGTCCCGCAAAATCCAGGCGAGAGCTAAATTCGGCAGGGAAAGTCCAACCTGGTCAGCCACCGTTTTTAATTCCTGAACTGCCGATAAAACGCTGTTGTTGAGAAATCTGTCAATAAAACCGCCCATTTCGTCGCTCGCTGCACGTGAATCTTTCGGCGGCGGCTGACCGGGTTGATATTTTCCGGTCAAAACGCCCTGCGCGAGCGGCGACCAGACGATTTGACCGATGCCATTCCGGGCGCAAAGCGGGAAAACCTCGCGCTCCCATTTGCGGTAAAGCATTGAATACTGCGGCTGGCTCGAAACGAATTTTTTCACGCCCGACATTGAAAGAGCGGCTTCGATTTGTTCTGTGTTCCATTCGCTAAAACCGATATAACGCGCTTTTCCCGATTCGACGACTTCCGTTAAAGCCCGCATCGTTTCTTCGAGCGGCGTTTCTGCGTCGTAACGGTGACATTGATAGAGATCAACGTAATCCGTCCGCAAACGTCTGAGCGAATCGTCAATTTGTTTGAAAATCTGCTGACGCGATAAACCTTTGTCAGTTTCGGACATCGGAAAATACAATTTCGTCGCCAGAACGTAGGAATCGCGCGGGCGAGATTGCAAAACTTCGCCGAGAAATGTTTCGGCAATCCCGCGCCCGTAAACGTTTGCCGTGTCAATAAAATTAATCCCGACTTCAAACGCTTTATTGACGCACGCTTCTGCTCGCTCGCGTTCGACTCCGCCCGAATACGTCAGCCACGAACCGAGACTGATTTCCGAAACCTCCAAATCGCTGTCGCCCAAACGCCTGTATTTCATAAAAACCCTTAGCCCGATAAATTTGATGTTTCAGTTAATTATTCAAAATTGGCTGCATTTAGCAAGAAAAATGCGACAAAAAAGCAGAGCGGGGAATTTGATGATTCAAATTTCCCGCTCTGCGATTAAGGCAACTTTAAAAAGTTTAATCATCGTGTTCGACAACAACGATATAATAAATCAAAAAAATGATGACAGCCGCCGCAATGCCGACGCCAATCGCAATTTTGGCGCCGGTCGAGAGATTTCGTCCTTTGGCGCTTTTAACGTTGGAGTAAGCGACAATTGTCGGCGCGCCGGTTTTCAGATTCGTGACGGTAAACGAATCTTTGTCAGTCGCGCTGATAAAACCTTCTAATTTTGTTTTATCGCGCAGCTTAATTTTTACGCGCGCCGCTTCTCCGATGCCCAATTTTTCAATATTAGCTTTTACTTTTTCAGTAAAACGCGCCTGTTTGTCTTCCTTTGAATTTGCAAAAGCGAATTGCAGCCCGATTGTGTTAACCAACAACGCAACGAGCATTAATGACAGGAGTTGTTTGAACATAAATTGTCCTTTTTGTTTGAAATGGGAATGAATCGCAAAATAACCCGAAATCGGATTAACGGCAAACGCGCAAATACAATTTCAATTTGTGGAAATACAAGAAACAAAGAATTAACAGGGATAAAAGGGATAAAGGGGAATTTCTGGTTTTGATTTATCCCTTTTATCCCTGTTAATTCTTGTCTTTCACTTTAATGAAATCCGCTCTAAAACTTAGAAAACGTTTTTATTCGCCGAAATTAATACATCCGCAATGCGCTGACGCGCCGCAATCGTGTTGACCGGAGTTTGATTTTTGGTGAAACGACGCAGAGCCGCGAGCATCGTGCGCGCTTCGTCGCCTTCGCTCATCCCGGCGAGCGTGTTTTTGGCTTTGGCTTCGACGCGCTGAATTGCGTCGTTGCAGTAAACGGCAGCCATATCAACATAACGGTCGGCGTTCGCGCTTCCCGCAGCCGCGAGTTTTTGCGCGCGTAAAACGGCGGTTTCCATCGCGTAGGCTTCGATAATGAGGTCGGCGGCGTTGAGCAAAATCTCCTGCTGTTCCGAGAGCGCCATCATATATTTTTGTCCGGCTGTTCCCAAAATCATCAGCGCGACTTTTTTGGCGTTGGCGGCGAGCTTTGATTCGGCAGCCAAAACCGCTTCGTCTTCGTCAAACGAGGCTGGCGCCGGATTCATCACTTCGTCCATCAACGCTTTAGCGGCGGGAATCAAACCGAGCTGCCCTTTCATCGCGCGTTTCATCAGCATTCCGGGAATCAGCATTCGATTGATTTCGTTCGTGCCTTCAAAAATGCGGTTGATGCGCGAATCGCGATACGCTTTTTCCGCTGGATAATCAGCCGAATAACCGTAACCTCCGTAAATCTGCACCATTTCGTCAACAACGTAATCGAGTGCCTCGGAACAGGCGACTTTGTTAATCGAAGATTCGACCGCGTATTCTTCAATCGAGCGCAGTTTCTTTTCGTTGTCCGCGCCGTCGCCGATAAGCTGGTCAATCATTCCGACCGTGCGGTAAGTGATTGATTCGGCGACGAACGTTTTGATCGCCATTTCCGCGAGCTTGTGTTTGATTGCGCCGAAGCTGGAAATCGGTTTGTTAAATTGATGCCGCTCGTTGGCGTAGCGGATTGATTCGTGCAGAGCCAGTTTCATTCCGCCCGTGCAGCTTGCGCCTAATTTAAAACGCCCGACATTTAAAATATTAAAAGCGATTTTCGCGCCGTCGCCGACTTTTCCGATTAAATTTTCAACCGGAACTCGCGCATCCGACAAAATCAGCGGAGTGGTCGAAGACGATTTGATTCCCATTTTGTGTTCTTCCGCGCCGGGACGACAATTTTCCGAGCGTTCGACGACAAACGCGGAAAATTTATCTTTTTCGCCGTCAACTTTGGCGAAAACGATAAACATATCGGCAAAACCGCCGTTTGAAATCCACATTTTCTCGCCGTTTAAAATGTAATGCGTGCCGTCTTCCGAAAGTCTGGCGCTGGCTTTTGCGCCCAAAGCGTCGGAACCGGAACCGGCTTCCGACAAGCAATAAGCCGTCACCTTTTCTCCCGAAACAATCGGCGGAATATATTTTTGCTTTAATTCTTCCGTCCCGAAATAGAGAATCGGCAGCAGCCCGATTGAGGTTTGCGAGCCGAACGTGACGCCGAAACCGGAACTGCGTCCCATATTTTCGGCGACTACGACGCCCGAAGTCTGGTCGAGCGCCAGACCGCCGTATTCTTCGGGAATATTTGCGCCGAGCAAACCCAAATCGCCTGCTTGTTTAACTAACTGCCGCGCCAATTCCCAAGCGTGCTGTTCCATCGCCGGAATCTGCGGGCGCACTTCGTTATCAATAAATTCGCGGCAGGTTTCGCCGATCATTCTTTGTTCTTCGGTCAAATCTTCCGGTGTGAAAATTCCTTCCGGCGCGCTTTGCTCAATCAAAAAGCTGCCGCCGATAATCTCTTTTTTCGCCATCGTTGCATCCATCGTTTTGTCTCCTTAGCTGTTTAAATTTTCGCTTTCAATGCCGAGCGCGTGATTAAAACGCGCCCGGTAATTTTCAGCGGCGATGCTCGCCGTTAATTCAACAATCTGGTCTTCGTTAAAATATTTTTTGAGTCTTTCAAACAATTCGTCCGAAACGCGAACAGGCGTTTTCGACATTTCTTCGGCATATTCGATTGCCGTTTTCTCGCGCTCACCCAAAATGCGGCTGTGCTGCCAATTGGCAACTTCGCCGATTTCTTCCATTGTCACCGCTCCGCGTTTCCTGCCGACCGCAGGAACAGCGTCCATTCAGAAAGGGCATTCGATGATCTGCGCGGCGCGAAGCTGTGCCAAAACGTGAATCCGCAGCTCGACTTTGCCAGATTTTTCAATCGCCAAACTGAGCAAACTTGCGAGCCATGCAATTACGGGACGCCGCGCCTGCACTTTAACCGGCTCAATCACTTTTCCGACAATTTTGCGAGAGCCAATATAAAGAGGTTTCGCCAAAATCGAAGCCTCGTTTTCTTCCAAACCCCGAATTCGTTGTTTTTCGCTCATAATTTGAATCGAGTGCAATTACAGTTTTTGAAACATCTGAACATTCCAGCTTTGAAAATTGTGCTGCCCGTAAAATCTGAGAATGCTCTGAATATCCTTAGCTGCCGAATAGAGCAGAGCGTAAGCAACGTTTTGTTGTCTAGCCTGCGTCAGCAATTGAGCCACCAATTTGCCGCCGATGCCTTGCCGCCTGAATTCCGGCAAAACGTAAAGGTTGTCAATTACCAAATAGCTTTCGCCCGCCGGAATCACCGCCAAACCATCGCTCGTGTAAATCGAGCCAAAGATAAATCCGATGATTTCACTTTTAGCTTCAGCGACTAAAAAATACGAGCCAAGCGCGGCTTTGACTTGTTCTGAGCTGTCCGGCTCAAATCCGTAAGTATTGTCTTCTTCAAGCCATTGCTGCTGAAGCCGACAAACACACGGAACATCCGATTTAGCTGCTGTACGAACAAATGCCTGGCTCACAACAAAACCTGCTTTACGACAATCTTTCGATAATTCCCGCCGCGCCCATTCCGCCGCCGACGCACATCGTCACCATTCCGTAACGCGCATTGCGGCGAATCAATTCCTGAATAATCGTCGCCGTCAATTTCGCACCCGTGCAGCCCAACGGATGACCGAGCGCGACCGCGCCGCCGTTGACATTCACCTTTTCGGGATTCATTTCGAGCAGCTTCATCACGGATAAGCCTTGCGCGGCAAATGCTTCATTTAATTCGATAATGTCAATATCATCGAGCGCCAAACCCGCAAGTTTCAAGGCTTTCGGAATCGCGTAAACCGGACCGACGCCCATTTCTTCGGGCAAACAACCGGCGGTTGCGAAACTGACAAAACGCGCGAGCGGTTTGATTCCGAGCTGTTTCGCCCGCTCATCAGACATCACAACCGCTGCGGCAGCGCCGTCCGACATTTGCGAAGCGTTTCCCGCCGTGACAGTTCCTTTAACGTGGAAAACCGGCTTCAATTTCGCCAAGCCTTCCATCGAGGCGTCGTAACGCACGCCTTCGTCGGTGTCAAAAGTGATCGTTTGCGTTTGTTTACGCCCGCGCTCGTCGAATTCTTCGATTTCCACAGTCAAAGGCACAATCTCATCTTTGAACTTTCCGCTTTTAATCGCCTCAGCCGCATTTTGGTGTGAGCGCAGCGAAAATTCGTCAGCCTGCTCGCGCGAGATTTCGTACTTTTTGGCGAGATTTTCCGCCGTCAAACCCATATTCAAATAATAATCCGGGTAAGTATCAACAATTTTCGGATTCGGACGCACGACGTTTCCGCCCATCGGAATCATTGACATCGTTTCCAGCCCGCCCGCGATAATCACATCAGCCGCGCCGGTGCGAATCCGGTCTGCCGCTAAAGCAATCGTCTGCAAACCCGACGAGCAATAACGATTAACCGTCATCGCCGAAGTTTCGACCGGAAGACCTGCGGCAATCATTGCCGTGCGCGCGACGTTCATCCCTTGCTCGGCTTCGGGAAACGCGCAGCCCATAATCACGTCTTCGACTTCAGCCGCCTGCAAATTTTCCACCCGCGCCAACGCTTCTTTAATCGCCGCCGCGCCCATATCGTCCGGTCTGGTGTTTTTCAAAGTGCCTTTCGGCGCTTTCCCGACAGCCGTCCGCACGGCTGAAACAATCACTGCGTCTCTCATAATTTTCCCCTTAAATCTGAATTCCTAAAATTTTTCTTTCCTCGATTTGCGCCGCGTTATTGAGTTGTAAAAGTCTGATGCTCGCTCTCGCGTTTGCCGTTAATCCGATAAAACGATAATTCTCGATCCGAAAATGCTCGCTCCAAACATCCGTTCGCGGATTAAAAAGCGGAACAATCGCGCCTGTTTCATCGTCAACCGAGGCAATATCGCTGCCTTTGCGTTTGTTGCAAAGCGCGCACGACAGCGCCAGGTTGCTTTCAATTGTCAAACCTCCGTGTTTTTCGGCGATTATGTGGTCAACCTGATGCGCCGCAAAGCTCAGGTTTTCCGAAATCAAACAATATTCGCAACAGCCGGCGGCGCGTTTGTAAACCAGCTTTCGCAGAGCCGCCGGAATGTAAGTGGCGCTCATTTTTTCAATTGCAGCGACGCTTTGGCTTTCGCAATCCGCACGAGATGTTCGATAAATTCATAGCTCGCCCAAGTTTGTTCTTCCGCTTCGCTCAAACCTTCGCGGCGATTTTTTTCGAGCAATTCATTAATTTTCGCCTGTAAATCGGGCGACGCGCGCAACTCGATAATTTCTTCGGGCGTCGGTAAATTAGCCAGATACTCCAAAACGTCGGCGATGCTTTTATAACCAATTGAAGAGCTTGCCTCGTATTCGCGCAAACCCATTTCAAGAATTTGCGGCAGCCGCCCTTTATACGCCTGTAAATTAACCGCTAAGTTTTCGGGTAACTCAATTATAACTTGCATAATTTTCACCTTTTAATCTTCATTGTAATATTTGCTCGCTTCATTCGTTTTTCCGTCTGCCAAATTGCACAAGCGCCGGAAGTTTGAAAGCGTTGCGAGCCAAGCGTCTTCGCCTGCGACGCGGACAATGTTATCTTTGACTTTCGGTCGGTTAACCAAATCTTTTTGCCCGAGCAGAAAAACCACATCGTCGTAATCTTTCTGCCTGCCCGCAAACATTTTCAAAATTAAGAGCCATTCGGGAGTAATCAGCCGCAAATTTTTCGGCAGCGAAACCGCTTCGGTTAAAGCCGCTCGATAATATTTAGCATAACCGTCGTTTCTGACAATCCAATCAACAGCAACTTTATATTTGCCGATTTCAATAATGTAATTGCTTCCGCCAATGTTAAGCGGCGCATTTTCCGCGAGCGACAAGCGATTTGAAGCGATAATGTCAACGTCTTTGGTTAAACGCGGCGAGCCGTAAAGATACATCGCAATTCCGCCCGCCAAAGCCCATTGGACGTTTTCGCTTTCGGCGGTTTTACCAAATCGCAGAGCCGCTTCCAATCCGACATCAGTTGAAATCGTCGGGCTTTCCACGTTTTTTTGAACTCTTTCAATCAGCTCGTCGTCGCTCATTTCGTTTCTCGTTCGGTTTGTTTCTTAATCAGCTTCAAATATTCAATCCGCTCACTTGTTCTGTTTAAAAACCTTGCCGTTTTTCATTACAAAGACGACCGTTTTCAGCGTCTCGATTTTTTCGAGAGGATTATCATTAACCGCTATAATGTCGGCTCTCATTCCGGCGCGAAGCGCCCCGCGTGTTTTTTCAACGCCCAGCAATTTTGCCGCATTCGTCGTTAAAGCCTGTAAAATCGTGCGCGGCGGGATTCCGGCGGCAACCCAATTATCAATCGTTTCGATTGATAATCTGCCGCGCGGATATTCTTTGGTATTGAAAATTACGTCGGGACCGAAAACAAGCGTGACGCCGTTTTGATAAGCGCGTTTCACCGGATCGGCAAACCAGCGTTTATCAACTTCTTTATTGCGACCGGGAGTTCCGCTTGCTTGGGCGTCCGTTTCGGTGAACGGCGTCGGAACGAGCGCGACATTGTTACGTTTGGCGATTGCAAGAATTTCATCAGTCATTTCAACGCCGTGTTCTATTGAATCAACGCCCGCTTCCGCCGCATTACGCGCTCCGTTTTGCGTCCAGCAATGAGCCGCGACTTTTACACCCGCGAGCCTCGCTTCTTCGATCACAAAGCGAATATCGTCAGCCGAATAAATGTATCTCTGGTCGTCAACTACGATTTTGATAACTCGCGCACCGAAATGAATATTTTCGCGGATGGCTTTTTTCAATTCGTCGCGCGTGTCGGCGTAAAGATATTCGGGATTACCCAGATCACGTCTTTCGGGCTGCAACTGAAATTGCCCGCCGTAGGGCGCAATAATTCGCCCGGCATTGATGATGGTCGGACCCGGAACTATTTCCTGTTCAATGGCGCGCCGCAAATCCGTATCGGCATAATTGGCGGCGTTTCCAATGTCTCTGACGGTCGTAAAACCGTATTCAAGCATCGAGCGGGCATTTGCGACGCCCTGAATGGCGCGAAATCCTGTCGTATCTCGCAATGTTGTGACAAAATAATCGCCCGCATCTCTCTTGTGCTGCAGATTCCAGCACAGATGCGTGTGCGCATCAAACAAACCGGGCAGCACGGTGTATTTAGACAAATCAATCACGGTCGAACCCGTCGGTATTCGCTCCGCTGCGCCAATGGATTTGATGTTTTGCCCTTCAACTAAAATAATTTGATTGCTCAAAACCGTCGCCGTTTCCGGGTCAACGATTTTTCCCGCCCGAATTGCCGTTACCTGCGCGTGAACAACCAAGAACGAAGAGAATATAAACAGAAGAGCAAAAAAAGTTTTTGGCGCGACAATTTTAAATTTCATTTTTGTTATTTTCCTTTTGCTTCGTGTTCGGCTTGTTTCTTTATTAGCTTTAAAATCTCGTTACGAATCATCGCGCTCGGAGTCTTGAGCATTCCCCAGACGTTTTTGACTTTTGCCACGCTCGCCGCGTCCGTTCCGTGGATTCTGATTTCCGTTGTTACGCGGGATTTTCCGTTTCCGATGTCGGCGACCGCAAAATTCCAACACGCTTTGACGAATCCCGGATTATTGAACGCGCGAAACTGTTCGGGCGAAAGTTTGAGCAAACCGCCCATCAAAGTCTTAAATTCGCCAGCCAGACCAAGCACCAATTCTTCATTCTGCTTTTCGCCCAAAACTTTAAAATTCATTCGTTCCAGATCCGCCAAAGTCAGATTGTTTGTCGGAATTCCGCGCATTTTAAAGAGCCAGCGAATCGTCGTTGATTCCGCCATATCAAAAGTTTTGAAGGCGCGAAAAACGACATCGGGCGAGGCTTTAAGATCAGTTTTTTGCGAATCGCCGAACTCGAAATCCGGCATAAAATCGTCAATCAGCATTTATCTTAATTCGCTGTTTTCAGCGTGTTTTTTGATTGTTTTTAACATCTCTTTTCTAATCCAGCCGCTAAAAGGCTGAATCAGAGTCCAATAAAAACCGAAGTCTTTTCGGCTTTTCTCATCCAGACATTGAACCCGCGTTTCGGTTGTTAAGCGGGTCGCGCCGTCGCTTTCGTCGAGCGAAAAATTCCAGGCGGCTTTGGCAAAGCCTTTTTCATTAAACTCTCGAAAATTCTCCGAATTTATTTGCCTGAGATCGCCTTTAATTTTCCAAAATTTGCCGGTCAAACCAAGAACGATTTCCTGATTTTCGTTTTCTCCCAAAATCTCGAAACAAAGTTTTCGCATCTCGCGCAAAGTGGTTTTGCCCGCAGGCATTCCGCGAAGCCGAAAAAGCAGGCGAATTACGGGCGATTCGCACAAATCAACTTCATTTAAAGCGCGAAAAACGTCGCCGGCTTTCGCGCGAATTTTAATGTCGTGCGTTTCGCTGAAATCGTATCCGGGGATAAAATTGTCAATCAGCATTTTGTTTGACCTCGACTTCTTCGACTTGCAAAACTTCTTTCAAAACTCGCGGCTCAAGCTCAATCAAAAATCCGCGTTTCCCGCCGTTAATATAAATTCGTGAAAGCTCGAAAATCGTTTTTTCGGCGTAAATCGGCATTTTCGTTTTGATGCCGAAAGCCGAAGTTCCGCCGACAAGATAACCCGTCAATTTGTTTGCCCGCTCCGGTGTAACCGGCGCAACTGTTTTTACATTCAAAAATCTAGCCAGATTTTTAGTCGAAACTTGCGCATCGCCGTGCATCAACACAAGAACAGGCTTTTTCGCATCGGTTTCAAAAACCAGAGTTTTGATAACCGCGTGTTCATCAACGCCCAAAACTTCTGCCGAATGTTTTGTTCCGCCCTTTTCGACGTATTCAAAAATGTGCGGATGAAACTCAACTTTCATCTCGCGCAAAACGCGAATTGCGGGCGTTATCGGGTAATTCATTGATAATGTCAATTCGCTTCTATTTTCCTTTGCCTCAAATACAAAAAAAGCGGAAACGCCAGAGAAACACCTACGGTAAACAATGCTAAAAGCACGACTCCCAAGACCGGAAAGATCGGTTTTATACGAAGTCGCATTCCTTCTGCGACTACGAACGTTATCAGCACTGCCGCTACAATGAACAAATCTATGGCAAAGAAGCTGCTTATTTTTGTCGAAAATAATTCTGCGATAAATAACTCAAAATTCATTCCGTTAGCTAAAAACCAGGGAACAAATTGCGTATAAGGCAAAACAGTTCCGACGATGCAAAACAGAAGATATAAATTGCGAAGATTCATTTTCGACAACCTTCATTTTCTCAAATTTCCGCATATCGAAAACAGGAAACCAAATGGTCATTGACCATTCCGGTCGCCTGCATAAAGGCGTACAAAATCGTCGAGCCGACAAAGTTAAAACCGCGTTTGCGTAAATCTTTGCTCATCGCGTCGGAAACGGCAGTTTTCGCCGGAACTTCTTTCATTGTTTTCCAGGCGTTCCGAATCGGTTTTCCGCCGACAAACTGCCAAATGAAGCTGTCAAAACTGCCGAATTCTTCGACGACCGCGAGATACGCTTTAGCATTTTGAACCGCCGAAGCGATTTTTAAACGATTGCGCACAATTCCGGCGTTGTTCATCAACTCGCTTAATTTTCGCTCATCATAAACGGCGATTTTCGCGGCGTCGAAATCGTCGAAAGCAGCGCGATAGTTTTCGCGCTTTGCCAGAATCGTGTCCCAACTCAAGCCCGCCTGCGCGCCTTCTAAAATCAGAAATTCAAACAGTCTCCGGTCATCGTGCAACGGAACGCCCCATTCTTTGTCGTGGTAATCAACGGCTAAATCGTTTTTCGCCCACCCACAGCGAGTGTTTATTCGGCTTTCGATTTCAGAGGCGTTCATAAATTTTCAAAGAACATAAAATCTGAGTAAAAATTATTTAGTCGGTTTCATCCGTTCAAACATTGCCAGAAGCTGTTCGCGCGGTTGTTCAACGAATAAATTAAATTGTCCGGTGCTAGTCAAATACGCGCCGCCGTCGAGATAAATCACTTCGCCCGTCAGATACGAGCTTAAATCGCTCAATAAAAACACGGCGAGATTCGTCAATTCTTCAAATTCGCCAACTCGACGGAGCGGAATCAGATTGACAAACTTTTCGCTAATATCACCGCCCGGCGAAAGTCTATCCCAGGCGCCTTTGGTCGGAAACGGTCCCGGCGCAATCGCATTCAGCCGGATTCCATAAGTTCCCCATTCAGCCGCCAGAGATTTGGTCAAAGCGACGACACCGGCTTTTGAAACCGCCGACGGAACGAGAAACGCGCTGCCGAACTCGGCGTAAGCCGTAACGATTGATAAAACGCTCCCGCGCGTTTTCCGTTCAATCCAACGCCGCCCGCAAGCCTGCGTCGCATAAAACGAGCCGTAAAGATTGGTTTTGACAATCGCATCAAAACCGTTCGGCGTTAATTTGTCGGTCGGCGCGAGAAAATTTCCCGCCGCGTTGTTGACCAAGCCGGTGATATTGCCCAAACGATTTTCGGCTTCCGCGACAAACGCTTCGACCGATTCGATTTCGCGAATGTTGCATTGAATTCCTTCCGCCGTTCCGCCTGAGGCGCGAATGTCGGCGACGGTTTGTTCGAGCGGCTCGGCTTTGCGCCCGCAAATCGAAATGCGCGCCCCAAGCGACGCAAAACGCAGAGCCATTTCGCGCCCCAAACCGGTTCCGCCGCCCGTGACGATGATGTGTTCGTCTTTTAAAATATCGATCTGAAATTTATTTGCCATTTTTATTTAGTGATCTCTCGGTGAACTCTGTGTCTTCTTCGTGCGCTCTGTGTTAAATCTTTTTTTCACCACAGAGAACACTGAGAAGTCACAGAGGAAACACAGAGTAAAAATCTTTATTTTATTCCTTCGGAAACTCAGGCAATTCCATTACGTTTTGCGCTTGCCGGAAATGCCTCCGCTCGTGCGTGACGACGATTTTATAAGCGTTAAAAAGCGAATAAGTGACAAACGAAGCGGCGGGCGACGTGATAATTGTCCGCGCCAAATCGAGCTTGTCGCTTCTTCGCATCAATTCAATTATTTGCTCCTGATTTGCGACGAATCTGTCGACAACATCCGCCGAAACGCTGCTTGACGCCGGTTGAAAAGCTTTTGGAGCTTTCAATTTGCTTTTGTTTTCCGGCTGAACGGCTTTTAAAACGTAATTTCCGAAAAAGCTTGAACCCAAAGCCAGTCTTTCAAAAACCGTTTTTTTATGCGTGCCCGTTATATGCGATTCGACCGCGCCGAGCATTTCGCCGTTCGTTTTTATCAAATGCTCCAAACAAAGCCCGACGCTCCAACTTTCAGCGTTTGGCTGCCAATTTAACTGTCGTTCGCTCAAACCGCCGAAAAGCGTTTTGGCATCGTATGCAATTGATTTTGCCGCTGTAATAAAACCGTTTAGCTCCGTGTTCATTGATTTCCGGCAGCCTCCTTTTGCCGATTTTGATTGTTTGCCAATTCAGCATAAAGCCGTTCGTAATTCGGAACCGGCACGTTTAATTTCCGAGCTTCTTTGACGACATAGCCGACGAGAGATTCAATTTCGGCGTTTTTTCCCTGCGCATAATCTCTGTGCATCGAAGTCGTCGCTTCAAACGGCAGATCGCTCAAAGCAGCGATCTTTTGATGAATAGCTGTTTCCGAAACATTGATATTCTTTGCTTCGGCAAGACGTGTTATTTCGGCAGCCAATTCAAGCAGCAGATTTTTGTTTTCCGCATTGCTCAAAAGCGCGCCGAAAGGCACATCGAGATACGAAGTCGCCGTGGCAATGCTCGAAAGAAAAACGAATTTCTCCCAAATGGCGGCGGAAATGTCTTCAACCAAACGCGCATTAACTCCGGCTTCTCGAAAGATATTTTCGACGCCTCGCAGTTTTTCATTTTTCCCGCTTTCGCTGCCGAAATTAATCAGACAAACATCGCCTGTTTTCTCGATTACGCCGGGCGTAGCTAATTTAGAAACAATATAGATACAGCCTTGCCAGATTTCCGTTTCGGGCAGGATTTTGGAGATTCGTTCGGCGGCATCAACTCCATTAAGCAAAGGTAGAATCGCGGTTTGTTTGCCTAGTTTGTCTTTAAGAGTCGAAACGATTTCTTCCAAATCGTATTCTTTGGTGCAGAGAAGGATTAAATCCGCGTCGCCGATTTCCGACACTGTCATCAAATTCGGTCTGACAATCTGCTCGCCTTCGCTCGTGATAAGTTTTAAGCCTTTTGCCTTGATTGCCTTTTCGTTTTCGCCGCGCGCAACTAAACCGATCTCGACATCAGCCGAATTTTCAAAATGCGCCGCCAGCTTGCCGCCGATGTAGCCGCCGACGCCGCCTATTCCGATAACCGCAATTTTGAATTTGGACTGGCTGTTCACTTGATAACTTTAACGCCCCGTGAAATTGCCTGCGCGGCGTTCCATGAATGATTGCACGCCTTCGCGTGCGTCTTCGGTTTTAAAAAGCTCAAGAACCTGCGGCAAAAGCGCATCAGCCGCCGCTTGAAAACCTTCGCTTTGCGCCTGTCGCGCCGAACGAATCGTCGCCTGCACGCCGAGCGGCGCTTGCGCCGCGATTGTTTCGGCAATCTCAATTGCGCGCTCAATATGTTTGCCGTGCGGGACGACTTCCTGCACCAAACCGATTCGAAGCGCTTCAGCCGCGTCGAATTCGTCACCCGTCAAGAGCCAGCGCATCGCGTTTCCCCAACCGGCGATTTCGGGAAAACGAATTGTCGCGCCGCCGAACGGAAAAATTCCGCGCTTGATTTCAATCTGCGCGAAAGTCGCGTTTTCCGAAGCGATGCGAACATCAGTCGCCAGAAGAAGCTCAATTCCAATCGTCAAAGCTTTGCCGTGAATGGCAGCGACGAGCGGTTTCGTCCGCTGTCGTTTGCCGCCGAGTCCGAGCGGATCGAGCGAATTTTCCGGGTAAGCGAGCTTGCCGCCCGCCGCAATTGCCGGAGCGATGTTGGCGAGATCAAGTCCCGCCGTAAACATCTCGCCTTCGGCATAAATCACGCCGCACCGCACATCCGCTTCGTCTTCGAGCTGCGTGACGGCGAGCGCCAATTCGTCGAGCATTTGCTGGTCAAAAGCGTTTCGCTTCAGCGGGCGATTTAAACCAATCAACAGCAAATGCCCGCGTTTTTCGACTTTGATTTTTTGTTCTTCGATTTGTGTCATAAAACAAAGATTTAACCGCAAAGAGCGCAAAGTTTTCGCAAAGAGCGCGAAGGTTGTTTATAGTTTATTAACGACTCGGCGGATTCCGTCTTTTACTCTCACGACGTTAAAGTTTATTAACAAGCCGAGTTTGCAACCTGAAAGTTTTAAATACGTCAAAACTTGTGCTAAATGGACATCGGTAATTCCGTCAACCGCTTTGATTTCGATTACCAACTTGCTTTCAACAAACAAATCAATTCGATAACCACATTCAAGTTGGACTTCTTCATAAACCAACGGCAAAGCTTTCTCTTTCTCAACTTTCAAACCTGCTTTCTGCAACTCAAAAAACAGGCATTCTTTGTATGCCGATTCAAGCAAACCCGCGCCAAGTGAACTATGTACTTTTATCGCCCGGTTTATCACCAAATTTGAAAGTGAATTTTCATCCATCTTTGCGCCCTTTGCGAAAAAACTTTGCGCTCTTTGCGGTTAAATCTTCTCTTAATTTCGTAAAGGCTTCCCATTTTTGAGCATATAAGCAATGCGTTCCTGCGTTTTGCGTTCGCCGCAGAGCGACAAAAAGGCTTCGCGTTCCAAATCCAAAAGGCGTTGTTCTGAAATGTAAGTTTGATGATTCAAATCGCCGCCGCACAGGATTTTCGCCAGCTTTGCGCCGATTAACTGGTCATGGTCGGAAATGTAGCCGCCGCGTTTCATCATATGCAGAGCGAGCTTGAACGCAGCAATTCCTTGTTCGCCTAAAGCCAGAATATCCGTTCGCGGAACGGGCTGAACATAGCCGGTTGAAACGAGCGCCAGAACGTCTGCTTTCGCGTCGGCAATCAAACGGTCGTTGTTGAAAGTGATCGAATCGGACGGGCGCAAAAATCCCCAACTTTGCGCTTCCTGCGCGCTCGTGGCGACTTTGCCCATTCCGAGCGTCTCGAAAACTTTACGCAGGAAAGCAAACGGATCGGCGTCGGGCGTGCGTTTCGCCAGATCCATCGAGCGCAAAACCATCTCTTTCGTTCCGCCGCCGCCCGGAATCAAACCGACGCCGACTTCGACCAAACCCATATAAGTTTCCGCCGCCGCGCGCACTTTGTCGGCGTGAAGCGGAATTTCGCAGCCGCCACCCAAGCTCAAACCGTAAGGCGCGGCGACGACAGGTTTTGACGAATAACGCAGTCGCATATTCGCGTTTTGAAACGCGCGAATCATCAAATCAATGTCGTCCCATTCTTCTTCCTGCGCGGTCAGCAGCACGAGCATAATATTTGCGCCCGCCGAGAAATTGCCGCCTTGGTTGCCGATAACCAAGCCCTCGAAATTCTTTTCGACTTCCGACACGGCAAAATTCATCATTTGCACGGTGTCGCCGCCGATTGAATTCATTTTCGAATGAAATTCGAGACATGCCACGCCGTCGCCGATGTCAACGAGTGATGCACCAGCGTTTTTCTTGATAACTCCGGTGCGGTCTTTGATTGATTTCAAAATAATGACGCCAGGTTTGTCTTCGACGGGTTTATAAGTGTTTGTCGCAAAATCGAAATAAGATTTATGCCCGTTTTCGGTTTTGTAAAACGAAGTCGCGCCGCTTTCGAGCATTTTCTCGATGTTTGCCGGAATCGGCTGATTTTCCGCCCGCATTCTTTCGACTGATTCTTTAACGCCGATTGCGTCCCAAGCCTCGAAAACGCCGATTTCCCAGCCAAAGCCCCATTTAATCGCGTTGTCAATTTCGACAATCGTGTCGGCGATTTCGGGCAACCGATTTGCCGCATAACGCATGGTTCTGGAAGTCGTTTTCCACAAAAACTCGCCGACTCGATCTTTTCCCCACAGCAGCGTTTTAACGCGCGTCGGCAAATCTTCGATTCCCTTTGCCGCATCAATTGAAGGGAATTTTGTTTTCGACTGCGGTTTGTATTCAAAAGTCTGCAAATCCAGTTCGAGAATCTCGGTTTTGCCTTCCGCCGATTTTGTTTTTTTGTAAAAACCGCCTTTGGTTTTGTCACCCAAAATTTTATTTTCGAGCATTTTGTTCAGGAAATCCGGGATCTGAAAAGCGTCGCGGTCTTCATCGTCAGGCACTGCGGGATACAGATTTTTATTGACGTGCGCCAAAACGTCCAAACCGACTAAATCCGCCGTTCGAAACGTCGCGCTCGAAGCGTGACCGATTGCTTTGCCGGTCATCTGGTCAACTTCGGTCGGCGTAAATCCCATTTCCTGCATCGCGTGAACGGTCGCCATCATTCCGAAAGTGCCGACGCGGTTGGCGATAAAATTCGGACGGTCTTTCGCCAGAACGACGCCTTTGCCGAGTCGAATGTCGAGAAAATCCTGTGTCTCGCGCAAAACTTCCGCATCCGTCCATTCGGTCGGAATCGTTTCGACCAATTTCATATAACGCGGCGGGTTGAAAAAATGGATTCCGAAAAAGTTTTTGCGGAAATCTTCGGAAAAGCCTTCGGCGATTGAGCGAATCGGAATACCCGAAGTGTTTGAAGCGATGACCGAACCGGGTTTTCTATACTTTTCGACTTGCTCGTAAAGCTTGCGTTTTAATTCGAGATTTTCCACGACCGCTTCGATCACGAAATCGCAATCCTTAATGCGCGACAAATCGTCTTCAAAATTACCGACTGAAAGCAGATTGGCGTTGTCGTTATTCATATAAGCAGCGGGACGCGCTTTTTTCAACCCTTCGTAACCCGCGCGAACGATTTTGTTTTTATCCGCTTCGCCTTGCGGCGCGATGTCGAGCAAGATTGTCGGCACGCCCGCGTTTGCCAGATGCGCAGCGATTGCCGCGCCCATTGTTCCCGCGCCTAAAACGGCGGCTTTCCCGATTTGCAGCATAAAATTATCTCCTGAGTGATTTGAACAAAGATGCAGTGTCGAAATAATACTGAATGAGCGTTCATTCAGCAAGTCCGAAATTAGTTTGCGATAAAATTAATTCATCAGCCGAATTCAACTTTCAAGCATCTTTCGTTATAGAATAAATCGGAGCCTCGGTTTTTGGCTAAACAGATGAGCATTTATTTTTTATTTTTGGAATCGCTCGGCACGCCCGAACTAATGTTGATAATGCTGGTGGCGTTAATCGTCTTCGGACCACGAAAGCTGCCGAGTTTGGGGCGAACAATCGGAAAATACACATCCGAATTTAAACGAGCCTCGCGCGATTTCCGCGAAACGTGGGAGCGCGAGGTGCAGGAAGCCGAATCTGGTGTAAAAGGCACAGCAGCGACAGAAAACAATCCGGCGCATCTCGAAGCGGACTTTACGCCGCACTCGAACGGGGCGGAAAACACAATCGGACGCGGCGCGCCCTGGCTGCAAACGGGCGAACCGGAAACTTTTAAAGCCGCAACAGAAAGCGATCCGATTGCTCTGCCGGAAGTCCGTGCCGTTGACAGCAATGATTTTCACGCGCTGCAAAACGGCAATTCCGCAAATGAAACAGCCGAAGTCGCCGAACCTGTCGAAGTCGCGGAAACTGTGCCGCAGCGCAAACGGGATTGGCTCTAAATCAATTACGAATTTCAAATTACGAATTACGAATGTCGGAATTTGATTTAAATATAAGATTCCTAAATTCGTAATTTGAAATTCGTAATTCGTAATTGATTTGTTGTGTCTGTAGTTTTAAGAAGAAAAATAGAAGCAGGAGACGCCGAGCCGGAAGTCGGCGGGCAGATGTCGTTTCTCGAACATTTGGACGAGGTGCGAAAGCGTTTGATGCGGTCAGCCGCGTTCGTCGCGGTCGCGTTTGTCGGGTGTTTATTCGTCTCTCAGTCAATCTATAACTTTCTGGCGCGTCCGGCTCAAGAGGCGTTGGCGGCTCAAACTCAGACGAGAGTCGAAGTACGCGGAATTGACGGCGACATTCAAACTTTTTCACTCAATACTTTGAAGGAAGGCGACGCCGGACGCTTGATTTTAGACCGAGAAACGAAAATCGGAAAAAGCGTGATTCCAGCGGGCGGCAGCGTCAACGCCCGCGTCGCGCGCGATTACGAGGGACAAATCGGACTTTTTACGGATGAACCGATGTTTACGGGCAATACGATTTTGCCGAAGGGCGTTCGGCTGCCGTTTGATTTCAACGCGCAGCCGGGCGATCAATACAGCGCCAGTCAGCGAATGGTCGTCACGACGGCGATGGAGCCGTTTACGCTTTATATGACGGTTTCGTTTTACACGGCGATTGCGCTCAGCCTGCCGTTTTTGCTGCTGCAGATTTGGGGATTCGTTTCGCCCGGTCTCTATCCGCACGAGCGCAGTTACGTGACGCCGTTTATCGGGCTTTCAACCATTTCGTTCGCTATCGGCGCGGCATTCGCTTATTATATTCTGCTGCCGCCGGCGCTCGTTTACTTGATCGGACTCGGAGAAGATTTTCGGGTGCTGCTGAGAGCCAGCGATTATTTAGATTTTATTACAATTTTAATCCTTGCAATGGGTTTGGTTTTCCAAATGCCTGCAATTACTTATGTACTGGCGCGAATTGGCGTTGTGACGGCGGGTTATCTGATTCGCAATTGGCGGATTGCGCTCATCGCCATCTTAGTTGTCGCCGCCTTTGCTTCACCGACACCCGATGTTATCAATATGATGTTTTTCGCCGCGCCGATGTTCGGGCTTTATATTATTTCGATTTTTATTGCATGGCTTTTCGGTAAAAAGCGAACCACGCACGCTGAAGCGTGAAGTAAAAAGTCAAAAGGCAAAAATAAGGATTTTTTTTAAAGATTTAATTACCAACTTTTGCCTTTTGACTTTTTACTTTTGACTTCGCTCGCAGGCAACTGCGAGTGAAGCGCGCCGCATCTTGACTATTGATAAATAGGGATTCTAAAATTTTACTTTCAGTTCTGAAAGATTTCCAACAAAATGTTTACCGGAAAAGCATTTCGCGCTTTCGAGGATTTAATAAAAAAGGAGTTTTACGAGCGATGTCTGGAAAGATGTTGATAAAAAATATTACGGTCGCAGCTTTGGTTTGCGTCGTCGGCGCGTCAGCGGCTTTTGGTCAAAAGGACAAAGATAAACCGAGTCAAGACCCAAACCAAAAATCACGCAAATTCATAAAAGAATCACACAGAGCTTATAAAGAATGGCTCGAAAAAGACGTGGCTTACATTATTACCAATGAAGAGAAAAAGGCTTTCAAGCAATTAGCCACCGACGAAGAGCGCGAAAAGTTTATCGAAAATTTCTGGCTGCGCCGCGATCCCGACCCGGACACCGAAGAAAACGAATACCGCGAAGAATATTACGAGCGAATCGCTTACGCCAATGAGCATTTTACGTCCGGCATTCCGGGCTGGAAAACCGACCGCGGCAGAACTTACATCGCCTGGGGAAAACCCGATGGAATTGAATCGCATCCTTCGGGCGGCAGTTATGACCGACCGAGTTATGAAGGCGGCGGCTCGACCTCGACTTATCCGTTTGAAGTCTGGTTTTATCGCCATCTCGAAGGCATCGGCGACGGCATCGAAATCGAATTTGTTGACCCGACCGGAACCGGCGAATATCGCATTGCCCGAAGTCCGAATGATAAAGATGCGCTTGCGCACGTTCCCGGCGGCGGTTTAACTCTCGCCGAGCAGCTTGGGATGTCGGACAAAACCGACCGCGGCAATGGCTATCAAACTGCGAGCGGTTATTTTATGGGGCGCGAACAGGATTCACCGTTCCGCCGGATGGAAATTATCACCGGTTTGCAACGACCGCCGCAGGTTAAGTTTAAAGATTTGGAAACCGCGCTCGGTTTGTCCGATACGCCGATTTTAGCCGACGATCCGCTCAAATTCGATATGCGCGTTGATTTCTTCCGTCAATCGGACGAGCGCGTGGTCACGACTTTTACGGTGCAAACCGACAACACAGACCTTTCGTTTGAAGATGTCAGCGGCATTCAAACCGCGCGTTTAAATATTTTCGGACGCATCACGGCTGTCAACGGCAAGCGTTCGGGCGTTTTTGAAGACCCGGTGACGACGACCGCGACGGTCGAAGAATTATCCGAAGCCAAACAACGCAAATCCGCATACCAGAAAGCCATTGCGCTTCAGCCGGGAACTTACAGAGTTGACGTTATCGTCCGCGACGTGAAATCCGGCAAAAAAGGCGTTCAGCGTTTAGGATTTACCGTGCCGAAATACAACCCGGAAAAGCTCTCTGCATCAACCTTGATTCTGGCGAGCAGACTTTACACGGCTTCGGACGCCGAAATCGGTTCGCAGTTTACCATCGGCGATAAAAAAGTTCTTCCGAACGTTTCGGGCGAGTACAAAAAAGGTCAGGAAGTCGGCATTTATATGCAGGTTTACAACGCCGGCATTGACCAAACGACTTTGCGCCCGTCAATTGATGTCGAATACGTTTTGATGAAAGACGGCAAACAAGTCGGCGTTCAAAAAGAAGACTGGCAGGGCTTGAGCGACGCCGGGCAGCGTTTGACGCTGGCTCGAATGCTCCATACCGAAAAGCTTGGAACGGGCGAATACGAACTGAAAATCAACATCAAAGACAGAGTTAATAGCCAACAACTAACTCCCACCGCGAAATTTGTCATCAAAGATTAAATTCGCGCGAAAATCGAAAATAAAAAGCCGCTGTTTCAATTAACAGCGGCTTTTTATTTGAGTAAAAATGTCTCAAAAAGAATTATTAAATTTCTGATATTTTGTCCTGACCGTTTAAACAAAAGAGTAATGGGAATCGTTAAGCGCACCGACGCTAAGGTTAAAATCACAGTCATCGCCGGATTGTTTCGCAGTTATCTCCTTTTTAATCCAGCTACAGAACTTTTCAAGCCCTTCTTCAAGTTTTGTTTGCGGATTATAACCGAGCATTCGGCGCGCTTTCGAGATGTCTGCGAAAGTTGCGGGAACATCTCCCGGCTGCGGCGGCAACATCTCGACGGCTGCTTTGCGGTTAAGATGTTTTTCGAGCAGGGAAATCAGATCCGAGAGCTGAACCGTTTCCGATTCGCCTAAATTGAAAATTTCATAAGGCGTTTCAGCATAATTCATTGCCGCGCGTATTCCCGCAATGATGTCGTCAATGTAGGTGTAATCGCGCCGGGTTTTGCCGTTGCCGAAAATCGGAATCGTTTTGCCTTCGAGAATCAAACGCGCAAATTTATGAATCGCCAGATCGGGACGCTGCCTTGCGCCGTAAACGGTAAAAAAACGCAGGCAAATCATCCGAATTCCGTACAGATGCGAATAAGTGTGACAAAGCAGCTCGCCGGCGGCTTTGGTCGCGGCATACGGCGAAATCGGATTGGCGATTTGGTCGCTTTCGCTAAAAGGCAGTTTCGAGTTGCAGCCGTAAACGCTCGACGACGATCCGAAAATGAATTGCGGCACTGCAAAGCGGCGAGCCATTTCGAGCAGGTTGAGCGTTCCATTCACATTCGTCTCGGCGCAAAGCTGCGGTTCTTCGACTGAAGGGCGAACTCCGGCGCGCGCCGCCAGATGGACAATGAAGTCGAAATTTTGTCTGATGAAAACGTTTTCAAGCGCGTTTTCATTGCAAACGTCGGCTTCGACTAATTGAAAATTCGCGTTGGCAAGATGCGGTCGAACGTTTGCGCGTTTGATTGACGGGCAATAAAAATCGTTAAAATCATCAACAACGGTAACTCGCCAATTCTGCTCGCCGAGCAGCCGATCAACCAGATGCGAGCCGATAAAACCTGCTCCGCCGGTGATTAAAACATTTTTCATCCCGTTCTTATTGATTGAGCCTCCAAGCTGCATCAGGCAAGGTAACATAGCCGCTACAATGCGTCAAAAAATCGGAAGACGACATTTACGCTCTTAAACTTGCCCGAACCCGCATTATGAATTTTGATTATGCCGGATGATTTTAACGTCTTCGACATTGATTTCCCGCCGCCCAGCCGAAATTGCCGGGATGATTTAAATATTCATTGTAAAAAAAGTCGGGCAGGCGAGCAGTTCAATCAAGCGTTTCTTCATTTTGCAGCGCTCAAATATTTTTGTTTAAAACGCTTGAAAGCGTCGTCGGGAAACGGCTGTCGCCAGTTTTGCTCAAATTCATCAGTTTCGCGGTCTTCGTACATTTGTTCAAAAGTTTCGTAAAAAGCCGAGGCGACTTCGCGCACTTTACCTTCGTGCCGGAAAACAATTTCGCGCTCGGCGTTTAATCGTCGCCCGGTCGGATATTGCCAGATTTCGATTCGGATTTTGCCGTTTGCGCGGCTGAGCCAAAAATCAAATTCTTCCGGGTCGCGGTTCCATTGCACGAGCGCTTCCTGATTTTCCGCAACGTCGTCGAGCAAATCGGTCAAAGCGTTCATCAAATCGGGCAAAGCGTCGCGGTGCGGCGCGTGTGCGGTCGTCGTGTGAAACTCGGTTTGCGCGTCCGCAAAACCTATAGACATCCAGCCGCATTGCGGGCTGTTAAAACTGACTTTTAATTTTCCTGCCATTGTTTAGTAAATCGTGAACGGCAAATAGTAAATCGTCTTTTTCGACTCACGATTTACTATTCACGATTTACTAATTATGACTTTTGGAGGCGGATTCGACAAATTTTCGAGTTAAACAGCAACCGGCGCGCTGATTCGCGGGTGCGATTGGTAATTTAGGATTTCAAAATCTTCAAATTCATAATCGAAAATCGAAGCGGGCTTGCGTTTGATTTTAAGCTGCGGCGGCGGAAAAGGCTCGCGCGAAAGCTGTAAATTTACTTGTTCGAGATGATTCAAATAAATATGACAATCGCCGCCCGTCCAGACGAATTCGCCCGGCTCTAAATCGCATTGCCGCGCAATCATTTCGGTTAACAGCGCGTAGCTCGCAATGTTAAAAGGAACGCCCAGAAAACTGTCCGCCGAGCGTTGGTATAATTGACAGCTTAATTTCCCGTTCGCCACATAAAATTGAAACAACAGATGACACGGCGGCAAAGCCATTTGGTCAAGCTCGCCGACATTCCACGCCGAAACGATCAAACGGCGCGAGCTTGGATTTGTTTTGATTTGCTCGACGACTTCCGCGATTTGATTAATCGCGCGCCCGTCCACTGTGCGCCACGAAATCCATTGCGCCGGATAAACTCTCCCCAAATCGCCGTTTTCGTCCGCCCATTCGTCCCAGATCGTGACGCCGTTTTCTTTAAGAAACTTGATATTGGTGTCGCCTCTCAAAAACCACAAAAGCTCGTAAATGACCGAGCGCAAATGAATTTTCTTGGTCGTCACGAGCGGAAATCCGGCTTGTAAATCGAACCGCATTTGATAACCGAAAACGCCGATTGTTCCGACGCCGGTGCGGTCTTCGCGTTTCGTCCCGTTTTCTAAAACGTGCCGCAGATAATCTAAATATTGCTTCATTAAAAAATGATTTTTTGCTAACCACGAAATTACATCTCGTTTTGGCAAAAGGTCAAATACGATAAAATAGCCGCGGATATTCTACAATACGGGATGATTTTTGAAAGATGCGCGAAGGGGTCACGTTGCTGCAATTTTCGACGGCAGAAATTTCGTTATGAAGCTCAGAGTCAGAAATAATTCGATTAGATTGCGATTAACACAAACCGAAGTCGCTGCTTTCGCCGAGAGCGGAGCGGTCGAAGAAACGATTGAATTCGGTTTAACTGCCGATAAAAGTTTGATTTACCGGGTTGAGCAAGCCGCCGTTGAAACTGTTCGCGCGGATTTTGCGGACGGAAAAATCACGATTTCCGTTCCTGCGTCTCAAGCAGAAAATTGGGCGGTGACAAATCAAATCGGAATCAAAACGGAGCAGGATTTGGGCGATGGAAAAATGCTTAAAATTTTGATTGAAAAAGATTTTGCCTGTCTTGAATTGCGCGCCGGCGAAGACGAGAGCGACGCTTTTCCGCACCCCGAACAGAGAACTGCTTGCTAGAAGTCTTTTAAAATAAATATGGGCTTTGCACAAAAATTGAAAATAAAATTATGAAACGGAAAATTGTCGGTTACAACCGCGACGACGCGGAAGATTGGCGAGCCGAGCTGGAGTGCGGACATATTCAGCACGTCCGCCACAAACCGCTGCTCGTCTCGCGCGAATGGGTGTTGACCGAAGATGGCAGAAAATCGCGGCTCGGTTTGGAACTCGAATGTAAGAAATGCGGCGAAGGCGAGCCGGTTAGCAAACGATAAAAGAAAACATCTTCGCTCCGTCCTTGGAAATTGCACAAAACGCAATCGCACAATTGCGTGAAGTGTATGATTTTTTTATGCTCAAACTGGCGGCGGTAATCAAACAAATGCGCGAATTGCGCGAAAACAATCTGCCGGACGAATCGGAACTGCTTTCGATTATCCGCAAAAAAAATGCAGAGATTCGCCGACGGCTCGAACCGCATAACAAGCTGGAGGAATCTGAAGTTTATCTGTGGGAAAACAACCTCGTCACGTCAGCCGGAATTCGCGGCATTGGAACGCGCGGCGGTTGGACGCAGCTCGAATTTACGCCTGATGCTTTCAAAGACCGTTTGACCGTTTACGGTTCAATCGGAATTGACGATCCGCGGAACGAAGATTTGGTTAGCTTTTTCCCAAGTTATTTCCGCAGTCGCAATCTCGCTTACGCTTTTAACGCGATTTACAAAATCACCTCGCAATTTCAAATCGGCGCGGAATTTCGCAGGGTTGAAACTCAGTATTTCGTGATCGGAGAACGAACCAACAACCACGTTAATTTGGGCGCAGCCTACAGTTTTTAAAGGGCAAAAGTAAAAAAGGGCAGAAAGCAGGGAATTAAATCTTTGCTTCTTGCCCTTTTTTGGTTTAGTCGAGTGTTTCCCGATGTGACGGTCATCACAATTTTTATTGTCGTTTGATTTATAATGATCAGTATTGATGAGCTTGCAAACTTTAAAACTGATTATTGTCGGAGTCGCCGTCGGCTTAGCGGCTGGAGTCGGGTTTTATACGTTCATTTACGCTAAAGGTTATTCCTACCTGAGCAATAATCCCGGCACGTGCGCCAACTGCCATATTATGAACGAGCAATATAACGGTTGGCTGAAATCGAGCCATCACACTGCCGCCACTTGCAACGATTGTCACACGCCGCACGATTTTTTCGGGAAATATTACACCAAAGCTTCAAACGGTTTCTGGCATTCTTATTATTTTACGCTCGGCGGTTTTCACGAGCCGATTGAAATCAAAGGTCATAACCGGCGCGTGACCGAAGAGTCGTGCCGTTATTGTCACGCGAACATTACCGAAAACATTACCGTTTCACATCGTCAGAATGAATCGGACGAAATTTCCTGCATTCGATGTCACCGCAATGTCGGGCATCCGCATTAACCCGGTCGAGCAAATGAATTTTCTGGGAAATTAGAAATGCAAAATCAAGAAAATAACAATCAAACTACTCAAAACACTGCTGAACACGAGCCGCAGCCGGTTGGGAAAAAACAGCCGCGGCTGTACAATTTGAAAATCGTCGTGCTGGTGGCTTTTATTGCTTTTGGAGCGGCGATTGCGGGGCTGGCGCTTTTAACGAACATTATGGAGCGGAAAAACGAAGCCAGAAACCCGTTTTTCCGCGTCGTCGAATTGACCGACGATACGGTTGACCCGGAAATCTGGGGCAAAAATTTCCCCCTGCAATACGACGGCTATAAGCGCACGGCTGATCAAAAGCGCACCCGCTACGGCGGCAGCGAAGCGATTCCGCGCACGCCGACCAACGTTGACCCGCGTTCGGTTGTCGCGCAGTCGAGACTCGAAGAAGACGCGCGCCTGAAAACAATGTGGGACGGCTACGCCTTTGCGGTTGATTTCCGCGAGGAGCGCGGACACTCTTATATGCTCGAAGACCAGACGCACACCGACCGCCAGCATTTTTCCAAACAGCCCGGCGCGTGTATCAACTGTCACGCTTCGGCGTATCCGGTTTACAAACGGCTCGGCGGCGGCGATATTTTTAAAGGTTTTGACGCGCTCAATAAAATGCCATACGCCGAAGCCCGCAAAGAAGTCTCGCATCCGGTTTCGTGCGTTGACTGTCACGATTCGCAAACGATGCAGCTTCGCGTCACACGCCCGGCTTTTATGCGCGGAATTCAGGCTTTTAAAGCCTCGCAGGGAATTCAAAATTTTGATGTTAACCGCGACGCCACTCGTCAGGAAATGCGAACTTATGTTTGCTGTCAATGCCACGTCGAATATTATTTCAAAGGCGAAGGCAAAACTTTGACGTATCCGTGGGACAAAGGAATCAAAGTCGAAAACATCGTCGCGTATTACGACGAGGTAAAACACAAAGATTGGGTGCACGCCCGCACCGGAGCGGAAACGTTAAAAGCGCAGCATCCCGAATTTGAAATGTACAATCAGGGCATCCACGCCCGCGCCGGAGTCGCCTGCGCCGATTATCATATGCCTTACGAGCGCACGGGCGCGATGAAAATCAGCAATCATCACGTCCGCAGCCCGTTGCTCAATATCAATCAGGCTTGCCAGGTTTGTCATAAAGCGAGCGAAGAAGAATTAAAATTCCGCGTCGAGACGATTCAGGAACGCACTTACAATATGCGAAATCTGGCGATGGACGCATTGATGGATTTAATCAACGAAATCCAAAGCGCCAGGAATTCAGGCAGACCGGATGCGGAATTAGCGCAAGCGCGCGATTTTCAGCGCAAAGCGCAGTTTTATCTCGACTTCGTCGAAGCCGAAAACTCAATGGGCTTTCACGCGCCCGAAGAAGCCGTGCGCATTCTTGGCGAATCAATCAACTTCACCCGTTTGGGACAAGTCGCTTTGCGCGGTCCGCTATCGGCTCATGCGCAGCAGGCTTTGTTAATGTCTGCTAAATAATTTTTTGATTTGGCAGCCACCGTCGTATTCAAAGTTGTCTAAAAATCCGTTTATTAGAACAATTTTTTAAAGTTTATCGCTTAACCAAACGACAACATCTCGCAAACTTTCATCGGAAACATTGTGCGCGGTCGGATATTCTTTGTAATCGAGCTTGACCGACAGTTTTTCCAACTGCGCTTTCGCTTCTCGCCCCATTTTGACCGGCAAAACCGCGTCGTAAACGCCGTGCGAAACAAAAATCGGGAAATCTTTCAAATGCTCGTCCGCGGCGCGATATTCCAGATATTGCGCCGGAAAAGCTCCGCTCATCGGAACGGCTCCGGCAAATTTTTCAGGCGCGGTCAAAATCAGACTGTAAGTCATAATCGCGCCCTGACTAAAACCCGCCAAATAAACTTTTTCCGCGTCCAAATCGTGTTCAGTGACAAGCTCGTCAACGAGTTTTAGCAGCAGACGGCGGCTCTCTTCGGCTTGTTTTGCGTCAATCTCCATTCCGCCGACGCCGTAACGAATCTGAAACCACGCGAAACCGCCGAAGTCGGTCGTAAATGGCGCGCGGGGGCTTGCGATGAAAAAGCGTTTGTCGAGATAAGGCGCGAATGAAATTAAATCCTGCTCGTTGCTGCCGAAACCGTGCAGCAGCAATAAAAGCGGCGATTTTTCACCGCTTTTTTCTCGTGGTTCCTGAAAAACGTATCGAAGCGTTAAATTCCCTGTGTTCATAAATCGCCAAAACTGTAGCTTGCCATACTCAAACTGCCAAATGTCCAGCTTTGATGCAAGCGCGACGCTTTTCCATCCGGAAAATTTCCCGCGCCGAGCGCCGTAAAAATCGGCAAAAGATGCTCCGGCGTGGGATGCGCGCGTTCGGCATTCGGCGCAAGATGCTGGTAATTTAAAATGCTTTCCAAATCGCCGCTCATCAGCTTTTCATCAAACCAACTATCAAACTCCTGCGCCCAACCGGGTGTTTCGTTTGTGCTGTTTAATTCAAATAAGCTATGCGTCAGACTGCCCAGACCTAAAATCAACACGTTTTCCTTCCGCAATTCCGCCAGCGCGCGCCCGATTTCATAATGTTTTCGCGGTGTTTCTCCGCGTAAAACCGAAAATTGCGCGACCGGAATGTCAGCCGCCGGAAACATCAATGTCAGCGGAACCCAAGCGCCGTGGTCAAGCCCGCGCGTCGTTGAAATTCGGAAAGTTAAATTGTTTGCCCCTAGCAATTCGCCGACTCGTTTGGCAAGCTGCGGCGCGCCCGGCGCGGGATAAACGATTTCGTAAAGCTCAGGCGAAAAGCCGCCGAAATCGTAAATCATTTCCGGCTTTTCCGCTCCGCTCACCGTCGGAATCTGAGTTTCCCAATGAGCCGAAATCGCCAGAATCGCCGCTGGTTTTCCATAAGTTTTTATCAAATCCCTGCCGAGTTGTTTCAAAAACAGATGCGCCGCGTTTTGTTCCAAAACCAGCGTCGGCGCGCCGTGCGAAACGAAAATGCTCGGAAAAGTTTTGTTGTCCATTTATTCGATTAAAACAAAAAAGGCGCGCCCTGAAAAACTCAGGACGCGCCTTTTTTCCCCTTTGAAAAATTATTCGGCTGCCGGAGTTGCTGCCGGTTTCGGAGCGGCTTTCGCGGCTTCAATTTGGAGATTGATTTTCACGTCGTCCGACAGCATCTGCGAGCCGTTCGGCAATGTCGAGCCGTAATTAATTCCGTAATCGCGGCGGTTCACCGTGGTTTCAATCGAAAAGCCCATTTTGATGTTGCCGCGCTGGTCTTTGAGCATTCCGTTGAAAGTGACGGGAAGCTGAATCTGTTTCGTCACGCCTTTCATCGTAAAATCGCCGGTCGCCAAAATATTGTTACCGCGTTTTTCGATCTTGGTTGATTTAAAAGTTATGTCCGAATATTTTTCGACTTCAAAAAAATCCGCCGAGCGAAGATGCTTGTCGCGTCCTTCGTTGCCGGTGTTGATGCTCGTCGCTTTTGCCGTAAATTCGACCGATGATTTGGTCGCGTCGGCAGCGTCGTAATTAATCGAGCCGGTAAAATCGCTGAAATATCCGGGAACTTCCGCCAAACCCATATGTTTGACCCGGAAACCGATATTGCTGTGAGCTTTGTCGAAATTGTAAACGCCCGCCGTTTCCTGCGGCGATAATTTAGCGTCCTGAACTTCAGCCCAGTTAATGCTCGGCTGATTTGCCGCGATTTGATTCACAGGGAAAATTGCGAAAGCGGCTAAGGCGATGATTGCCAAAAAGCCGATAGAAAGAAATGCTGTCTTTTTCATTGTTTGTCTCCTAAAAAATAAAACTTTTACGTTGTAATCTGGAATGTTTTGGGGTTGGAATCCAATACCTTTTGCGTCTTTGCGTGAAAATACCGCATTTCACGCAAAGACGCAAAGCTGGTTTACTCTGTCCCGCGCCCGCGCAAAAATTGCGCCGCGATTTCAGCTACGCGCCGTCCTTGAAATCTGGCGGCGCTGAGCGTAGTTTCATCGGGTTTCAGCTCGCCGTTGTTTGATGTAAACGAAACGCCGTAAGGATTGCCCATTTGAAACTGAATCGGGTCGAGATAACCGGGCGAAACGATAATCGCGCCCCAGTGATAAAACGTCGTGTTTAGATTATTAATCGTCGTTTCGTGTCCGCCGTGCAGCGTCGCCGCGCTCGTAAAAGACGAAACGATTTTATTCGCCAATTTGCCTTGAAACCACAGCCCGCCGGTTTGGTCAATAAACTGTTTCAATTGCGCCGTCGGCAAACCGAAGCGCGTCGGCGTTCCGAAAATTATCGCGTCCGCCCATTCCAAATCCGAAAGCTGCGCTTCCGGCTCTTCCTTGACGGCTTCAAAATGGTCTGCCCAGCCTTGATTTGATTGAATCGCTTCTTCCGGCGCAAGCTCTTTAACTTTTAAAAGCTTTGTTTCCGCGCCCGCTTCCTGCGCTCCTGCTTCGATGGCTTGCGCCAAAGCGTGAGTCGTTCCGGTCGCGCTGTAATAAATAATTGCTACTTTCGGTGTCATTTCGATTTTTCTCCTCCTGTGTTGTTCGTTGTAACGAGTTTATTTTAAAGACAAGTTGATTTGTTAGGCGCTTTTTCGAGCCAAAACCAGCAGCGCATTGAACTGTTCGAGTAAATCAGCGCCCAAATGCCCGAGCTGTTCACGACTGGCTTTTAAAACGGGTTCGTCCAATTCCGCCAAAAGCTTTAAACCCGCGTCGGTAATTCGCGCGACAATCACTCGGCGGTCTTTCGCGTCGCGCTCGCGCGTGACCAGATTTCTGGCGATAAGGCGGTCTAAAAGCCTGGTAATATCGGAATCTTTCGTGACCAGACGTTCGCTGATTTCGCTGCATTTAACGCCTTCCGCGCCCGCTCCGCGCAAGATTCGCAGCACGTTATATTGCGAGCCGGTCAATTCATACGGCTTGAGCGTTTCCACCACAGACCAGCGCAAAGCCTCAGCCGTTCGC
>DASWLV010000251.1:0-5248 GCA_036400075.1 Pyrinomonadaceae bacterium
TTGAAATAACCTTTGCCGCCGGAATACATATCGTGGTTGCCGTTCAAACACCACGATGAGAATTTGTCAGCTTCGCCGCTCGTGACCGACCAATAAGGCAAAACGTTTTTATCGTATTCATCCGCCCAACCCGAATAATAAACGTCGCCGAGATGTATCAGGTGCGCGTCCCGATTCTGATTTTCGGCATCCAGCAGTTCCCTGCGAATTTCCTGACCGACTTTCTGCGCTCGCGGCAAACCCGATCCCCAATCGCTGAATAAAACGACGCGGGCGCGATTGCCGATTGTGAACGGCGTCGCCGGATTCGGATTAAACGGATGAATTCCGCGCCAATTGCGGACGCCAAGCGCCAACAAACAATTTGCCCAGCGGATGTCGGCTAATTCAAAACGCCCGATTGCACCTTGTGCTTCTTCGCCCGATAAAAACTGCGCGAATTCGGGATTCAATTCTTTATCGGTAACGGGAATCGCAACTTCTGCGGCGCCTTGTGCGTCAGCCGGTCTCTGAATTATTTGCTCCGGTTTTTTCTCTTCGCAGTGCTGCTGCAATGCCGACTGAGCTAAACTCAACGCTGCATCGCGCGGAAAATATGAAGCTTTGTCGTGCTCTTTCGGACCGGTATTCTTTTCTCGCTCGATTGACTGACGAAGCTCCTCGCGGGCTTCTTCAAGGTCGGTGATGTCAATCCTGTTGTCCTCTAAAAACTGTTTTACTTCCGCTTTGTTTTGGGCTTCATGAATTGTTTCGCTTAAACTTTGCTCTAGAGTACTTGCGCTTTTGAGCATAAAATCGCGTTTCAAAAATTCTTTAATCATTTTGTCTCCTTGTTTTCAAAAAATCATTCAGTTGTTTATTTAACGAAGTCATTTCCGCATCTTTATGATTAATAATTCGTTCAGCACGAAATGACAATGAGCATTTTTCAAACGGGAAGCGGAACTTATCTTTGACATTCTTTTTCGTCGAACTTCCGTCGGTTGCCACGCCGTCTCTCCAACGTATGCTGGGTTCAAAACCAAAAGTAAGGGAAGGCTTATCTTTTTCCAAAATGGCGCTCATTGTTGTTTCTGAAAATCGCAGCAAATCATCCGCACTAAAATCAGATGGATTTTCCTCAGCCGTAATTGAAACGACTCCTTCATTTCCCTTGATCACTGTCTTTACGCCTTTATCATCTAGATTGACCACATGCTGTTGATGTCTTTGCTAATGTTCAAATCGCCGAAAACCGCAATTGAATTTTTGACAGCCGTTCCATCTTTGTTGAAAAACTCTAGTCAAATCAATGATTTTAGTAGACAATTAAGCTATCTTTTTTCTTTGTCCATTTTATAACGCACTAAATCAAATCAAAATCTATCAAGAGCATGAAATTTTCACGAAAATTACTGAAAATTTGCGTTGAGCTGCCTTATGTATATATGACAAAAAGTAGTGAAACATTACTAAATTTTTCAGATTTTTAGATGATTTTTATTGACAACTGGTTTTTGCATAAGTATATCGCCTTTCACTAAAGAAGCGCTCTTTGAAAGTCGCATTTATTAAATTCAATTTTCGATTAACTACGAGTTGCATTGAGCTTTGCTTACTGTAAACTGAGGTTCAACTTTGTTTGCTTTTTTCTTTTTAATATCTCGTTAACAAAATACAGTGCATTTTCCATAAAAGGTATAAACAGAAATTGAACAAGCTTTAAACCAAATTCATTAATTGTCTCTTTGAGTGTAGCATTTCGAACCAAAAGCGGGTTCTCTCGCCTGATGAGGAATCACGGTTGCTTAAAGCGCTTGAAGAGCACCAATGGGTCAGGCAGATCGATTTTTGCGCTTCATACCGCAATGAGGCGCGGCGAAATCTTTAATCTGACCTGGTTTGACGTGGATTTCGCGCGGGATGATTCACGTCGGGGAAAGCAAATCGGGAAAAGGGAGAAGTATTCCGATGAACAAAACGGTTCGCGATCTGCTCGTTGGATTTAAAAGATCGAGCGAGTATATTTTTCCGAGATCCAAAACCGGAGGGAGAATCAATGATTGCGGGAGACAGTTCGAGCGGGCGGTGAAAGTCGCAAAACTTGATGATTTTCGCTTTCACGATCTTCGCCACACAGCAGCAACCAGAATGGCTGACCGGGGAGCCGACGCTTTTACGCTGGCGAGAATTATCGGGCACTCCGATATTCGGATGACCGCGCGTTATACTCACGCGACGGACGCGGCGACCAGACGCGCGGTCGAGAACCTTGATTTAAAGGATGAAAAAACGGGAAATGCGTAATTTGGTAACGAATTGGTAACGGAAATAAAAAAGCAAGCTCGCGGCTTGCCCTAAAATATTGATTCCAATGGTGGAGCAGAGGGGGGTCGAACCCCTGACCTCCGCATTGCGAACGCGGCGCTCTGCCAAACTGAGCTACTGCCCCACAAGCACGCCTTTGATGATAAAAATACGGCGACAAACTGTCAAGCGAATCAGGGCGCTTTACTGCGGATTAACAGCTTTGAGCGTAGAACGGCGGTCGGAGGCGACTGCCCAGCCGTCGGCGATTTGTCCGATCATTCCGTGAAACGGGATTTCCTCGCCGTCCATCAAAGCAAGCACGTCGCCGGCATTGTACGACGGTTCTTCAAGCCGAAATTTGATGACCGTCGCTTTTCCGTTTTCCTGTTCTACAGTTTCAAAATCGAAACCTTCCAATTTGTAGCAAAGCGTTTTCGCCAGGCTGATATTGCTTCTCGAATCGGGTGACATTATTTAATCAATTACGAATTTCAAATTACGAATTACGAATTTTGTTTCGAGATTCGTTTAATTTGAAATCTAACACGATTGCGTCGTGGTCGGAAAGCGGGACGCCGCTTGGCTGCGTCAGATTGCCGACGACTTTCGGTTCAAATCCTTTCGCCGTTTCGATGCCGCGTCCGGCGAACCAATCCAATCTGAGAGAAAACTGATCGCCGACGTTTTCCATTGCCCAGAAAATCCACGCAAAACACCAGTCGGGAATCAAATCGGCGAGCATCTGATTTTTCGTCAAACTGTTTACCTCGTAATGCAGTGTGCCTTCGCCGAGCGAATTCAAACTTTTGTATTGAAAACCGAATTTTTCGAGCGTTTGAAATAATTCTCGCTCGAAAAAGCGTTCCGGGCGCGGGTAGTGATTTTCGGTGACGTTACGCGCGCCCATCAAAACTCGGCGGACATAGCCCAAAATCGCGCGTGTTGAATTTTGCGCGTTGTGAGTCGTCGTGTTCCAATCGCCGCCGATAATGACGGGCAGTTTTGGCTGAATCCGATCAATGTTTTCGAGCAGAATCCGCATTTGACGGACGCGGTGCGCGCGGCTCGAATGCGCGTCGAGATGAACCGTGACGGCGTAAAAATTGCCAGCCGGATGTTCGATTTCGGCAACCAGACCGCGCAGTCCGCCGATGCGTTTTTCCGCGCCCTGCATTTTGTCTTTGCCGTTCGGGAAGCGAATGATGTGCGCTTGTTTGATTGGAAAACGCGAAAAGAGCGCGAGTCCGTGAATCGCATACTCGTTTTCGCCTGCGATGTCCATTTCGACGCCGTTGCCTTTGTTCAAAGCCAGATAACAAGGAGCGAAAATGTAATTAAGTTTTAATTCGGCGGCGATTTCGCGGGCGACGAAACGATTTTCCGAACGCGCCATTCCGTAATCAAGCTCGGTCAGCAGCAGCAAATCTCGATTGCGGAAATCTTCGTGAGTTTTAAGCGCCGCAATGATTCCGTCAAGCTCTTTGCCGCGCTCGATGTTCCACGCGAGAGAGCGAATTGTTTCCGTTTTTTCGAGATTCGGCGGCGCAAAATTTTCGCCTACAATCGAATTTAAAAGAGGCTCGATTTCCGGTTTTAGTTTTTGATAAATTTCCGATTTTTCCAGCGCTTTGACGGAATCAAATTGCGCCAGTTCGGAAAAATAGGGCTTTAAATCGTGTTTTAAAATTGCGGGCGACAAAACGCCGTTTGTTTCAGAAACCGCTTGCATAGAAATACAAAGCACAAAACCGCAAAAGAGTTTTGTGCTTTAAAAATTATGATTTTATTGCACGGATTTTACAAATCGTCGTGCCGCTCGCGCGCCGGAGCGAACGCCATAAAATCTGCAACGAATCGCTGCTGATAATGTTCGAGCAAATATTGCACGCGGTCGTAATCGTGCGAAGCGACGATGAAACCGACGTGATTTTTCTTTTTGATGCGGTAAACGATTTCCGATTCCGTATAGCCGGACGTATCGGGCGTTTCCTGTCTGGCTAGAGTCAGAACGACTCCCGCGTAATGCTCTCGCAAATTCGGCGGCTTGTATGGATTTTCCGGTGTCGAAAGATCAACGCTCGCCCATTCAGCCCAGAGATTAACGCCCGTAGCGGCGTCCAAAGCATCGGAAATATAAGCGCCGCCGACGCGCGACGCGACTTCCAAAAGATAAAATTTTCCGTCGGCTTCGGATTGCAGAAATTCAGCATGAGCGACGCCTTTTTGCAAACCAAAACCGCGAATCAGTTGGCGATTTAATTCGAGCAATTCCTGTTTTTCCCTACAATCGTACCGACAAATGCTGGTCGTAAAAATTCCGCCGCCGTGCGTGACCGTAAAAGGCGGTTTTCCGTAACGGCTGACGCCGGAAAAAACCGGCTCGCCGTCGAAAATGACAGAATCAACGTGAAAAACGTCGCCTTTGATAAATTTTTCGAGCAGATATTGCGAAGGATGATCGCGCCAAACGCCGCGATTGTCGAGTTCCGCCAGATTCTGCCAAAGCTCGTCTTTTGAGTGCAGCTTGCGAATTCCGAATGCCGAAACTTCCGTGCGCGGTTTGACGATCCACGGCGGCTCGACCCGCTCGGCAAACTGTTCAATATCCAACGAATTAAAAAGCGCGACGTAATCGGGGATCGGGACGCCTGCTTTTTCAGCCGTGCGGCGCATATTGAGCTTGTCCCGGAAACGCGCGGCGCTCTCGATTCCCTGCCCTTCGATTTGCAGATGGTCGCGGGCGAAAGCCGCCGGCAAAACGTCAAACTCATCCATCGGGCACACCAGATCGAATTTTCTCGAACGCTGGAGTCCCGTCACAATTCTGATGTATTCGTCGGCGGTCGGATAATTTGAAGTCGGATGAATCTCATCAATCGCGCTCCAGTCCCATTCGTCGCGGAGGTGTTTATCTTTGGTCAAAAGCGTGACGTGACAACCCAAATCTTTAGCTCTTCTT
>DASWLV010000252.1:0-36399 GCA_036400075.1 Pyrinomonadaceae bacterium
ACAAAGAACAGGGGCAATTAAAGCTTTTGAAATTGACGCAAAAATTGCGCGACCTTTTGGCAATCACCAAACTTTTAACCGTTTTCGACGTTTACGATGACGAACAGGAAGCCTTAAACAGCTACAAATAAAAATATTACAAATTCAAAAGACGCCGCAGGACGAAATGAATTTATCTTTCGCCTTGCGGCGTCTTTTTCCGTGTGCATCTGTTTCGGCGTTGGGCTGCATCTTTTAATAATCGCATTTACCCTTTTCGTTTAGCGATAAATTCTAAAATTACAACTTGTTATGAAAAAGCGTTTATTTTTCTTTCTGCTTTTATGTTTTGCGGCGAATTCGGCGTTGGCGCAAACGCCGAAAGCGTTTGATTTGTCAGAATTCGGAATTAAAATCCAGCCCGACGCGCGTTTAATTTCGGTAATGACGGCGCTCGAAGCGGCTGGTTTCGAGAGCAGGCAAAATTCTGTTTTTCGCACGGAAATACAAAACGATTTGAAAACGATTGACCCGGATTTGCAGCGCCGCCTGCGAGCTTTTTACGAGCGCAACAAAATTTACTCGAAATCCGAATCGGGACAGAGAATCGAAGCCGCGCCCAGCGAGCAAGTCGCGCGTTATGTTTCGCTGGCTTACGCTCTCGGACAACCTCCCGATTTTTTAACGCCCGCGCGCAGCACCGAATTGCCTGCCGGTTTGCTCGAAGTTCTGGATTTCGCGCCGCTCGTTCAGGAGTTTTATCGAAAAATGCGTTTGAGCGAGAAAATGCCGGAACTTTTGGTGAAATATCAGGCTTTCGGCGATAAACTGAGACCGGAAACTTCGGCAATGGTGCGCGAATTAACTGCGTATCTCAACACGCGCCCGCAGACGATTTATTTTGAAAGAATCACTACGAAAAGCCAGCCCGCCAAAGAAAAAAGCAAAAAACCGGCGATGCAGACGGTGGAAATGCGCGAACGCGCCAGACATTTTTATGTTGTGCCGGATTTGCTCGCCGTTCCGGGAACGGTCAAGCTGCGCGTGATCGGCGACGATTATTACGCGACAGTGGCGACGGATGTTAAACCGCCGGAATCGAGCGAATTGCGCCGTGCTTATTTGCAGTATTTGGTTGACGCGCTCGTTTTCAAAAACGCCAGTGAAATCACCGTTCAGAAAGAAGCAATTCGCACCCTGCTTGATGATTTGTCGAGAAACGGCGCGACTGTTTCGCCCGATGTTTATCTTGCCGTCGCTCGTTCGCTGGTCGTTGCGGCGGACGCCAAGCAAATTGAGTCGGCAAAAATTGCAGCCGTTACAAACGAAGCTCGTGCCAAAATCGAGCAGGTCAAAACAACACCGGAGAAATTAACCGTTTCGGAAAATTTGAAACAAACAAAAACGGCGATTGAAAAAGAAACTTTTCTGACGCTTTCCGAAGCCTATTCGGACGGCGCGGTTTTGGTGTTTTTCTTCGCCGATCAACTGCGCGGTTTAGGCGGCTCTGGATTCGACATAGCAAGCTCGCTGACTGATATGATTCAGACGTTTGACGCCGCAAAAGAAAAAGCGCGGCTTAAAGAAACCGAAACCGCGCGCAATCAGGCTCTCGCCGGGCTTGCCGTGCGCCGCAGTAAGCGCGGCGAGGAAAAAATCGCGGCGGCTGATTCGGCAATCGAGTCGAAAGATCGTGAACTCGTTAAAAATCTCAGAGAAGCCGAACAGATGATCGGTTTGAGAGATTACGACAAAGCGGAAAACCGGCTCAAAGAACTGTTAACCGTTTACAAAGGCGAACCGCGAATTTTCTTTGCGCTCGCACGCACTGCGGGAAAATCAGCCAGCGAAGCGATTGACGAGACGGTGCGCGACGAGCGTTTGAAAAAAGCCGAAGCCTTTTATCGCGGCGCGATTGATGCCGCTGCGGGCGATGATTATAAATATCTGCTCTCGCAGTCGCACGTCGCTTTGGGACGAATTTATGAGTTTTACGACCGCAACGCAGAGGCTTTAAAGGAATATCAAGCCGCGATTACAATCGGCGAAGTCAAAGGTGGCGCATATCTGGAAGCTCAAGCCGGAAAAGCGCGTTTGATGCCGAAATAAATTTAAAATCAATGCTGTAATAGGCAATGAAAAAATGAGACCTGGGCGAAAATGTAACGGATTTTCGCCCTTTTCAAATCAACCGCAAGCCCTTAAAAAATTCCGACTTTCTGCCCAATCGAATATACCTGTCAAAAATAGCGGTTTTTGCCGCACATTCGGCGAAATATCAATTGACTATTAAATAGGAATTGACTATTTTGCTTGTGCTAATGCTTGATTTAAAAAAGAGCGAATATAGCCAAAGGCTGGTTTATATCCTTGCAGCCGCGCCTTTATCACATAGAATCAATGCCGCAGCGGGCATTTATTGTTAAATCCGACAAACAGCAGACTGACACGGCAAAAGCCGCAAGCCGGCGAAATTAATGTCTCAATAAAATAGAAGTGAATTTAAATTTGAAAAGTTGAAAAGAAAATATGAAGCCGAAAAACAATATTTTAATGTTTGCCCTTGCCTTTGTTATTTGCTCTCAATCTTTAATTTTTGGGCAGGCAGTGCGCGGGCGAATTGAAGGAACGGTTAAAGACCCGCAGGGACAAGTTGTGCCGAATGTTTCGCTGACAATTAATAATGTCGGCACAGGCGAGACTTTACAGGCGACATCTTCGGAAGAAGGCGTTTTTGTCGTGCCTGAAGTTAAACCGGGAGCTTACAAAGTGACGGCGGAAGCGACGGGATTTAAGAAAACTTCGGTCGAAAATGTCGTTGTTCAAGTCGCAACGATTTCGACTGTCAATATTGATCTGGAAGTCGGCACGGTAGCCGAACAAATAACGGTTAACGCAAGCGAGGCGCAGGAAGTAATCAATACGTCAAACCCTGAAGTCGGCGATGTCGTTGACCGCCAGAGAATTCTCGATCTACCGCTCGACGGGCGCAATCCTTTTGAATTAACCGCGCTGCAAGCCGGAGTTCAGACCAAAACGGGTTCTGACGGCGAGACAACGAGATTTTCGATTAACGGCAATCGCACGGTGGCAAATAATCTCACTGTTGACGGCGTGAACGCTTCGGATAATTTTCTAAAAACTCCCGCAAACATTACTCTCGGAGTAATTCCCGTGAGCGTCGAGAGTATTGGCGAGTTCCGCGTGACAACTTCTTTGCCTTCGGCGGAATTCGGACGCGGAACGGCGCAGATCAACGCAATTACGGCTTCCGGCACAAACAATTTTCGCGGCTCGCTTTTCCTTTTTCACCGCAATACGATTTTTAACGCGAACACATTTTTTAACAACGCAACCGTTGATACCGTTACCGGAAAAAGTCTTCCGCGCGAGCCTTTAATTCGTAACCAATTCGGCGGCAGGCTCGGCGGTCCGATTCTTAAAGACCGCACATTTTTCTTCTTTTCCTACGAAGGCAAACGCGAATCTCGCGGGCTTTCGCGCAACCGTCTGGTTTATACGCAAGAGGCGCGAAACGGGATTTTTCGATATTTAAAAGGGCGCGTGACCACGCTGGCGAATATCGCCGCCGCGCCCGGAACTGCTCCCGCAAGCGCGATAGCCGGCGTTCCGGCGGGAACGAGAACTTGTGCGACGACCGGCACAAACGCTCTTCCCATCGGCACCATCTGCGTTCAAAATGTGTTGGGAATCAACGCGCAGCGCAGTTCGATGGATCCGATTATCAGCGATTATCTGGCAAATGTGCCGACACCGAATAATTTTCAAATCGGAGACGGTTTAAATACCGGCGGCTTTCGTTTTAACGCTAAGCTTTTAGCTCCGAGCGATCAGTTTGCTACCCGCATTGACCATCGCTTTAATGATAAACATTCGTTTGAAGGCACGTTTAATTACGGAGATATTAACTTTTTAGGCGATTATATTAACGAAGGCGAAGAAGCGTTTCCCGACGCTCCGTATCGAACTCGAAATACCATCGGGCGGGGAATTTCTGCAACCCTGCGTTCGATCTTAAGTCCGACAATTATCAACGAGGCGCGTTTCGGCGCGCAGCTTTCAACTTTGACTTTTGGCAATACCGCAGACATTTCCAGAGGCTATAAATTGGACATTTCCACAGTTTTCGAGCCGGAAAACAGCTTTATCGCCTCAAATCGCAATTTGCGCGTTTTGCAATGGACGGACAATTTAACTTTTATTCGCGGCGAACATACATTTAAGACGGGCGCGGAAATCCGTTCGTTATGGGTGCGCCGTTATTCGTTCGACGGAACTTTGCCCACTGTTAATTTCAGCACCGACAACCCGACGGGGTTTAGTCAGGCGACAAATTTTGCAGGCAGCACGTCGGATGATTATCTAGCCGCCCGCGTTCTCGCCAATACGCTCACCGGGGCAATCGGGACGGTGACGCAAACATTCAATATTACCGACCTCAATTCCGGGTTTGAGCGAGGTGCGCCGGAAGTCAGGGAATATTCAAATATGGAATACAACTTGTTTTTCCAGGACACCTGGCGTTTTCGCCCTAATCTGACTTTTAATCTCGGTTTGCGCTATGAATACATCACATCGGTAAAAGAAGTGAATAACTTCGCGCTTTTGCCGGTCGGCGGTTCCGCCGCTTTATACGGCGTTTCGGGCGAAGGAAATCTGTTTCAACCGGGAACTTTGACCGGAACAGCGCCGATTTTAGATTTTGCTCCTAACGGCGAGCTTTATAAACCGGACAGGAATAATTTTGCGCCTGTCCTCGGATTTGCGTGGGACCCGTTTAAGAATGGAAAAATGTCAATTCGCGGCGGTTATCGCGTCAGCTATTTCCAAAGCACGTTTAATACAATTGACGGAACGCTCGATGATAACGAAGGCTTGGTCTTAACTACGACTCGCGCGATAAATACCGGCTTTTTGAGAAACGGTTTTGCTCAGGCACCGCTGCCGACGCTTTCAATTCCGGCGCCGCAAAGCATTCAAACAAACTCAACAGTTGATATTCGAGCCTTTGACGAAGATTTGAAAACTCCTTATCTTCACGACTTCAATTTCGGCGTGCAATATGAAATTTTCAAGAAAACTTCACTCGAAGTCCGTTATGTCGGAAATCGCGGACGAAAGCTTTATCGCGGTTACGACGTTAATGAAGTTAATATTTTTGCCCGCGATACAAACACCGGACAGACATTTCTCGACGCATTTTTGATTGCTCAAAATAACCTGAAAGTTTCAAGAGCAGCGGGCGCAGGGGATAATTTCGGGTACAATGCGGCTCTTGCGGGCAGCCTTCCGAATCCCTTTTTCCAAAATGTTTTGTTTTTTCAATTTCCGGCTGAATTTACCAACGCCAATTACATAACACGGCTTGACCAAAATCGCGTCGGCGATTTCGCCGATTACGTTTCGCGCGTTCGCTTAATCAGTACGAATCCAACAACAAATCAGGCAATTGCTAACCCGCGCGGCGCGCCGTTTTACGAAGCGGTTCGGCGCGGACAGTTACCGATCAACTTTTTCCGCGCCAACCCGGCAGTTCGCGGGGCGCAGCTTTTCACGAATGGCTCGACTTCGCAATACGACGGATTGCAGATTGAGTTGACGCGCCGGCTTTCAAGCGGTTTGCGAATTCAGGCAAATTACACTTACTCAAAAGGATTGTCCGATTTTGTCGGCTCGACGGGCGACACGAATTCATTTCTGACTCTGCGCGACACCCGGCGTGAATACGTCCAGTTCAACAACACGCACCAATTTTCGGCGAATTTTATCTATCAACTCCCGTTTGGAAGAAGACAAAAGTTTTTCCGGGATGTAAAAGGAATTCCGAGTTATTTAGTGAGCGGATGGCAAATCGGAAGTATCATCCGTTATACGTCCGGCGACCCGTTGAGCATAATTTCCGGGCGCGGAACTTATAACCGCGACGACCGTTCGGCATTAAACACGGCTGATTTATCAGACAATTTTTCCGGCAATTTCCAGGATTTGTTTGGCGTTCAATCAAATTCAAACGGCGTGTATTACATTAACCCGAATCTTGCGCCCGGCAGCACGGGCGATGCTTCCGAGGTTATCTTTACAAATCCGTTGCCCGGAACAATCGGTTCGACTCCGCTGTCTTCATTTTACGGTCCGAAAAACTTTAATTTTGATTTCAGTGTGCTGAAACGCACGCGATTCAATGAGAAATTTAACGTCGAGTTTCGCGCCGAAATCTTCAACGTGCTCAATACGGTTAATTTTGATAACCCCGAAACCGACATTAACAGTCCTAATTTCGGCAGAATCTCAAATACCGTCGGCAGACCGCGATTGATGCAGTTTGCTTTGAGATTAAACTTCTAGAGCGAATCAACATAGTATGTCCATATCAGTACCTTGAACGGTAGTGAGCGGGTTTGTTAATTGACCCGCTCACTACCGTTCAAGGTACTGACTGTGATGCCTGACTTAACCGGACACTGATTCCATAATCGCTCTAAAATCCGCTTTATTATTCTCTTGCCGATAAAGTCAATTAAGAAATCCGTTCGGCTCTTCTTCGGTTTTGTTAATTTTCAACGATTCGATTGCGTCGGATTCATCCTCCAAGCTCCAAATTTCGTAAAGCGCCGCCGGAACTTCCAGTAGGAAACGCGAAGGCTTTTGCAAAACGGCTTGGCGCGAATAATCAATCATAATTTGCGGATAAGTGATATAAAGCTCGTCCGCCGCCCGCGTCAGTGCGACATACCACAAACGACGCTCTTCTTCCTCGCCTTCGATGTCGCGCAGAGCGCGCGGACTTGGGAATTTGCCTTCAGCCGCCCAAATCAGAAAAACCGCTTTCCATTCCAAACCTTTGGCTTGATGAATCGAAGTCAAAGTCAATAATTCATCTTCTTCGTCGCCCGAAACAACGTCTTCGCCGGAAAGCGGACGATTAAAATTCTCGGTTTGAATCAAAGCCAATTCCGACAAAAAACTTTCGGTCGAATCGTAACGCGCGGCGTACAAAGCGAGCTGTTTTAAATCTTCGATTCTCGCTTCGGCATTTTCATAAGTTGATAACAGATGTTCCTCGTAACCGTTCGTTAAAACCAGCTCGATTTGCCGCGCCGGGCTGTTGCGCGTTTCATCCGTTGTCAAATCGTTCAACAGTTTGATGAAATTTCCCCAGCCGATTCCGCGTTTCGGCGCGGCGCTGAAGTTTTCGGCTTTGATCAAAGCCAGCGGATTTTCGGCGATTGCGATTTGTTCCCAGACGCGATTAGCCGTTGCGTTGCCAACGCCCGAAATTAATTTTAAAACCCGCTTCCAGGCGATTTCGTCGCGCGGATTGACGATTAAACGCAGATAAGAAACGGCGTCTTTGATATGCGCCTGCTCGAAAAAACGGACGCCTGATTGGACGCGATACGGAATTCCGCGTCTGGTTAGTTCAAGCTGCAATTCGAGCGAGTGATAATGCGAGCGATAAAGCACTGCGATTTCTTCGAGCGATGTGTCTTCGTCGCGCAATTCCAAAATCCGCGAAGCGACAAAAGCCGATTGCTGCTCGACATCGCGGCAGGGAATCAAAGCCGGTGAAAAGCCTTTCGATTTTCGCGCCGCCTGCAAAATTTTCGGAAACTGTTTTTTATTTCCGGCAATCGCCGTGTTTGCCAAACCCAAAATCTCCGGCGTCGAACGATAATTTGTTTCGAGCTTGTAAACCGTCGCTTCCGGGTAGCGTTCGGGAAATTCGTAAATGTTCGTAAATTCTGCGCCGCGCCACGCGAAAATGCTCTGCGCGTCGTCGCCGACGACCATTACGTTTCGATGTTTGACGGCAAGCAAATCAATAATTTCGGCTTGTAGTTTATTCGTGTCCTGATATTCGTCAACCAAAATATGCTCGAATTGTTCGGCGTAAATGTTGGCGATGTCGGGTTTTTCAACGAGCAGCTTTTTCCAATTCAAAAGCAAATCATCGTAATCCATCGCATTTCGCGCCCGTTTGCGGTCGTGATAAGCGAAATCAACGCGCCGGATTTGATTTGTCAGCGGTTCAAAATACGGATAACGCCGCGCGATGACTTCTTCAATCGGTTTATCTGTGTTCGTTGCGTAAGAAACGATGTCGAGCAAAACTTCGGGTTTCGGAAACCGTTTGGCTTTCGTATCAATCGCGGCGTCTTCGATGCAGACGGCGAGGAAATCTTTAGAGTCTTCGCTGTCCAAAATCGAATAATTTGAAGAATAACCGAGCGAAGCGGCGTGTTTTCGCAAAATCAGATTGCCGATTCGGTGAAACGTCCCGCCCCAAATGCGATGCACATTTTGGCTTCCCGTAAGCGATTCAACGCGGCTCAACATTTCGCGCGCGGCGCGATTGGTAAAAGTCGCAAGCAGAATTTTCGGCGCGGCGACGCCCTGTTCGATCAGACGTGCGACGCGGTAAGTTATCGTCCGCGTTTTGCCGGTTCCCGCACCCGCGACGACTAACGCTGCGCCCGGCGGAGCCGTCACGACGCGAAACTGTTCGTCATTTAATTCCTGGCGATAGCGCGTCAAATGTTCCGGCAAACCCGATGCGCCGCGTTTGATAACGTATTTTTTAGCCATTAATTCGTAACGGTTTTTATTTCAGCTAAACTTAAAGAAGATTTTAACTTTAAAACAAGAATTAGTTTAGAGAAGGAAAAATTTCTATGACTGGAAGTGTTTTAGCAAAACGTGCCGAAGTGCCGCTTTTTACGGTTCGTTATTACACGCGCATCGGGCTTTTAAAACCGTCGCGCCAGCCGAGCAACAATTACAAGATTTATAAACCTTCGGATGCGACTAGACTGCGTTTTATCGTTGCGGCAAAAGAATTGGGTTTTACGCTCGCGGAAATTACGCAAATTTTGGACGAAGCCAAACACGGCAACTCGCCCTGCCCGATGGTCAGAGAAATTGTCGAGCGCCGGATCGAAGAAAACAGGCGGAAAATCGAAGAATTAAAACAGCTTCAAAAGAAGATGAAACGAGCTTTGACGGATTGGTCGGAAATGGAAAATTCGATGCCCAACGGCGATTCGGTTTGTCATTTAATTGAGTCGGTGGCTGAAATGCAAAAAATCGCTTGACTTGACACCTGCTGACAGGTTGTAAGCTGTTAATGTGAGCGATTCGGAACCAGTTTTTACCGATGCTCAGCGCTATAAAACGTGAGGTGGAAAATGAAGGAACTACAAACTTTGACACAGGTGATTGATCCGGTCTGCGGAATGAAAATCGTCCCTGAAAAAGCCGCAGGCAGCTACGATTACAACGGTGAAACTTATTATTTTTGCAGCAAAAGTTGTCTGGGGAAATTTCAGGCAAACCCGGAAAGTTTTCTAAAACCGAAAGCAGATGCGCAGGCTGGGAGCTGTTGCAATCATCACGGACACAAACCTGCAACTGTGACGGTCGAAAAGCCGGAAAACTCGAAAAACGCCGAATACACTTGCCCGATGCATCCGGAGATTGTTCAAATCGGCCCCGGAAATTGTCCGATTTGCGGAATGGCGCTCGAACCGAAAATAATTTCGCTCGATGATGAACCCGACGCCGAATTTCTGGATATGAAACGGCGTTTTTGGATTTCAGCCGTTTTGACCGTTCCGGTTTTTGTCCTGGCGATGGCGGAAATGCTGCCGGAATTTCATACCGTCGTTTCGCCGAAAATCTCGCTCTGGATTCAATTCATTTTAGCAACGCCGGTTGTTGTCTGGGGCGGATTTCCATTTTTTCAGAGAGCCTGGGACTCAATTAAAAACGTCAGCCCGAATATGTTTACGCTGATCGCCCTTGGCACAAGCGCTGCGTACATTTTCAGTCTCTTTGCGCTGTTTTTACCCGATTTGTTTCCGGCAACGCTCAGAAACGAGCATACGGGAATTATTGCCGCCTATTTTGAAGCGGCAGCGGTGATTACAACGCTTGTGTTGCTCGGTCAGGTTCTCGAATTGAATGCTCGCAGCCGGACTTCGAGCGCAATCAGGGAGCTTCTTCAGCTTGCGCCGGAATCGGCGACAATCGTTGCCGACGACGGATCGGAAACCGAAATTCCGCTTCAGCACGTCGAGGCAGGCGCAAAATTAAGAGTCAGGGCAAACGAGAAAATCCCGACGGACGGCACGATATTAGAGGGCGAATCCGCCGTTGACGAATCAATGATTACGGGCGAGTCGGTTCCGGTTGAGAAAACGCCGGGCGACAAAGTAATCGGCGGAACAATCAACGGCAGACGCGGCTTTGTAATGCGGGCGGAACGAGTCGGCAGCGACACTTTGCTTGCGCAAATCGTCAGAATGGTCGGCGAAGCGCAGCGGTCGCGCGCGCCGATTCAAAGAGTTGCCGACGCGGTTTCAAGCTACTTTGTCCCGGCGGTGGTTTTGGTTGCCATTGTCGCGTTTGTCGTCTGGCTGATTTTCGGCAGTTTGACTTACGCGCTTGTGGCGGCTGTTTCGGTTTTGATTATCGCCTGCCCGTGCGCTCTCGGTTTGGCGACGCCGATGTCAATAATGGTCGGCAGCGGACACGGCGCGCGGCACGGCATTTTAATCAAAAAAGCCGAAGCCCTTGAAATTTTGGAGAAGGTCAACGTTATTGTCGTTGATAAAACCGGAACTTTGACCGAAGGCAAACCGCGTCTGCAAAAAGTTGTCGCGTTAGCTGATTTGAGCGAAGACCAAATTTTAAAAGTTGCCGCGAGTCTGGAAAAATCGAGCGAACATCCTTTGGCGGAAGCAATCATTGGCGGCGCGCAAGAGCGCGGCATCGTGCTTACGGAAGTCGAAGATTTTGAAACCGTTACCGGCAAAGGAGTTTTCGGAACAATCGAAGGCAGAAAGATTTTGCTCGGCAACAGCGCATTAATGAAAGAAAACGGCGTTGATTTGTCGAGCGGCGAAACGGCTGACGAGCTTCGCGCCGCCGGGAACACCGTGATGTTTGTCGCGGCTGACGGCAAATTAAAGGGGCTTCTCGGCGTTGCGGATACAATCAAAGAATCTGCGAAAGAAGCAATCACGGCGTTGCGCAAACAGAATATCGAAGTCGTAATGATGACGGGCGATAATGCGAAAACTGCGGAAGCCGTTGCAAAAAAACTCGGCATTGACCAGGTTTTTGCCGATGTTTTGCCCGAACAAAAAGCCGCCAGGATTAAAGAATTACAGGCGCAGGGGAAAATCGTAGCGATGGCTGGCGACGGAGTAAACGACGCGCCCGCGCTGGCGCAGGCGAATGTCGGAATTGCGATGGGAACGGGAACCGACGTTGCTATCGAATCCGCCGACATCACGCTTTTGCAAGGCGATTTGCGCGGAATTTTGCGGGCTAAAAATTTAAGCCGTGCGACGATGAAAAATATCCGTCAAAATCTGTTTTTCGCGTTTGTTTACAATCTGGTCGGCGTTCCGATTGCGGCGGGAGTTTTGTATCCGTTCTTCGGATTGCTGCTCAGCCCGATGATTGCGAGCGCGGCGATGACGTTCAGCTCGGTTTCGGTTATTGCAAACGCTTTGCGGCTGAGGCAGATAAAACTTTGATTTTTAAGGAGAGTTTGATTAGGCAATAAACTTATAACAAACTACAACCGAAGCGGCGACATCTGAACTTGTTCGGATTCGCGCAACGGAAAATTCAAAAATGGCAAAACGGCAACTGACAAATTGGAGTCTTATTTTCGCTGCGATCTTCGCGCTGCTTGTCTCGCCGATTGCTTCGGCTGCTTGCGCTTGCGCGATGCACGACAGCAAAAAATCTGACGAACACGCTGCAAATCAGATTGCCGATAACGATTGCCATTCAGCCGCAACGCAGGCTAAAACAGAAGAACAAGCGGAAAACAATTGCGAAACGGCTTTAACTCAAAATGGTTGTTGCTGCGCGAAAAAAGCGCCGGAAACATCCGCTTTAAGCGAAAAGAAATCGGTTCAAAACGACAATTTCAACGGGCAAATTGCCGATGCGCATTTTGAATTTTTCGCTGCTGGTCAAACCGAATCAATCCAATTTTACCGTCCTGAAATCATTTATCCGGCGCGTTCCGCGCTTTCGGAAAAACCTTCCCGCGCTGCGCCGCGTTTGTAAAGCGAAACTTACCGATCACAAAAACACCGCGAGCCGTTTTAGTTTAACGGCTTCGGCGCAAACAGTCGTTTGAAAACGACTATTGCCGCTTGAAATTTATTAGCTTTACAAAATAAGGAGTTTGCAATGAGTAAATTATTTACGGCAACGATTCTTGCCATTTTTATGAGCGCGAGCGCATACGCGCATCAGGCGTTTACGCTTGTCAGCAGCGAAAAGAAAACAGTCAAGGAAAGCGAAATTAAAGGGCTGGAAAAAGACCAATCAGTTGGAAAAAAAGAAAAAAGCAATCTTAGCTTTGCCGATAAAATCATCCGTCTTGTCGTCGTGACCGGACCGGAAGACGATATGCTTTCGTATTGGATTCAAGGTGTTAGAAATCCGACGCTTGTCGTTCCGGCTGGCACTACGCTAAAGATTTTGTTCGTTAATGTTGACGTTGATATGCGGCACGACATTCGTTTTGGTCACGTCACGGGCGATTTTCCGATTGCCCCCGCCATTACAGAAACAGCGGGCAGCGCAAAGCTCGATAAAAGAGCGGAAGACGGAACGCTGCAAGCCGAAGAAATAGTCGTCAAAGCAAATGAAAACGGCGCATACAAATATTTCTGCTCGGTTCGCGGTCACGCCAAAGGCGGAATGTGGGGCAACATCGCGGTGGGCATCAAGCCGGGCGAAAATCTAAAAGCTCCCGAAAAAATCCCGCACGTTCATTCAGCGGACGAGGAAAAAGAACCGCATCAACATGGCGCTGAAGAAAAACCGAAATCAGCCGTCGAAACCAATAAAGCGAGCGAGAAAAAGCCGAACGAACAACAGTCTCAAACCCAAGAACAAAACGCAGAGCATAATCAGCATCAGGAAAAAAGCGCTGAAAACGAACCGCAAACGTCGGAAATGCCCGGAATGGCGCACGGCGAAAACCACAGCGCGTTGAAAATGCGTTCCGTCGTCAACATTAATGATCCTGCAACGCGAGAAAGCTCCGGCACTGCTTGGGTGCCGGAATCTTCGCCGATGTTCGGGCAAATGAAAGTTTTCAGCAACGGCGACACGCTAATGCTGCACGGCAGCGGATTTTTGCGTTATACATCGGTCGGTTCAAGCCGTGATTTATCGGTGGGCGGCAAAGGCGACCGCAGCCGATTTGACGCGCCGACGATGTTTATGGCGATGTATTCGCATCCTTTTGGTAATCGCGCGCAACTTGGGTTGCGCGCGATGGTCAGTCTTGACCCGATTATTGAGCGCGGTTACGGTTATCCGCTGCTTTATCAATCGGGCGAAACTTATCGCGGGCGTCCGATTCACGACCGACAACACCCGCATGATTTTTTCAGCGAATTGTCGGCGTCTTTTTCCTACAAAATCAGCGAAAATCAATCGGTTTATTTTTACGCGGGGCTTCCCGGCGAACCGGCGCTCGGACCGCCGACGTTTATGCATCGCGCTTCGGCGATGAACAACCCGGACGCTCCGCTCGGGCATCACTGGCAGGACGCTTCGCACGTTACGTTCGGAGTTGTCACCGCCGGTTATTCGTTCGATAAATTTAAATTCGAGGCTTCCGCCTTTAAAGGACGCGAGCCGGACGAAAATCGTTGGAACATTGATTCGCCGCGTCTCGACTCGTTCAGCGGACGCTTGACGTTTAACCCGAATAAAGAATGGTCATTTCAAATCTCGCACGGTTATCTAAAAAATCCTGAACCTTACGAGCCGGATTTAAAGATTCTGCGGCGAACGACGGCTTCAGCGATTTACAACAAGAGTTTTAGAAATGATAAAAACTGGGCGAACAGTTTTGTGTGGGGACAAAATCATTCCGATGAAGGGCGCACGAATTCTTTTCTTTACGAAACCGATTTTCAGTTCCAGAAAAATTCGGTTTTCGGGCGATTCGAGCGCGTTCAGAAAAACGAACACGAACTGGTCTTGCCCCATCCGCACCCGGAAGGGAATTTTTGGGTTGGATTGCTTTCAGCCGGTTATGTCCGCGACATTATTAAAGACAAAGGCTTGGATGTCGGCGTCGGAGCGCAGGCGACATGGTACACAAATCCGGCGGAGATTTCTCGCTTTTACGGAGGAACGAATCACGGCGGTTTTCAAGTTTTCGTTCGCTTCCGCCCGTCAAAAATGCGGCACTAAAAACGGGGAAATGTGAGACAAGCACCTGATGCAAATGTTATAATTAAAGCTGAAAGTTTGAAAATTTTAACCAAAGAAAGTGAGTAATTATGAAATTTCCGGGCGGCGGTTTTAACCCGCAACAATTGATGAAACAGGCGCAGCAAATGCAGGAAAAAATGGCGAAAGAGATGGAAGCTCTCGTCGTCGAAGCATCGGTCGGCGGCGGAATCGTGACCGTTCAAATGCGCGGCAATCACGAAGTCGTCAGCGTTAAAATTCAGGAAGAAGCAGCGAAGGACGATGTTGAAATTCTACAGGATTTGATTGTCGCCGCTGTCAACGAAGCCAATCGCAAAGTCGAAGAAGCGATGCAAAGCAAAATCGGCGGAATGCTGCCGCCCGGAATGTTTTAGAAACGGTTTTTGGTCTTCGGTCTTCGGTTTTTGATTTTTTCAACCCGAAAACCGAAGACCGAAGACCGAAGACCAAATGTTAGAATATTCAGAATCAGTAGCCAAATTAATTGATGAATTTAAACGTCTGCCGAGCATCGGTCAGAAGTCTGCGCAGCGAATGGCTTTTTATCTGCTGCGGCGTCCGAAAGAAGAAGTCGAGCGGCTGGCGGACGCGATTCGGGACGTGAAAGACCGAATCACTTTTTGCAAGATTTGTAACAATTTAACCGAAATCAACGAAAACCCGTGCCGGATTTGTTCGTCGCCGGGACGCGACCGCGCTGTGATCTGTGTCGTCGAAGAACCTTACAGCCTTGTCGCTGTGGAAAAAACCCGCTCTTACAAAGGCTTGTATCACGTTTTGCACGGCTCGCTGTCGCCGATTCGCGGCGTCGGACCGGACGAATTGATGCTGCAAAATTTGATTCCGCGGCTCGACCCCGAACAAAACGACGGTATTGATGTCAGGGAAATTATTTTAGCGACAAATCCGAACACCGAAGGCGAAGCGACGGCAAGCTATGTTGCCAGACTGTTAAAACCTTTAGGCGTTCGCACCACGCGCATCGCAATGGGAATGCCGGTCGGTTCGGATTTGGATTTTGTTGACGAAGTAACGATGGATAAAGCGCTCGCCAACCGACACGAGATATAATCAATTACGAATTTCAAATTACGAATTACGAATTATTGACTCGAATTTTGATTTTCTAAAAATTAAATTCCTTCATTCGTAATTCGTAATTTGAAATTCGTAATTGTTAAAAGCGTACTTTTTCCTCGGCTTCGTCGGCACCGACGTTTTCGGTTTTTTGCAATTCTTCTCCGGTTTCGTAAAAATCCACATCGAATTCGACGAGCGATTGAATCGGAATATCGGCGATGTGCGTCGGCGCGTCTTTAAAACGGACGATTGCGCCGCAGCCGATTATTTCCGCTCCCATTTCTTTGACTCGTTCGGCGGCTTCCTGCATCGCTCTGCCGGAGCGAATAATGTCGTCAACCAAAATACACGGATAAACTTCGCCTTCTTTGATATATTGCCGGAATTGCCGTTTGCCGTCTTCCAGCTCAGTCCAATAAATCTGGTTCGCGCTCAAGGCTTCGCGCACTCCGAAGGCGACCGGAATTCCGCCCGGACTCGGGCTGATAATCGAAATTTTCGGCAGGCGACTCGAAATATCGCGTTCGAGCCGGAACAGACGGCTCAAGCCGACCGCCAAAATTCTCGCCGTGTCGTAATGACGAAAAGCGAGCGGCATTTGAAAATAATGCCCGGCGTGTTTGCCCGACGGATAAACAAAATGCCCTTTTCGATAAGCTCCGGTTTTTTCCAATATTTCCATCACCGATTCGGATGTCGGTATCAAATTAACCATTCGTCCTCCTTAAAATAAAAACTTTAAAATTGCTATCTAAAAGCATAACTCAATTTTCCGGTTTTTCAGAAATCTTTAGCGCCAGCCGAATATGTTCGCGCTCGATTGTCGGAATTTCCGTTTTAACCTCATCAATTTGAAACCAGCCCGCGTCAATGATTTCGCCTTTCTTCGGTTTGGCGTCGGTGTTTTCGGCGCGGCAAACATAAATTATTTCAACGTGGCTGCCTACTGTTCGCGTTTTAACGTGCCGCAAGTCGGTTATATTGATTCCGACCTCTTCCATCAATTCGCGTTTGAGCGCATTTTCCGGCTGCTCGCCCGGATTTAAAAAACCGCCGGGAAGCCCCCAGCCGGAGCGATTGGCGCGAATCAGGTGTTTGAGCAGAAGTACGTTTTGCGCCTCGTCGAAAACAACGCCGACGGCGGAAACCGTAAAGCTCGACTCCGTCAGGCGCACCAAAAACCGCCGCATTTTTCGCGGCATTCGCCGCCAGCTCCAACTCACGAAATTGTTTTTCAAAAAAAAATCTCCAAAAGGCAATCGTCAAAATAAACGAAAAATTATCAAAATTTTACATTTTCGGTCTGTTTGACAAACCGCAATTTTCTCTCTATAAATATTGACAAAAATTTACGAACAATTATTGACGAAATATCAGTTAAAAGAGTAATTTGCTCTTAGGCGCAACCCGCCTTAAAAACATCTTCACCGCACTCTCAAGATAGTCGAAACTTAACGGCGAAACTTGCCCGAAAAGTTTATTTAAAAAAATGGCTCAAAAGAAATTCCCTCAGGGTTTCACCCTATTTCTAGTTGTCTTCGCGTTATGCCAATGCGTTCTGGCGCAATCCGGCGGCGGCGAACAGATTCCTCAACAATTAGCCTCGGAATTAAATCAGAAATTCCGTAAATTTGATTTGGTTCAAACATCTCCGCAAACGGCTTTCCGCGATGTTCTCAGCAACCGAAATCTCAAAATAAAAACCGGCGGTGATAATCTGGAGCTTCGTCTAAGACCGCGAAATTTGCTGTCGCCCAATTATCGCGCCGAAGAAACGGGCGCGAACGGGGTTAAGCGCGCGCTGCCCCTGCCGAAGCTGCAAACGTTTCAAGGCGAAATCGTCGGCGAAGAAAACTCGCGTTTGCGTTTGACGATTTCCGACGAAGAAATCGAAGGCTTAATCGTTCGTCGCGGCGTTAATTATTTTATTGAACCCGCCAAACGGTTTTCCCAAAACGCGAGCGACAAGGACTTAATCGTTTATCGCGCCGAAGATTTGTTAGGTCAAGCGCCGCTCGACTGCGAAGCCTTAGCCCATAGAATCGGCGAGGCGGCGAAAACTTATCTGCCTCAGCCGGAACAATTTCTTTCCTCGTCACCGCAAATGGTGAGAGTTGCGGAAATAGCCACCGAAGCCGATTTTCAGTTTGTCACCGAGCTTGGCAGCGCGACGGCGGCTAATAACGAGATATTAAACATCTTAAACGTGGTCGAGGGCATTTATGAGAACCAGTTGGGCGTGACGTTCAGCGTTACTTTCCAGCACGTTTGGACAGCCGCCGATCCGTATCCGGCGCAAAACACAGTCACGGTTCTGGAGTTCTTTAAAAATTACTGGAACGCGAATTATCCCGCCGGAAGTTATCCGCGGGACACGGCGCAGCTCTTTTCGTCGAAAGAAGCTCTGCGCGGTCGGGGTCACGCTTATATGAACACGATTTGCCGACCGGATGTTTCTTACGGAATGCACGGACGGTTTCCTTACGGAACGGCGAAATACACGGTTCCGGCGCACGAAATCGGGCATAATTTCAACGCCAATCACGTTGATGCGACTCAAAGCTGCGACAATACGATTATGAACGCCACGCTCACGACCGAGACGCCCATGACGTTTTGTCAGGCTTCGCGCAACGAGGTAAGCGGCAGCGTTGCCGGCGGCGACAGTTGTCTCCCAGCCCGTCAATTGACCAAAACGAAATTCGATTTCGACCGCGATTCCAAAGCCGATTTCTCGGTTTTCCGCCCTTCGAGCGGCAGTTGGTATCTTTTAAATAGCGGTTTGAGCAATTTTCAAGGCGTCCGATTCGGTTCGGCGGGCGACCGTCCGGTTTCCGAAGATTATGACGGTGACAGAATCGCCGACATAGCGGTTTTTCGCGCGGGCGTCTGGTATATTTTAAACAGCTCGAACAACGCTTTCCGCGCATTTGGTTTCGGATTTCCCACCGACATTCCGGTTCCGGCAGATTACACGGGCGACGGACGCGCCGAAATAGCGGTTTTTCGTCCCAATGGCGGATTCTGGTACACGCTCGATTTAAGCAACAACAATTTTGGCGGCTCGCAATTCGGCAGCGACGGGGATGTTCCGACGCCGGGAGATTACGACGGCGACGGCAAAGAGGACATTTCGGTGTTCCGCCCGTCAAGCGGTTTTTGGTATCGCTTAAACAGCTCGAACGGACAATTTGCCGCCGCTTATTTCGGCAAAAACGGCGACCGCCCGGTTCAAGCCGATTACGACGGCGACGGACGCGCTGATGTCGCGGTTTTCCGCGGCGGCAATTGGTACATCTGGCGAAGCTCAGACGGCGGTTACGGCGGCGCTCTGTTCGGACTTTCGAGCGATTCTCCGGTTCCGGCTGACTACGATGGCGACGGACGCGCCGACATAGCGGTTTATCGCGACGGGGCTTGGTATAGTCTCAGCAGCTTTACGGGTGCTTTTACCGGCAGTCAATTCGGGATGACCGGCGATGTTCCGATTCCATTTAGATAATATGAGATAGACTGATCCGGCTGCACTTTCCCGCTGCTTCAAGCAATCAACAAACCGAAAAGGCAATCCGTATAATGGATTGCCTTTTCGCATTAAAGAAAACAGGCAAAACGCCGCTCAATCAATTAATGCTTTGGATTGAAATGCTCATTGAAAAAAACCGTCTTTAGGCGCATAATGCACCAAATATTAGATTTATCCGAAAAAGGAGATTGAGAAATGTCTTCAATTCGCGCCTTTTTTTCCTCTGCGTTGACTATATCCGGTTTGGTTTTGATTTTGTTCGCCGCCGGAGCGAGAGCCGAAGTTTTTACCGTCAACAAAACCGCCGACACAAACGACGGCGTGTGCGATGCGGATTGCAGCCTGCGCGAAGCGATTGCGGCGGCAGCGACGGGCGATGTCGTGCAGTTTGCCACTCCGCCTTTCAATTCTCCCCAGACAATCACTTTGCCTCTGGGCGCACTAACAATCACCCGCAGCATTACAATTTTAGGCAGCGGTGCAAATCTGCTCACTATCGGAGCTGGTTCGGGAAGCACTCCGCCCACAAGCAGAGTGTTTTTAATTTCAGCCGCCGGAAGCACGGTCAAATTGAGCGGAATGTCGGTCTTCGGCGGCGGTTTCCAGCCTCCGAATAGTTCGGAACGCGGCGGCGGAATCCTGAATGAAAGCGGAACGGTTTATTTGACAAACCTTCATATTTACACCAATGCGGCAAGCGTCGGCGGCGGAATTTACAATAGCGGCACGATGCACGTTTTAGATTCGACAATTGCCGGAAATCTAGCCCTTGAGCAAACCGAAGGCGGCGGAGGAATCGGCAACGGCGGAACGCTGACATTAACCAACACCACCGTCAGCGGCAACGGCGGCGAGCTTGGCAGAGACATCCTCAACAACGGTGGAACAATAACTTTGACAAACTCGTCAATCGGTTCGGGAGCGTCGGACAATCGCCCCGTAATTTTCAACAAACAAAATACGACAATGATTATTCGCAACACCATTGTCGCCGGCGGCGTTACCAGTTCGAGCAACACGGTGTTTACATCGCAGGGAAATAATTTAGTTCAGAGTGCTTCAGGCACTCCAATCGGCTGGGTGGCAAGCGATTTATTAGGCGTTAATCCACAGCTTTCGCCTTTGGCAAACAATGGTGGGCAAACGCCGACGCACGCTTTAATGGCGGGAAGCCCGGCAATTAACGGCGGGAATAATGCTCTGGCAATCAATCCGGTTTCAGATCTGCCTTTACAGCTAGACCAGCGTTTATACAACCGCATCGTCGGAGGAACGGTTGACATTGGCGCATACGAGGCAAACAGCTCTCCGGCGGGCTTTGTGACGCTTCGCAGTCAGATTACCACAACAGCCAACAGCCGGGGTATTCACGGCGCTGTAGCCGTTTTAAGATTTGTTGATACGGGAGAGATTCGCTACGGTGTGACCAATCCGTTCGGGTATGTTCATTTTAACAACATTCCGATGGGGGCGACCGTCATCATAACTTTTACTCACAAGCGTTACAAAATAGCTCCGCGGGTTATTACGGCGACCGGCGAAGTTCATTATTTAGGCTCGGAATCGAACCGGAAATCCGAAGCCGTTTCGGCGTCGTTTTGGAGTGAAGATATGGTTGAAAACTAATTTGAGATGAGCCTGAGCATTTTGATTCGTTTTTGAATTATATTTATCTTTGGTTAATTTTATGTTGACGAAAACGAATCAGGACGAAATCCAGAGTTTTTTAACCGACGCCAGCAATATGGCTGGCGGCGCGGCAAATTCGGTTGTTTTTCCCGAATCAAAAGAAGAAATCAGCGAAATTTTGCGCGAGGCGTCCGCCTCGAAAACTCCGGTCACAATTTCCGGCGCGGGAACGGGAATTGTCGGCGGTCGCGTTCCTTTCGGCGGCGTCGTAATTGCTCTGGATAAGCTCAATCAAATCAAAGAAATCGTCAAATGGATGACGGGCGGCGGTTACGGAGTCGTGCAGCCCGCGGTTTCGCTCGACGAATATCAAAAAGCCGCCGCAGCTAACGGTTTGTTTTATCCGCCGGACCCGACCGAATGGAGCTGTCAAATGGGCGGCACAATTGCGACTAACGCTTCAGGCGCGCGCAGCTTTAAATACGGCGCGACGCGCGAATTCGTCGAACGGCTCGAAATCGTTTTGCCGACCGGCGAAACGATTCATCTGCGGCGGGGCGAGGTTTTCGCCGATAAAAATAATAAAATAAGAATTCCGGTTTCCGCTTGCGGCGAAGTTTTAATCGTCAAACTGCCGACTTATCAAATGCCCGACACTCGCAAACACGCAAGCGGTTATTTTTACAAACCGGGAATGGACGCGATTGATTTATTCATCGGCAGCGAAGGCACGCTCGGCGTCGTCACCGAAATCGAAACCCGCCTCTTGCCGAAACCCGAAGTCGTTTTGAGCGGAATCGTTTTCTTCAAAAACGAAACCGACCTTTTAAACTTTGTTAATGAGGTGCGAGAACTCTCTTTTGCCGCAAGACGCAACGAACAACGAACAACGAACAACGAACGGCTCGATGCGAGCCTTTTGGAATATTTCGACCGCAACGCGCTCGATTTTATTCGGGCAAAATTTCCGCTCGTGCCGGAAAATATGGACGGAGCGATATTTTTTGAACAGGAAGTCACGCCCGAAACCGAAGACAATTTAATGCAGCAATGGTTTGATCTGCTGGAAAAACACAACGCCGAAACCGAAACTTCGTGGTTTGCGACAAACGAAACGGACTTGAAAAATATGCGCGATTTCCGCCACGCTCTGCCGGTAGCCGTCAACGAATGGATTGTCCGCCACAAACAGCGCAAAGTCTCGACCGATATGGCTGTCTCTGACCGCGAGTTTGCCGGACAATTAACGTTTTATCAGGAAACTTTGCGGCAATCGGGTTTAAATTATGTGATTTTCGGACACATCGGCGACAACCACGTCCACGTCAACATTCTCCCGCGCGACGCCGCAGAAGCCATCCGCGCGAAACACATTTACGGTCGTTTCGTCGCCCGCACTTGCATCATCGGCGGCACGATTTCGGCGGAACACGGCATCGGAAAATTAAAACGTCATTATCTCGAAGTGATGTTCGGCGAGCGTTATCTAAACGAAATGGCGGCAATCAAACGCGCTTTTGACCCGGCTGGAATTTTAAATCGCGGCGTGATGTTTGACGAGAAATATTTGCAGTAAAACAGTAAAGAGCAAAAGTTATTTCGGCTTATCGTTTTTCGCTATTGGTTTTACTTCAGATTTTTCTTTTCTTCTTGGAAAATCTCTAAATTCCGCCTTACTGTTTGCGTGCTCGGATGCTCCTCACCTAAAACTTTCTCGAAAATCCCTAGCGCATTTTTGTATAACGGTCCAGCTTTTTCCATATTGTTTTGTAAGGCATAAAATCCAGCAAGATTGTTGTAGCTAATCGCAGTATCAGGATGGTTTTTGCCAAAAACTCGCTCACGTATTCGCAACGCTTCTTTATACAACGGCTCTGCCTCTTTATATCTTCCTTGTAAAAAATAAAGTTCTGCAAGATTGCTGTAACTTGTTGCTGTATAAGGATGGTTTTTGCCCAAAATTCGCTCAGAAATTAACAGTGCATCCTTGAATAATGTTTCGGCTTCTTCGTACTTATCCTGTGATACATAAAGAAGAGCAAGATTGTTGTAATTGATTGCGGTGTAAGGATGATTTTTGCCTAGAACTTGCTCACAAATTAGTATTGCTTCTTGATATAGTGACTTAGCTTCTTCAATTTTACCTTGTAAGCGATAAAGCTCGGCTAGATTGTTATAGCTGGAAGCAGTAGATGAATGCATTTTGCCAAAGATTTGTTTATCAATTCGCAAAGATTCTTGGTATAAAGGTTCGGCTTCTTTATATCTACCTAGAGATTTGTAACAACGAGCAAGATCACTTAGCACCGCCGCTTCAAAATCTAAATCACCTTCCTCTTTTACTGTGATTAAAAGTGATTCCAACATTTGTATTGCTTTATCGTATTGTGCAGAAATTTCAAAAAGGCGAGCAAGTTTATGTTTAAGCTGATTTTCGAAAATTCGGTTCCGTTCGGTTGTGGACAATGATTGATAATCAGTTAGCAAGCTTTCGATGTGAGAAATTCTTTCTGCTCTTTCGTCAAAGGAAAGCCCTGCGGCTTCAAAATAATCACCTGAGAGAATGCTTTCAGCTTGGATAATACTTCCTTTTGTATCGAAGAAATAAACACCGGAGCGAATCGAGAAAAAATCAGGCGCGCCATTCATCAAAGCTCTAATACCGTAATCAGGCAACCAAAAAACAATTGGACGATTGAAAACTTGGGGGAAATTGTTGCGTGAGACGTTTAGACTCAAAACTAATTGCGTTTTGTCCGCAGTTACGGAATGTCCAAGCGAATTTTCTAAGCCGTAAACAAAAACCGCATCCGGTGTTTTGTCTTCCAAACGCACTTTTAGCTCGTCCAGAAAATGAGAAATCTCGTTCTCGAAATAAACGACTTCGATGTTTTTGTCGGGAAGCTCATTTTTGATTTGTTCGATTAGCTCTCGTTGTCGTGGGCGTTGATTGCAGCGGGCGAAAAGCAGCGTGAAGTTTCGGGCGCGTTTGAGCGAGCGCACCAGCGCGCGAAGCTCGACCGATTCGTCGAAATCCAATTCGTCAAAAATGTTTTCTTCGGTTGTTAAAACTTCGGTTTCCAATTTGTTTTACATTGTGATGCGGTTGTCGGATTGTTTGATTCGCTCGCGTGCTGTTTTGAACTCGCGCAGCTCTCTGACAATCGGATTAACGGCGTACCACGGCGCGACTTCTTCCCAAATATCTTCGTCGCCGCCGTTGATGTATTCAAGCACAGTCAGATTTTCCAGCATTGCCCGCTATTGTTCGCTGTCATTGGGAAATCTTTGGTCGGGCGAAAGGTCTAGTTCCGCCAGCAAATCCCAATGTGCTTCGGGAATCGAAGTGCTGAAAGTTTGAATAGTTTGTTTGATCGCGCTTTTGGCTTCGGAAATGGTTATCGGCAGTTCGTCTGCGTAAGCCGCCGCTTCTCGCACGAAAAACATTAAATAACGAACGCTTCCGCCGCAGTATTTAATTAAAAAATCAAGCGCGTTCGCTTCAAAAGCTTCTTCAAGCGGAATGTCGCCAAGCCGCTTTTTCAGAATTGTTTTGAGCGATTCAACTCCGGCTTCAAACTGCTTTTCGCGGTCGGTGCGGTAAAACGTTTTGACCATCGGCAACACAAACGGATCGCTATAATATTGGAGCAGTTTGGGCGCAATCGGAGAACGCACCAAATCCAAAGGCGTAGTGAAAACAATATGAGCGCGCAAACCCGTCAGTTGCGGGTAATAATCAATAAATAATCTTTTGGAAGATTCAAAACCGACTGCCGCGTCATCCACTTTTTGAATCTTTTCCAGATTGTCGAGAAGAACAATAATGTCTGAATTCTTTAAAGAAGTTTCGCCGCTTTTTTTTCGGATTTCGACGCGGGCTTGTTCAAAAAGAAGATTTATCTCTTCCAGAATTGTCGGTATTCTCGGAGTGAGAGCTTTACGAATTTCTAGTCTGGCGGTCGGGTCTTGTTTTAGTCTCTGAACTTTTAATTTGGCAAAGCCTAAAGTTAAATCACCTTCATTTATCTCAACATCACTTAAAAAATAATTCTTAAGCTCATCGAAACGCCGTTTAAAATAAGTGTCTTTTAGTTCTGTCCCGTATTGCTCGCGAAGAGTGTCAGCCAGTTCGGAAACGATGGCGAGAAGTATATCCGTTATTGAAACGTCATAGACATCCAGATAATCAAAAACGTCAATGTAAACGGGATAATATTTGGTGTTGCTATTGTGTTCTTTGAGCTTTTTTTCGAGATGTTTCAGTTCAGACGATTTGCCGCTGCCGATATGCCCGGAAAACAAGCAATGGCGATATTGCCCACTTTCGCCATTCTTTGTTTGTTCAGGATTGGAACGCCTAAGATGCTGAAAAACATTTTTTGCAAATGCATCGCCGCCTCGCGCTTCTTTGCAATCGCAATAATATTCGGGAAGCGCGGGCAAAAACGGGTCGCAAGCATTATAAATTATGTCTAACGGATCGCTCATAATTTGGCGAAAGCAATTTTCAATCAAATAACAGTTTCGTTATATCGTTTTTATCAGCATTACACAAATTTCATTGCTTGCAGTTGCAGTTATCAAATTAACGATAAACGTCTCAAAACTAGACAACACGAGAACTAAAATCTAAAATCAGTAACTGGCTGCTCGCGTAGTTCAGTGGATAGAATGCTTCCCTCCGAAGGAAGAGGTCGCAGGTTCGACTCCTGCCGCGAGTATTTACTTTTATTGAATTGCTGAAGTCTCATCCCCGCTTTGGTGTTAAAAATCAATCTTTTTCAATTTTCCACGCAAACGTTGCTTCAAATCTTCCGGCAGCGCATCAACTTCGAGAGCGCGATTAATTAAATCTTTATCTTTCGACAAATCGTTTTTTAGCCGGATAATGTCGCCGATTGAAACTCGGTTTTCGTCGCGGTGAACAATTTCAATCTTTTCGCCAGCTTCGATTTCCCCTTGTTTTTCGACCGCGAGATAAAATCCGTAACGCCCGCTTAGATAAAAACTTAAAACAATTTCGGGCAAATCGAATCGGATTCCAAGTTTGTAACAGGGAAAACGCGGCTCGGTAACGATGAATCGCGCGCTGCCGATTTTCAGCTTATCGCCGATGCAGATTTCATCTTCCAGAATTCCGGTCGTTGACAGATTTTCGCCGAACGCGCCGAACGGATAATCGAGCGCGGGCAATGTCGCACGCCAGAAATCGTAATGTTCGTGCGGATAGGCGTAAACGGCTTTCGACCAGCCGCCGTGATAACGCAAATCGGCTTGCTTGTCGCCTTCGAGATTTAGCTCGTTGACTTTTACACGACCTTCGACCGCAGATTTAAAAATGCCGGTTCTGACGCGCTTTCCGTTATGTGCGACCGAGCGCGGTTTTCCAACATTTACTGAAAGAAGCTTCATTCGGGCAATTCTACTTTGATTTTCTTTTGTTCGCGCTGCCGCCGAACGAGTTCGACGCGCTTGGAATATTGATTTTTCAGATGCGGCAAAATTTCAAAACCTTTGTCAAAGCTCTTTTGCGCTTCCGCTGTTTTGCCTTGCAAAGCAAGCGCGATGCCGCGTCCCAGAAAAGCTATGCCGTTGTTTTGGCGAAGCTCGATTGCCCGGTTATAATCGGCAATTGCTTCGTCCAAATCGCCGAAAATAGTTTTGTAACGACCGCGTGCGTCATAAGCCGAAGCATTTTCAGGATAAAGCTCCAGCGATTGATTTATGGCTCCGAGCGCCTGCTCGTGCGATTCTTCCATCAATAAATCCGAACTCAAATTTAACAATGCCATTGATACCGCGCCGCGCTGCTGGTCGAGCATCTTTTTCTGCGCTTCGTCCGCGATAGACGATTGATTTCCGTAATAACGGCTGACGATTTCGCGCAAATCCGCGACCGCTCCGGCAAAATCTTTCGAGCGGCGTTTGGCGCTGCTGCGGTTGATGTAAAGATGAAAATCGTTTGGATCGAGAGCGATTGCCGCGTCGAAATCTGCAATTGCCGTTTTGCAATCATCAAGATCGTGACATTTAAGTCCGGCGCGCCGCGCGTAGGCGTCTTTTGTTTTGTAGCCGTAACCGATTGCCAAATCAAAATCAGCGAGCATTTTCCGAAAAGTCGCCTCGACGATTTCATTTGACGGTTCTTTTCGTTTGATGATTTGCGCGTAACGAATTCCGGCGCGGCGAAAATGCGCTTCGCCGTGCGACGGATTCAGTTCAATCGCTTTTTCAACGTCGGCAAAAGCGCCTTCGAGATCGCGCTGATTGTTTTCGCGGGCTTTGCTGCGTTCGAGATACGCTTCGAGGTGTGCGGGATTAAGCTTGATCGCTTCGGTAAAAGACGTAATCGCCGCGTCGTATTTATGCGTTTTAAGCTGCTCGACGCCTTGTTTGTAAAGAGCGTCAGCGGTTCGCTGCGCGAAGACATTGAAACAAAAAAGAACGGCGAGCGAAAAAGCAAAAAAGGCGCGGCTTGGAATTTTCATAAAACTTAACCTACAAGACTTTTAATCCGCCGCCGATTATAAATAAAACATCTGGAAAATAACAGAAAAAACAATCGCCGCCTTTCTATTCCGGCGGCGATTGTTTTTCCGAACCCGAAATTATTTCGATTTTTATTCGTCTTTGGTCAACAAACCTCTTTGATAAAGATCGTTGAGCAGATTGATTTGGGCGGCTACGGCGTAATTCGACATCGAGCGTTCGCGCAGCTCGGCGTGCGGGCTGTTCATATCGCCCGCAACGTCGCTCATCACTTCTTCAACCGTGCGATTCCCGCGCGTTTTAATCAACTCGCGGTATCGCTCCATCCATTTCGGCATTTTCCATTGCTGCTGCATAAGATTTTGTTTTTATTGATTAAAAGCTCCCGGCGCGGGACGGTCGCCGTTTACGCCGAACTGTTCGGCGTAAAATCCGTTGTTGGCGCTGTTTTGCCGATACCAATGTCCGTTTGACGGGCGAAAGACGGAAACATCGGTTTTTCCGTCACCGTCGTAATCGGCTGGCGTCGGGATGTCCTCGCTTATGCCGAAATTTAAACCGACGAATTGATTGTTCGAGCTGCTAATTCGATACCAAGCGCCTGCTGTCGGGCGAAAAACCGAGATGTCGGATTTTCCGTCGCCATCGAAATCACCGACTGCCGGAATATCGCCGCTCGTGCCGAACTGCAATCCGATAAATTGATTATCCGATGAGTTTAACCGATACCAGGAGCCGTTTGACGGGCGGAAAACAGCGATGTCCGATTTTTGATCGCCGTCAAAATCGCCGATGACGGGCACATCACCAGCCGAGCCGAATTTGACAGCTACGAATTGATTGTTTGAAGAGTTTTGGCGATACCAGTAACCGTTTGAGGGACGAAACACGGAAACGTCGGCAAGTCCATCGCCGTCAAAATCCGCGGGACGCGGCAAATCGCCGTTTGTGCCGAAATAAACGGCGACAAACTGATTGTTTGAGCTTTGTAAAATGTACCAATAACCGGTTGTCGGGCGAAAAACGGCGTAATCGGTTTTGCCGTCGCCGTCGTAATCTGCCGGAGCAATTAAATCTCCGCTCGCACCCCATTGCGTCCCGGTAAATCCGGCTTGCGAACGTTGAATGTACCAGGTGTTTGTCCGGTAAACGGAAATGTCTGCGCGCCCGTCGCCGTCAAAATCAAAAGGCGTTTTCGCGGCAGCCGTTCCGCCTTCGTAGCGAACGAGCGTAAAATTAAGGTCTTCGCGTCCGTTGCTGTAACCCGCGGCGACAATTTTACCGTCCGGCTGCAAGGCAATGCCATAAGCCTCATCATCATTTGTTCCTACAGCCGTGACGACGCGCCCGTTAGTTCCGAAGCCGGTGTCGTAAGAACCGTTTGGATTGAATCTGGCTAGAGCGAAATCGGCGCCGGTTGCTCCGTTGTAATTGTAAGACCCGCCCCCAACCACGATTTTTCCATCCGGCTGTAAAACCAATCCCGATATTTGACCACCGTTTGTACTATAACTGCCGGAAACGCGCCCGTCCTCGTCAAACGAAGTGTCGAGCGAGCCGTTCGGGTTTAGTCTGAAAATAATGAAATTAACGTTACTGGCAAACGACGAAGTTCCGATTACGAGCTTTCCGTCGGGCTGAATTGCCAATCCGAGAGCTTCTTCAAAACCCGAATTATTAAGTGAAATCGTTGATTTTCCGTCGCCGTCGAAAGTCGTGTCCAGAGAACCGTTCGGATTGAGTTGAGCGACAGCGATAAAGTAAGCAAAGGAAGTTTGGTTATAAGAAATTCCCGAAGCGACAATTTTGCCGTCCGGTCTGATTGCGATTGCACCGAGCTGATCTATATCGTTAAATTGAACTGTCGTTTTGCCGTCGCCGTCAAAAGAGGAATCGAGCGAGCCGTCAGAATTATAACGTGCCAGCGCAAACTCTCTGCGACCGCCGCTCGCGAAACTTATTCCTCCCGCAACTATTTTGCCGTCGTTCTGAAGCGCGAGTGAAGTAGTATAATCGTCGCCGGTTGCGCTAAATGAAGTTTTGACCAGACCGGCAACTCCGAAAGTAGAATCAAGCGAGCCATCAGAATTGAATCTGACAAGAGTAAAATCGCTGGTCGCGGTGTTATAAAGCCAACCTCCGATAACAATTTTACCGTCCGGCTGAATGATTAAATCTCTGGGAAGGGCGCGTCCGCCAAACGATACGGTGGCGACTCCGTTGCTGCCGAAACTCAAATCGAACGAGCCGTCAGCGTTGTATCTTGCAACCGTAAAATCATTAAAGCTGGCGTTGTAGCTGTAACCGGCGGCGACAATCTTTCCGTCCGGCTGAATGGCGACTGTGGAGGCGAGATCGCTGTTAACGGCGAGGTCTTGAATTGCCGCTCCGTTCGTTCCGAAATTGGCGTCCAGCGAGCCGTCGGAATTGTAGCGAACGAGTGCGAGGTCAAACGTCTGGTTGAAACTGAATCCGACCGCGAGAATTTTACCGTCCGCTTGAATTGCCGCCGCGTGTGCTTCATCCTGCTGCGCGCTCAAAGCTGTTCGAGAGATTCCATCGCCATCGAAACCTGAATCGAGGGAGCCGTCCGAGTTATATCGCAAAGTTAAGAAATCGGCAGCGCTTCCAATGTTGTTATAACCAACAATGACGATTTTACTGTCGGGCTGCAAGGCGATACTGCGTGCTACGTCGCTGTCGGTTGAAACGGCTGTGATAACTTTTCCGTCGTTGTCGAACGATTGATCGAGAGAGCCGTCGGAATTGTAACGCGCTAATGCCGTGTCGGTCGTTGTTCCGTTGGAGGCAACGCCGGCGGCAACAATCTTTCCGTCGGGTTGAATTGCTACTGAATTGATCGCATCACTAGAGTTTCCGATTGGAGTAAAAACTTTTCCGTCTCCATCGAAGTTTGTGTCAAAAGAGCCGTCTGCGTTTAAACGAACAAGGGCGAAGTCAGTGCCGCTTGCAGTCGTGGTGAAACCTCCGAGCACGATTTTATTATCCGGCTGAACTGCGACTGATGTGGCTCTGTCGCTGCCCCCCGTAATTGGGATAGAAAACATTCCATCGCCGCTGAAAGTCGTATCGAGCGAGCCGTCGGGATTATATCGAACGGCGGCGAAATTGCTCGAAGCGCCTGGAGTGGAAGTATTGGCAATATAACCTGCGGCGACAATTTTGCCGTTCGGTTGAACGGCGAGGGACGTGAGAAAACTGTTGAAATTTCCAATCAGCGTCTGTACCATCCCGCCTCTGCCGAAAGCTCTGTCCAAAGTGCCGTCGGCGTTGTATCTGATAAGCGTAAAAGCTCGTCTGTTCTCTTGGTATTCAATCGAATAACCGCCGACAATAATTTTCCCTTCAGGCGTTAAGGCGACCGCGCCGACAATATTAGAGCCAAGATAAACGCTTGGCTCATTTACCGCCTTTCCGCCTTGTCCGAAGGACAAATCAAAAGAACCGTCCGAATTAAAACGAGAAACCGTAAAAACCGAATTCAAACCGTTAACTGAACGCCCGGCGACGATTATTTTTCCATCCGGTTGAATTACGGTGGCATAGCCGTAATCGTTGGTGGCGCGTTTGATTGGCGTGACGACTTTCCCGCCGACGCCGAAGCTGTTATCCAAGTCGCCGGGGCGCGCCAAAACGACCGTTAATCCGACTGTTAAAACGAAAAATAAGCAGGCAAATAAATATCGTGATTTAAAATCTATTCCGAGAATAGTGAGTGTCATAATATTGAAATTGATGAGATGTAATGAGTTGTGAAGCTAACTAAAACAAAGATACCGAAAAAACGCCGAAAATACAAAGTCAAAGCCGCAAACTTTTGCGGCTTTGAGGAAACGAAAATGTATTTATTTTTATAAAACCGCGCCAATCGCGGCGTCGAAAATTTCCACTGCAACATCGGCGTTTTCCTCTGTTAAAACGAGCGGCGGGGAAAAACGAATGGTCGAAATGCCGCAGCCCAGAATGATTAAACCGCGATTAAAACATTCCATTTCCAGGCGGTCACGCAGTTCCGGTGCCGGCGTCATCGAGTCTTTAGATTCGACAAATTCCACTCCGATCATCAACCCAAGCCCGCGCACGTCTCCGATGCAATCGTATTTTTGCATCAATTGCCGCAGACCGTTTTGCAGATATTCACCGACACGCGCAGAGTTTTCGACCAGACCGTTTTCGAGCAGCTCGATTGTTTTCAGGGCGGAAGCGATACAAACCGGATTTCCGCCGAAGGTCGAAGCGTGCGCGCCTTTGCCCCAATTCATAATGTCGGCGCGGGCAACGCAAGCTCCAATCGGCAAGCCCGAACCGAGTCCTTTGGCGAGCGTCATAATGTCGGGTTTTAAATCGTAATGGTCGGACGCGAACATTTTGCCGGTTCGCCCGAAGCCTGACTGCACTTCATCAACGATCAGCAAAATCCCGTTTTCATCGCAAATCCGGCGAATTTCTTTGACAAATTCGGCAGGCGCGGGAATATAGCCGCCTTCGCCCTGCACGACTTCAAAGACGATTGCCGCGACTTCATCGGGCGGAGTCGTGGTTTTAAAAAGCGTGTTTTCGATAAAATTTACCGTCGCTTTCGACGCCGATTCTTCGTCGGTCGCTCCGGCAAAAGGCGAGCGCAATTTATTCGGATACGGAACGTGAACCACGTCCAAAGCCTGGCGCATAAAACCGCGCCGCTGCGCGACTTTTGAAGAGGTCAACGACAGCGCGCCCAAAGTTCTGCCGTGAAACGAGCCGAAAAACGAAATGAATTTCTGCCTTCCCGTGTGATACATCGCCAGTTTTAAAGCGGTTTCAATTGCTTCAGCGCCCGAATTGGCAAAATGCGTTTTCGTGGGGCTGGGAACGGGCGTGATTTCGTCCAGTTTTTTTCCGAGCGCGGGCATATGATGGTAATAATAATCGGTTCCGCACATATGCATCAGTTGCGCGGTTTGTTCCTGAACCGCTTTGACGATTTCCGGGTGGCAATGTCCCGTATTGCAGACGGCGACTCCGGCGTTGCAGTCCAAAAAGACGTTGCCGTCAACGTCGGTTATCCAAACGCCTTCGCCTTTTTCGACGACTAATTTGTAATCCGGGCGCGGGTATGAGGGCGTGACAAATTCCTGGTCTGCTGCAATAATTTCTTGAGCTTTCGGTCCGGGCAGCTCGGTTTTGATAATCGGTTTTTGAGTTTCAAGCATTGGTGCTGACATAGTTTTTTTTCTCCTTTTAAATTGAAAACAATTGATTGATGAATTAAGGGTTTCACTGAGAGAGCGCAACGGCAAAAACGATTGAAGAAAACCGAACTACCCGACAAACAAACTTGGGCGCACAACGACCGGCGTGCGTTTCATAAACGAGCGAAAACTGATTGGAAATGTCGTGTGCGTAAACAGCATTTTTGAAAAAAAGCGGGAAAGATTACAGGAAAATGCTAACACAAATTGAATTTTAAGTTAAATTTTAAAAGCAAATTTCGATTCAATGCCTTTCGATAAAAACAATAAATTCTTTTCCCGATTCGGTATCTTTTTAGCCGTCGCACTCTACGTCGCCGCGCGTTTTTGGGGCTTGACCGATTCGTGTCTCTGGTTTGACGAGATTTTCAGCGTTCACGCCGCCAATCATCATCCGCCGAATGCTCTGCCGATACCCGCTTTGCTGGATTTTATCGCGCAGGATTTGATTCATCCGCCGCTTTTTTACATTTGGTTAAAATTCTGGATTTTTGCGGGCGGCGAATCGCTGTTGTGGCTCAGGCTTTTTCCGGTTTTCTTTTCGAGTCTGGCGCTCGTTCCGCTCCTTTTGCTGTGCCGCGAGCTGAAATTTTCGGCAACGGAAAAAATCACGGCGATTACGCTTCTCGCCGTCAACGGTCTTCTGGTCAAATATTCGCAGGAAGTTCGGATGTACAGCGTTTTGTTCTGCCTGTCGCTTTTTTCAATCTGGCTGTTCGTCCGTTTTTTGAATACGACTCGCAAATCAACTTTTTTCTGGCTGTTTTTCGTCAATTTGCTGCTCATTTACACGCATTATTTCGGCTGGCTCGTTGTCGTTTCCGAGCTTTCGGCTGTTTTGCTTTGGCGACGGGAATTCTTAAAGCGTTTTATTGCGGGATTTTTGTTTTTGGCGATTTGTTTTGCGCCCTGGGCTTTTGCCGTCGTCAAAGCGGCGCAGGCAAATGCGGGGTTGAAACAAAACATCGGCTGGGCGGCAAAACCGACTTTGGCAAAACTTTTGTCCTTCGTTTTCTCGCTCCACGAACCGTTTTATTACCAGCAAAACAATTTGGAAGCGCCCAATTTGTTGTTAATTTCGCTGCCTTTTGCGTTCATCTGCATCGGCGCTATGATTTTTTCGCTTTTCGTTGAAAAAGAAAATTTCGTTTTCCGTCTGCTCGCGCTTTTCGTTTGCATTCCCGTCGTTATCGCTTTTGTCGCAAGTTGGTTTCTGCCCTATTCTGTTTGGGGAGTTCGCCATTTGATCATAATTTTCGCGCCTTACACCTTGCTTACGGCATTCGCGCTTAATCGCTTGTGCCCGGTCGGGGTGAAAATCGCGGCTTTCGGTTTGCTCGCCGGGCTGATTTTAGCGGGCTGCGCGTTTCACTTCGGGCGAACGAAAAACGTCAACATTTGGTGCGGATGGGAAGAATTGGCGAAGCAGGCAATTAAGAACGAAACTGCGGTTGATAATTTGACCGTTTACGCTTTTGAAGATTTGGTGGCTTATCATTTGTGGTTTGCGACCAAAACGAGCGAGCGCATTCGGGTTGTCGCTGTCAAAGATTTTCCCGGAATCGAAGAAGACAAGGCTTATTTTCTGCCGCGCGGTTTTGACGAAGTGAAAGTTACGGATAAAAACGCGCTCGTCGGCGACCGATTTTGGATTGCTTTTCGAGATAAAAAATGGAATCCGCAGCATCCATTGTTGCAGGATTTAGCGGCGCGCGGTTACAAAACGGGCGCGCCGCTCGAATTCAACGCAACAGGCGAGACGGCATTTCTCGTCAAGGTTGAAAAATAATTTATTTCCGCTTCCACCGAACGCCGTCTTTCGTGTCTTCGAGAATGATTCCCTTGGCGGCAAGCAAATCACGGATTTCGTCCGAACGCGCGAAATTGCGGTTTCGGCGCGCTTCCTGACGTTCATCAATCAAGGCTTGAATTTCCGAATCGAGCATTTCTTCCCGTTCTTTGCCAAAAATGCCGAAAACGGAATCGAATTTTGCAATCGCGTCGAGAACAAGATTTCGATCATCCGCGCGCACTGCATCACTCGCCAAAGCAGTGTTAACTTCCCGGACGAGATTATGAAGCGCGGCAAGCGCAACCGAAGTATTAAGATTGTCGTCCATCGCGTCTTCAAATTGTTTCAGAGAATCCAGAACAATTCTTTCTACTTCCGGGTTTAGACCGCTTTCGACGCGAGCTTCGGCAACGCGGCGGCGAAAATCCCGCAAGCGTTCAATTGTATTTTCTGCGCCTTGCAAATTCTCAAACGTAAAATTGAGCTGATTGTCATACGGCACGCTCAAAAGCAAATAGCGAATCGCCAGCGGATTATTTCCGCGCGCTCGAAGATCGCGAAGAGTAAAATCGTTGCCGAGCGTTTTCGCCATTTTTTCGCCGTCAATTTTCAAAAACTCGCCATGCAGCCAATATTTGGAAAACAATTTTCCGGTTGCGCCTTCGCTTTGGGCGATTTCGTTTTCGTGATGCGGAAACTGCAAATCAATTCCGCCTGCGTGAATGTCGAAAGTTTCGCCTAAATATTTCATAGACATCGCCGAGCATTCGATATGCCAGCCTGGACGCCCGCGACCGAAAGGCGCGTCCCAACCTGCGGGTTCGTCCGCATCAACAAATTTCCAGAGCGCAAAATCGCGCGCGTTTTCCTTGTCGTATTTGTCGGTGTCAACCCGACCCGAACCGCCTTCGATATTGCCTTCAAAACTGATTTTCGAGAGCTTTCCGTATTCGGGAAACGCGGAAATTCGATAATAAATCGAACCGCCCGCTTCGTAAGCTCGCCCGTTTTCCATCAGCTTTTGAATGATTTCGATCATTTCAGGGATGTGTTCGGTCGCGCGCGGCGCAATGTCCGGTCTCTCGTTTCCAAGCGCGTCCGCATCTTCCCAAAACGCTTCGATAAACGGCTGGACAAATTCGTCAATCGTCTTTCTGGCTTCTTTCGATTTTTCGATAATCCGGTCGTCAACGTCTGTCAAATTCATTACGTGCATCACGTTATAGCCTTTGAATTTCAGATAACGCCGCAGCAAATCGCCGAACGCAAACGTGCGAAAATTGCCGATATGCGCGAAATTCCAAACTGTTGGACCGCACAAATACATCCTGACTTCGTTGTCCTGCAAAGGTATAAAATCTTCGGTTTTGTTTGTTAAATTATTATGAAATCTAAGCATAAATAACTGAGAACTGAGAGCGGAAAACGGAGAACCGAATGTGTATTTTAGTTCTCATTTCTTCGTTCTCAGTTTTCCATTTCTAAAATTTCCTGCACACGTCCGACCTGTCCATCAGTCAGACGCACTTTGATTCCGTGCGGGTGAGACTGCGAATTGGTCAAAATGTCTTTTACGACGCCCTCGGTGCGTTTTCCGGTGCGCTGGTCTTGTTTTAAAACAATTGCGACGCGCGAACCCGGTCGAATGTCTTTTCTGTTTTGTGAATTCATTTTGGTAAATCCGGCTCAATATATTTTGCTCTGGCTGCGGGCGAAAATAAAACCTCGCGGCTGTAAAACTTTAGCGGCAAGCCCGAATCGCCGCAAGTTTCGATTACTTCGTTTGCCAACAAAGCGATAGAACCTTTGTCTTTTATATTACCTAAAAAATCGGAAACCGTTCGCATCCAGAAAACTGTCAAAGTCTCGTGATAACCGCGCGTCGGCGTATTCGGAACGTTGTGCGCCGCATTTAATTTAAAAATTCCGTCGCGCATTTTCCCTGTCGCCGTTTCCAAATCCGGTTCGCGCAGACAATACCAGAGCGCGGCGGTCAAATGCGCGGCGTGCGTCCATTCCTTCTCCGAAACGGTGCAGTTTTCAAAGCGTTCGATTAACAATTCGATTTCGCCGTCTGTTTTATAAATCATATTTCCTCCAAATAAAAAAGCTGCGGGACTTGGAATCCCGCAGCTTTGGCTTTTTGTAAGTGCGGAATTTTACAACAAATTGAAATGTTCGGCAATTCGTCGCGCGGTTTCTTGCGGCGAAAGATCGGTGTTGTCAACAATCAGACTTTTGCGCGCATTAATGGGTTGAAACAATTCGTATTTGTCCAGCAATTCATTCAAAATATTTAGATTGTTTGCTTTGCCGTACTTTTTGCGGCTTTCTGCCAAAACGCGCTTTTCCAATTCTTCGCGTCG
>DASWLV010000253.1:0-8262 GCA_036400075.1 Pyrinomonadaceae bacterium
GGCGTCGGCTCAACATAGCCGAGCTGGCTGCAAACGCGCTCAAGCGCAGGCTGCAAACCTAATTGTGAAAAATTCATTAAAATCCTTTGATAATCGCTCGACCGCCAAGCGGGAGCGTGCAAATTTAGCAGCTATGCGGGATTCGGTTAAATACCAATTCAACCTGATGAATAATTGATAGTTGAAAGTTGATTTTTGGAAGAGAATGAAAATCACCGCTCTTCAACTCTCAACTATCAATTATTGCTAGAGTCTTTTTTTCTAACTTGCACAACTTCTAAATAATCTAAAATATTAAGCGGCTTCGGCGAGAAAAGTTAACGCCAAAGCCGCTTGGTTAAAATAAATCGTTACTTCGATTTACCAACGCGAGCCGCCGCGATTGCCACCGCCGCCACCGCCGCGATTTCCTCCACGGAAACCACCGCCTCCGCCGCCGCTGCCGCCGCGATCTTCGCGCGGGCGTGCTTCGTTAACGTTTAGAGCGCGACCGTCAATTTCAGTGCCGTTAAATTGGCTGATTGCTGATTTTGCTTCATCGGCGCTCGACATTTCGACGAAACCGAAACCGCGTGAAAAACCAGAATCGCGATCTGTTACGACCGAAGCCGATTCGACAGTTCCGGCTTTTGAAAAGAGTTCATTTAAATCGTCTCCCGTAGTTTTGAACGAAAGATTTCCGACGTAAAGTTTTGTAGACATTTTTATTCCTTATCTCCTTTTATTTTAGGAGCGTCAATAGAAGTGATTCTAACGATGTAAGCGTGCTTCAAGAAACGGTTGGCAACGAAGGACTTCAGCGTTTGAAAGCTCGTTCTTTGCGAGCTTCTTCTTAAAATTTAAACCTGCCTCACTCTCGAAGTATCCAAACGCAACCGCTAAATCAAAAAGGGAGCGAACAACCGTTGATAAAAGAGAGAAAGAATGTAGCGTCTTTTAAGATGCCTCGAAAACGCCTTCCGTTGCAAGTAAAACCTAAAGAAGATTATGACAAACTGCCGAAATAAGTGATCAGAAACTAAGGCGATGACGTTGCCCAATTCAAAACACCCGTTAAAATTAAAATGAAATTTTTGAAGAATCTCAAATTTTTATTGGGTTAAGTTAAGTTCAATTCATTGAATATTGATGCTGCTTACAGTCCATTCGTCAAATTGACCGATAACAAAAAAACGCATGTAATAATTCTGGACTTATCGTTTGATTCATTGTATTAAATCACCAAACAGTTAGTGCTTGCCCGTATTGCGCTGACAAAGAATTTTGCCAGCGCAATGAAAACGGGAGAGGTGTATGCAAATCTCGGGCGATGAAAGCTCTACCCGATCTTTTTACCCGTTTGCACCAAGAAGCTCAAGTATTTCTGCATACCGTAATACTTGTGCGCTTCTTTGGTGAAATTACTTCCTTAAAATGGAGGATAAATAGAAATGAAAAGAAAATTAGCTTACTTTGCGTCGTCATTTGCACTTGCCGGTGCTATTGTTTTTGGTGGTTCGTATCAATCAGAAGCAAGCAGCGCACAATCCTGTCAAGGTCAGTGTAAACGCAACCAAACAGCTTGTGAACAAACTGCGACAACACAAGGGCAGAAATCACAGTGCAAGAAGTCTTATCAAGGATGCATCTCCAGTTGTAAATAACGAAGATGCATCCTTTTTAGGTTAAAGAGCTTTCTTTTGAAAGTTCTTTAAACGCAGCGGTGTGCGCTGCTGCGTTTCGGAATAGATGCGCTTAACGGTCCGAAAGTTTTCGCACCGGTTAGCCATCTTGAGATTCTCTCCTGCCTGAGAAGCATTGATAGAAATCAATCGCGATTTCTATCAATGTTCTCACGCAATAACACAACAGAAGGGAAATTAAGAAAAATGAAAAAGAAAATTGGAATTTTTGCGGCTACCTTTGCGCTCGCATTAACGGCAACCTTTAGCTTTAGCTCTACGCCGGTTGCGGCTGGAAGCTGCCAAACGCAATGCCGCGTGGGTTATGACAAATGTGTCAAACAAGCGAATAATCCGGGCGGACTTAATCAGTGCCGCAGAGCTTATGACAATTGCTTAGCGAGATGTCGCTAACCAACCACGTAAAAGGAATTAGAAAATTCTAATTCCTTTACTTTTAATGAGGGCGTTTTCTTGTAATTCGCCCTCAATAAATTTTCAGTTATGCAGCGTTTCCTGACATCCGTTTTTTTACTCATTTTCACTTTATTTGTTGCGAACAATTTGCAGGCAAATGCGCAGATACCGAGAACAAGGTTTCTTGAACCTGTTCGGATCAGCGAGATGCCGGCTGGAATACAAGTGATTGTTGCAACAAACGAATCAATAAACGACTACATTTCGCAACAAAGCGACAATCGCTTTTACATAACAATTCCGAGAGCGGGAGTTTCAGTTTTCGACAGCAATTTATACAGCGGCAGTCTGGTTGTTGTCAGGTCGGAACGCAGAGGAAACGATGCGGTATTTTCTTTTACTCTGTTACGCGGCAGCATCGCCACCGTAAAGCAAAGCTACAATAAACTCATCGTATTCATTACACCGCCATTTAATACCGGAATTGTTAGCGATAACAATAAAAAAAGTGAAAATGGCGGAAAAACTACAACGCCGCCACTAGAGCCAAAAGTCGTTACGAAAACCGACATTGCGACGCTTCGCATTCCGAATGTTTCCAAACCGCAAACACAAAGCGACGCATCCGTTATCACGCAGCCTATAGAAGCAAAGAAGACAGACGAGCCTCCAATTGATTTACCAGTTCCAACGAACTCGGCTGAAAGCATTAAATCAACTTTGCGTATTCCGCGCACTTCACGTCCGCCCACTATTGATGATTATTTAAGTAACAGAACGCGTGAAGCAGAGACTTCAGTTGTGAACTTCCGTCAACGCTCGCCTGATGACGGAAAGAGCGTTAGCCAGCAAACGAAGGCTTATCTTTCTTATGACGATTTGAATATTTATGTCGCTTTTGTTTGCAAAGACAAACCGGAAAGAATCCGCGCTCATATGGCTAAGCGCGAAGACGTTTTAAGCGATGATCTGGTCAGCGTTACGCTCGATACATTTCGCGACCGACGCCGTGCGTATGTCTTTAGCGCTAATCCTTTAGGCATCCAGCTTGACGGCATCTCGACCGAAGGACAGGGCGATGATTACAGCTTCGATACGCTCTGGTACTCCGAAGGGCGTTTAACGGAAGATGGCTACATCGTTTTGATGACGATTCCGTTTAAGAGTCTGCGCTTTTCTGATAATGCGGAACAGTCCTGGGGAATCGCTTTAGGGCGTACAATACCGCACAACAATGAAGAAGCTTATTTTCCCTATATCACGCAGCGCGTTCAAGGCTTTATTCAGCAAGCCGGAAAGCTCGAAGGACTCGAAAACATCTCAGCGGGGCGTAACGTTCAGCTAATTCCTTATTATGTATCATCAAGCGAGCGCGCCCTTAATTACGATAATTCGGGCAATCCTTTTTTCAAGTCACGCCGAGATTTTCGCGCCGGGCTTGACGGCAAAATAGTTTTACGCGGCGCTCTGACACTTGATTTAACATTCAATCCCGATTTTAGTCAGGTCGAATCGGACGAGCCGCAAGTCACGGTCAACAGTCGGTATGAAACTTTCTTTCCCGAAAAAAGACCGTTTTTTATCGAAAATGCCGGATTTTTTCAAACGCCGGAAAATATATTTTTCTCGCGCCGCATCATTGATCCGCAGTTTGGCGCACGTTTAACCGGAAAAACCGGAAAATGGGCGTTTGGCGGGTTAATTATTGATGACCGCGCGCCGGGAAGGCTTTTCTTTGAAGATGAAGAGCATTACGGAAAACGCGCCGTAGCCGGAGTTTTCCGAGTCCAGCGCGAGCTTGGAGAACAGTCGAGCGTCGGTTTTCTGATGACAAATTACAATTTTGCATCGAGCGCAAACCGGGTTTTATCTTTTGACACCAGAATAAAACTAAACCGGAACTGGTCTTTCACCGGACAAGTTATGCAGAGCCTGACGAAAGAGCTGGACGGAACCAAGCTTTCGGGACCGGCTTATCTGGCAAGCCTTACTCGCAGCGGGAGACATTTCAATTATGATTTGACATACACCGACAGAAGCCCAAACTTTCGCTCGACTCTCGGATTTATTCCGCGAACGGACATTCGTCAGGTTGAACAATACGCGTCTTATCGCTGGCGACCGAATAAACGAGGAATTGCCAGCTTCGGTCCTTCAGGTTACGCAATGGTGAACTGGAACAGGCGCGGTCAGATGCAGGATTGGTATGCAAACGCGGGCTTCAATGTCGAGTTTACCGGATTAACAACAATTGAATTTAAACATTCGGAATCATACGAGCTTTTTCTTGATAAAGGTTTCCGCACCGGCGACACCGGCATTTCCTTTTACAGCGATAGATTAAGCTGGCTCGGTGTTTCCGGCTCTTATAACTGGGGCGGCGCAATCAATTATTTTCCGGCACCCGGACTGGAGCCTTTCCGGGCAAATTCTAAAAACGCCAACATCGGTCTGAATTTCCGCCCGAGCACGCAATTTCGTGTTGAACAAACTTATATCTATAACAGATTAAGTACGAACTTTGATCCGAGCTTATCCGGTAACCATTCAAAAGCGAGCATCTTTAACAATCACATAATGCGGTCAAAACTGAATTATCAATTTAATCGTGAGCTGTCTTTACGGGCAATTTTTGATTACAATGCCGTTTTGCCGAACTCGTTGCTCGTTAATCTTGAACGAGAGAAACGCATAACAACTGATTTTCTGCTGACCTATCTGCTCAATCCGGGCACGGCTCTTTATATCGGATACACGGATAATTATGAAAATCTGACTTTGGTTCCGGGAACGCCTTCGACTCTGTTGCGAACGGGTATGCCGACAACTTCAACCGGAAGCAGGTTATTCGTCAAGATAAGCAATTTGTTTCGATATTAAATTTTTCAATCTGGAGGAATCGTTAAAATGAAAATTACAAAATACATTTCTTTATTTATGGTTATCGGAGGGATAATCGCCGGTTCAGCCGCCGGATTATGGCTATCCGGTCATGGCAAATCACATCTGACAACTGTCAGATCGCAGCCTCTTAAAAGTCTTTCATCCGCCGCAGCCGGCGCAGAACCGGCGCACATTAAAGGCGCTGAAAACGCAGTTGTAACAATTGAAGAATTTGCTGACTTTGAATGCCCGCCGTGTGCGCGTTTGCATTCCGAGATCAGGAAAATGAAAGAAGAGTATGGAGATCGTGTTAAATTCGTCTTCCGCCATTACCCGCTTGATTCGCACCAGCACGCAGAGGAAGCTGCCAAAGCAGCCGAAGCTGCCGCAATGCAAGGCAAATTCTGGGAAATGCACAACATTTTGTTTGAACACCAGGATGAATGGAGCAGCGCGGAAAACACACCGCAATTGTTTGTTGATTACGCCCGTTCTTTGGCATTGGACACCGAGAAGTTTCAGCGGGATATGAACTCTGAACAAGTGAATAATCGTGTAACGGCTGACCGTAAACGCGGCGAATCCGTTGAAATTGAGGGAACGCCGTCGCTTTTTATCAATGGAAATGAAGTTTCGGAAGAAGCAATGACGCCGGAAGGAATTAGAACAGCTATTAAGGCTGCTCTTAAATAACAACAGCTTCAATATAGGTTTTCCTTAAAACGGCGACTTTTGTCTAAACAAGCCTGCACAAATTATTTCCAAAATGAAAAAACTTATGCCGCTGAGCATCAGCTTAGCGGCATAAGACTTTTAGTTTCTTGCCAGAGCCATACGAGTTATGTGATATTCAAAAGATGGAGATTGTTCTTCATCGCATTGATATTTAAAGGAGATTTATAAAACCGTGAAACGAGAGCTGGAACAGCTAATCCGATTGCAAAATACCGATACTAAAATCAAGAAATTAGAAAACTCAATTAAAACAGCACCACAGAGGCGCGTTTCCTTGGAACAAGAGTTCGAGAAACGCGCCTCTAGCATTAGGGAGCTGCAAAGACAGCGCGACGATGCCAGTGCAGTTAAAACAAAACTCGAAAACGAAATTGCCGAAGCCAATACAAAGCTCGAACGCGCCGAAAGAAATTTAAAAGAATCCCAAAATCAAAAACAATACGAAGCCGCTGTACGCGAAAAAGGCGCATTCCAAAAACAAATTTCCGAGCTCGAAACCAAACAGCTCGAAACCGAAGAACAACTTGAGGCGGCGGAAAAGAATTTAGCCGAACGCGCAGACGAGATTGCTAGCATCGAAGGCGAAAAAGAAGCGAGCCTGAAAAATTTTGAAACCGAAACCGAATCGCACAAAGCCGAGCTTGAAGCGGAACGAAAAAATCGCGAAACAATCTTTGCAGAACTACCGAAACAAGCCGCTGCGATTTACAACCGTCTCGTCACGCGCATCCGCGACGGCGTGGCGGTCGCTGAAGTGCGAAACGGCGCGTGCAGCGCGTGTTTTATGTCTCTGCGCCCGCAAATGCTGGCTGACGTGCGCTCAGGCAAACAGATTATGACGTGCGAAAGCTGCAATCGCATTCTCTACGTCGCGCCTAAAGAAACCGCATCGGCGGTTTAAGACAAAAGTAAAAAAGCAAAAAGCAAAAGGCACGCGGAATCTGATTATTTCCGTGCGCCTTTTGCTTTTTTATCCAATAGTTTCTGCATCACCAGCACTCGCCCATTCCAACGCCGGAACCAGAAGCAATAATCATTGCTTTCCGCCAACAAACTTTGTTCCCGCTCAACGATTGTTCGTAAGCACTGAAACCGAGGATTCCGAATTTGACCCCTCTTCTTTGCGCCCATGTTTGCAGCGCTACGACACCAGCCGCTTGCCTAACATCAAAAGCGTTATATCTAGCTTGACAAATATGTTCAGTGAGGATAGATTATTCCTACATATTCGGGAAGGCGAATATAAGTTAGAAAAAGGAACAAAAGAAATGTTAGAAAATAATCAAGTACAAGCAATTAAAGCGCATCTCGCGCTGAACGTTGAAAATGTCGGCAAAAGCATTGAGTTTTATCAAAAACTTTTCGGGATTGAGCCAAGCAAGGTCAGAACCGGCTACGCGAAATTTGATGTCAGCAATCCGCCGCTTAATTTTACGCTTAACGAGGCTCCGTTCGGAGAGCGCGGTGCGCTGTCGCATCTCGGCATTCAAGTCGCCTCGACCGAAGACGTTTTGAAAACGCGCGCTGCATGGATCAAGCACGGGCTTTTGACGCACGATGAAATGCAAACATCCTGCTGTTTTGCCTTGCAGGATAAGACTTGGACGCGCGACCCGGACGGCAACGAATGGGAAGTTTTTGTCGTTTTAGAAGACAATTTGCAGGAGAGCGAACCCTGCGCCTGCGGCGATAAAACGGCGGAAACAAAAACGGAAACCGCAGTTTCGTGTTGCGCTCCGACGCCCGATTCAATTAGCATCAACCGCGAAACAGTTTCTTGCTGTTGATGCTAAAAATGGAAAATAAGGATTCGATTTTTACCGCGGCAGTTCACGCTGGAAGCGACCGGAGCGAGCATTTCGGCGCAGTTTCAACGCCGATTTACTCGTCTTCGGTCTTCGCTTTTGAAGATGCCGAAACCGGTTCGGAAATCCACAATGGCGCCCGCGAAGGTTATTTTTACGGGCTATTGGGAAACCCGACGCAAACCGCCCTCGAACGCGCAATGGCTGAACTCGAAGGCGGCGAAGCAGCGCTCGCTTTCGCTTCCGGGCGAGCGACTATAACTGCCACGCTTTTTAGTTTATTAAAAACCGGCGAACACATTGTCGTGCCGGAATCGCTTTATGCGACGACAAATTTGTTTTTCGACGAAATGCAGTCTCGTTTTGGCATTTCGATAACTTACGTTGATGCGACGAGCGCTGAAAATTATGCCGATGCGGTGCAGGAGAATACTACGCTTTTTTACATCGAAACTCCGGCAAATCCGACTTTGAAAATTACTGATATTGAAGCTGTAGCTCAAATTGCAAAACAGAGAAACATTCAAACCGTTTTGGACAACACTTTTGCAACGCCGTTTAATCAGCAGCCTTTAAAATTGGGCATTGATGCGGTTATTCATAGCGCCACCAAATATCTAGGCGGACACAGCGATCTGACGGCGGGCGTTCTTGTCGGAAAACAGGAAACGATAAACAAAGTCAAAACCTATGCGGCAAAACTTTTTGGCGGCGGCATCGCGCCGCAAGTTGCGTGGCTGGTTTTGCGCGGAATTAAAACG
>DASWLV010000254.1:0-8381 GCA_036400075.1 Pyrinomonadaceae bacterium
TATGTGCATCGCATTGGTCGCACCGGAAGAGCCGGAAACAAAGGTCGCGCCATTACGCTGGTGACTTCAATCGAAGAAACAACGATGCGGTCAATCGAAAAATTAACCGGTCAAACTGTCGAGCGGGTTTTGCTGCCCGGTTTCGGAGGCAAATTACCGATTGCGGCGACAACACAATTTGCCGGAAACAAGAAAAGCGCTGGAAGACGTTCATTTCGCGCTCGCACAACCAGATAAATTTTAGTTAGATAAATTTCGAGGAGAATCAAATAATGGAAAAAGCAACATATTCAATCGGTCAATTAGTCAGCAAACAATGTTTGAACTGCAATGAAGAACAAAGCCATATGGTTGCGTCTTTAACTAAAAAAGGTCAAATCTCAAAAGTAGTCTGTTCGGTTTGCGCTGTTGTCAGCACATTTAAATCAACTGCTAAAACTCTGGATGCCGATGCGGCACCGAAAACCGGAACTCCGTATGACCGCAATCGGACATACCGGAAAGGTCAAACGATGATGCATTCATCGTTTGGATACGGAGAAGTAATGAGCGTGATTGAACCGCAGAAAATAGACGTTAAATTCGGAGATGGATTACGTCGTTTGATTCATTCTCAAATTTAAGCTCTTTAGTAAATTTTTCTTAATCAAAACAAATGCGGCAGACTCATTTCTAAATGTTTTCTGCAATAGTCATTAATTACAAATTCAAGTCGTCGGAAAATTAATGTTTTCCGACGACTTGAATTATTACTTAAGAACAGCCTTGCCCTATGCGGCAAGGCTTCATAGTTTCCGCTCAAACAGAACCGAATACCACAGTTTCTCGCCAAGTTTTTTTCATTTGCCTTAACTCTTTGAAGATTGAAAAAGTCGCCGCGTAAAGACGTTAGCAAATTTATGCTGCGGATCATGCTCGTTTACGAGCTGAAGAAACTTCTCGAAGTGACCGCCGTGTATACGACGCATATCATCTGCGTCGAAACTGCGGCAAAATTTACCAAGATGCGGGCGACCGCCAATTTCTTTGACGCGCTTTTCAGATGCTGCATAATATTTTTCAAAGCCGTGCGAATCATTGCAAATCAGATCAATCCACGTCGAACGGCGCTCGCGACCCGCTCCGATCAACGTCCGATTGCGACCTTCGGGAGTAAATCTGATCTCAAAAAGCGTGTAGGGCAATCCTCCGTCGCGGTACATTTCTTCGTAAAGCTCGATAAAGCGCTTGCACTCCTCGAATGTAACCTCAAAGGGAACGGTAAACTCCAGCTCTTGATGAAGATGGTAAATCGTTCGGTTAAAAGCCTTGTTGCTCTCCATCACCAGATTTGTGCCGCGTTTGAAACCGTACGTGAAATCCGATAATTTGGGCAGCAATCCGGTATAAGCCATAAAATTCCCGAACCAAGCCGAAAGAAGTGCGTCTTTCGAGATGCTTACGAATTCCCGCAGGGGACCCAGAAAAGATTTCTTTTTGTCCGTCCGATTCCACGTGCTGATCTGGCATTTGTCCGTAAACGGAAAAAGATAAAGGCTGAGATGCTCGTTTTTTTGCAAAAGCCGGTCAAGGTTTTCTTTGACAAATGGGAGATTCGACATCTCGAATTTCTGTTGAACATCAAAACGGGGAACAGCTTCAACCACCACTTCGGAAATAATACCGACCGCGCCGATTCCGCCGATTGCAGCTTTAAAAAGATCGTCCTCCGGGCGGCATTCGTGAACATCTCCTTTGCCGTCAATTAATTTAAGACTGACGATTGATTCGTTGACAAAGCCCCAATCTCTGCCGGTTCCGTGAACGTCGGTTGACAGAATTCCGCCGATGCTTTGAGCATCATGCGAGGGCAGTGCTTTAAATGCCAAACCTTTATCGAACAGGAGCTTGATAACGTCGCGGATTCGCGTTCCGCCTTTAACGCAAATCTGGTTATCATCCAAATCGTTTCGCTCGACCAGTCCGCAATACCGATCAAGCGAAACCAGGGTCTCGTCCGTCACAACGCCTTCGTTAAAAGAATGCGCCGAACCGAAAACGCGCAGGCTGCGGGAATTTTTGATGAGATTGATTATTTCTTCTTCGGTGGTCGGCTGGACGAATCTTTGCGGACGGTAGCGGAATTGTCTAATCCAGTTTCTAAAAACGCCTCCCCGAACTCTTCCTTCAAGCCAGATAAAACGCCCAAAGGTCAGCGCATAAAGGATAATGTTTAGCGTGGTGGTCAGTGCAGCATAAAAATAGCTTCGTGATTTCATTGTCTCTTCCTTCTTAGAAACCGGCTAGAATCTGACTTAAACAATTTCAAACTACACGAATCGGAGTTTCAATTAGCTCCGGCTCGTTGCTCCCGGCGGGCGGTTGATAATATTCAATATCATTTCCTTTGCTGGGGAACCGTGTCCATTCACGCGGCACTTTTTCGATTTTTAACGGGTAAATCGTCAACGCTTCTTTGGTAATGTGCAGACGGAGAAAATTTTTGTAATCTTCGATTTTTAACGCGGAAAAAGCCTCGTTGTCGTGTCTTCCTAAAAAGTGAAGCGAGACGAACAAATAAAGCCCCATAATTATAGAGCCGATAAAATATCCGCCGATAGATGAAACAGCGATGACTAATACAAATGAAATGAAATTCCCGAATGCATCATTGGTTAAGTTAAAAACGTTCGTCACTAAAAAATAACCGAGCCAGCCGAGAGCGAGCGCCGCGAATAAATGCGCGAGTCCATGCAGCAATCCGCCGAGAAATTTATGAGTTTTATGATTGGTATCGGTAAAAAAGATGACGGCACCGAGCATCAGCAAAATCAGCAGGGCTGCTGGAGGTGTAGTAATCAAGTTATTAATTGTCGTGAGGACAGATTCAGCCGACGGCGCCGAAAAGCCGTATTTTATTTTATCGTATAATAACCACGTTAGAATCGCGTATATTCCGGCGGTTACCGTTCCAAACCATTTGTTGTTCCAGAAGAATAAGAAATTTTTCCAATCCTGCCGCCTTGATACTTTAAAATCAGGATAATTTATTATAAAAGGAGTCGGTTTTATTTCCTTTCCATTCTTAATGTCTTCCTTCCTTCGGTCATCGAAAAGTTTTTCAAAATTAGTGTCGTGTGTTGGGTGCAGAAAAGCTCCGCCGCCGCCGGAGGTTATCTTTTGGTTTTTGTCTTTCTCTTCAAATCTGCGGTAATGATGCAAATCGCCGGCGAGGTAAACTTTTACGTCAATTCCTCTCTCCTCAAAATATTCCTCGATTTTTTGAATACTTTTCTCTTTTTCCTCAAATTTATCGGTTAGGTATTTATATTTAATCGCTTTGACCCAATAGGGTTCGGGGACGCAGAGAATTACTTTATCGTCGCGCTTCATCTTTTCTTTGACAATTGATTCAAAATATTCCAACTGCGTGACATCAATGTTATGTGAAAGCTGCAAATCAATTCCGAAAAGCCACCAGTCGTGCGGCAGCTTCAACACGAAATAGCTTCGTTTCTGGCGAGTTTCCCAGCCTCCGGTTTTGGTTTTTTGATCGCCCGCGAATTTGCGTCCGTTGAAAATATGCGTACAAAATACCTTTTTAAAAGCGGTCAGGCTGTCGTACCAATCGTGATTTCCCGGCAGTGCGAAAACGTGCGGCTCAACGTTGAGATTGATTTCGCCCGACGATGCGGCTGATTTGCTTTCGCTTGCCTTGAAAGCCATTCGATAAGGGGTGACTAATTTTTGCTCGTATTCTTCGGTGCTGGCGGTGGGATAAACGGCGTCGCCGCCGAAAATCAAGATTTCTCCGCGCGGCAGGTCGTCTTTTTCGCTGATTTTAACGGTTTGCTGCGCGAGATAATAAGCTACGGCATAAGTCGGATTCCAACCGTCACCGACATCGGCAACGTAATCAATCCAAATGTCGTTTCTCCCTCTCTGCTCAAGAGCTTCAAAATCACCTTGTTTTTGATTATCTTCGAGTTTTTTCGCCTCTTCCACCGTCAAACGTCTTAACTGTTTTGAGTAATCGAAGAATTTTCCCGGCGTCGGATCCGCCATTCCCAATCTCGGATCGGCGTATTCGCCGACTAGGGTCGAGAGAACCGTTTTTCGGGCGGTGCTCAATAGCTGCATAGGATCGTACCAGCCGGTCATTTTCGCTTGTTTAATTTTCGCTTGTTCAATTTGTTCCATTTGCTTGAACATTCTTTCGGGAAATTACTGACAATGTTTCGGGCTTCAGAGGACGCCTTGAATTTGTGTTTTTAGAAAGACTGCAAAGAACCCGGTTGTCTCTTTATTTTAATAACGCCCCAAATCCCGCCTAAAACTATCATCGTTTGAAGAAATTTCAACCAAAAAATGTTTGTGTGGCACGAGTTGATACTTTCAGCTTCGGTTTTCCGCGTTACCAATTGAGTCCCGAATTTTCCGTGACAAATTTAAAGGCAAAAGAAAGTTATGCAGGCAATTGTCCCAGGCGCAAACTATTCCGAAAGCAAACAAACGACAAAGCTGCATTTGCGAATTACATTCGGCTATTTGCTGGCGCTGTTCGCGTTGATGATTTGCTCAGGAGAATTGCACGAACAGGTTCACATTACAACCGGCTATTTCGTTTGCGGCGGCTACGGCGCACGTGATTTTAACGTTTGGCATACCATCGAGCCGTGCGCCGCGCCGTCGCTCGCATTTCTGGCGACTCTTGCCGGACACCGTTGTGGAGCTATCTGTTGATGTGGACGGGCGCGGGCTTGCTCGTCAAAGCAAAATCCGTCGCTTATCAAACAATCGGTTTTTTCGCTCGTTTTTGCGCCTCTGCCGTTTGCCCGAATTTTTACCGCCATAATGGGCGGCGGAGATGAGAAAGTTGTTTTGCGCGCTTTGTCCGGCGGCGCGCTTGATGCCGGGACGGTGAAAATTTTAGCTGCTGTTCTCGTCACGGCGATTTGTCTGCCGCCGATTGTTATTGCGTGGCGCAAAATCGGCAACCGTTTTGCGATTTTATATCCAATCGGGTTTTCGGTTTTGCCGTTAATCGTTCTCGGGTTGTATGTACTCACATTCTTAAACGGCTTGTTGGCAAACGGCTTTTTATCGTCGGTCGTGATTTTGGGAACTCCGACGCTGATTCTGCTGCATTTCGCGTTGATGGCGACGGTGCTCGCATTTGGGCGCAAGCGGCTGCTCGAATTAAATCGAGATTACAAAGCATCTTTTCACGGCTTAAGATAATAAAATTTGTAAAGTACCGAAACCTTTCTGAACAAAGCGTTACCAAACGTCGCTTTCAATCAAAGTTTCATAAGTGTCGGCTTTTCTGATTAATTCAACTGCGCCGTTTTCGCTTATCAAAACAGCCGCGGGCAACGGGCGACCGTTATACGGAAACATCTGCGCGTAAGAATAAGCTCCGATGTTGAACAAAGCCAGAATTTCGCCCGGTCCGACGTTTTCCGGCAGCAAGCGATAATCGGGCAACCGGCGCGTGCCTTCGATGTCGAAATAAACGTCGCCGCCATCGCACAAAGGTCCGGCGAGTTTGTACGCAGTTTCGTGTTTTTCAGCGGCGCGGCTCGCCGAAATCAAATGGTAGTACCATTTATAGTTGTTCATCGAAAGTAGCAAATTGTAGCCCGCATCGGTCAAAAGCCAAGAGTCGAGTGCGGAATGCGGAATGCCGATTGCGGAATCTGCATTGCTCAAAGGTCTTTCCTTTTTATTTCGGACGGTCGTTAAAAGAATTCCGGCATCGGCGATGACGCTTCTGCCCGGTTCGAGCAAAATTGTCAGGTTTTCCAGTAAATGCAAAGCGCCCGAGCGTTCAGCCGCGCCTTTGACGACTCGCATCGCCGACGTTAAAACTTCCGCCGGTTCTAAATCGGCGGCAAAAAGATATTGTCTTTCTGCCGGCAAACCCGAAAGATTTGCCGCGTCGAGCGCGTAATTGGTCGGAAAGCCGCCGCCCAGGTTTAAATGTTCAAGCCGAATTCCGGTTTCGTCGTTAATTTCTTTTAAAACTTTAAAAAGTTTGAGAAATGCTTCGGCAAACGGCGCGGCATCGGGCGTTTGCGAGCCTAAATGCAAATGAATCCCTTGAAGACGAACAAGCTCCGATTTGCCGAAACGCCGGAAACACTCGAAAACTTCGTCCGAGAGCATTCCGAATTTCGAGGTGAGCATTGCAGTTTGAAGCCCGTGCATTGTGTCGGTTTCGATTTCCGGCACAAGGCGTAAACTAACGTTTGCAGATTTGTTCAACCGGCGAGCCACTTTTTCGATTTGTTCGACTTCAAAAACCGAATCGGCTTGGATCGCATAAATTCCGGCGTGAATCGCGTCGGCATGTTCGTCTTCGGTTTTGCTCGTCCCGTTAAAAATAATCTGGTCCGGGCGAAAACCGATTTTTAAGGCTTTAAAAAGCTCGCCGCCGCTGTTGGTTTCAATGTCCGCGCCCGCTTCTTTGACGGCGCGCAAAATCGCCATATTCGAATTGGCTTTTGCCGCGTAACAAACTTTGAGCGGCAAACCGCCGAGCGCCGTTTCAGCTCGTTTTAAGCGCTCGACGTTGTGCCGAATCCGCTGTTCGGAAAAAACATAAAGCGGCGATTGATAGGTCGAAACGAGTTCGAGCGCATCAACGCCGCCGATGGAGAGACGATTGTTTTTGATTTCGAGAAAACCCGGAATTGCCCAAGGCGGGCGATTTGCATTCAAATCTTGAGACATTTTGCCCTTCGCGTCGAATAAAAATTGAACCGCAGTTCGATTTTATTCTAACACTTCGTTTCTGTCGTTGTATTTTGAACGCGAGACGAAAGGCGGGAAGAAGTTAAATGCCGAGTCCGAGCGCATAATAAAGCATCATCAAAACTGCCACGACAACGAAAACAACGTTGTCGCCCAAAACTTCAAAAAAAGTTTCAACCAATAAATTAAATCTGCTGCGAATCTTTTCCATAAAACTCCGAATTAAAGGTGAAAAATTGCCCGCGCGTGACAAATCCTCAGAGTCCAAAATCTATTTTCAGACCGAAATTTGTTTAATTTGAAATTGTTTTTGCTTTTTTGTCTCTCAGCGGGGAGCTGCCGGACTTGAGCGTTTTAAAATTTCAAGTCTAGCGGGCTTGAAATCCATTTCGATTATGAACAAAAACGAGAGGGAAAATCAAGCGTTAATAGAAAATTCGACAATTTACGGCGTTACCCGGCACTATCCGATTTCGCACGATTCGTGAAAACGAAAAGCGAGCGCCTATGCCCGCCGATGTTTAACCGGTAAATGTCCAATCAGAAATTTTCAGACAATTCTTTATGGTTATTTGAAAATTTTGTGACTACTGCCATAAAAAAAATAAACCCGATTTCTGAGTATGAACAAACTGCAAGACTGAGCGAATTCTTCAGAACACATAAAGTCTGTCTAAAATTAAAAAACCCCACTCTTTCGAGATAGGGGCTTTCTTTTAGAATTTCATAACTTTTGACATTGTTTATTAAACTTTTTACTCAATCAAGTGTTTATTTGTTATAAACCACTCTTTCCAAATCTTAATGTGCTGAATAGTTGGTTTTTCATCAGGTGAAACAGGCGGATTAGGAACTATTTTCACTAACATCTCCATTGCCAAAATACTTCTAGGTTCTAACATTTCATCGCCTTTCCGAATTCCAAGCCCATTCTTTTTGGCATATTCAATTTCTTTGGGAGACAGTGTTTCTACACGGTACTTGGTATCATCCAGTAAACGATAAAATGTTTTTAAGGCAATTTTCCCTTTCACATAAGCTAATTTTTGAATTCCTATATTCTGCCTAAATATATTTTCGTCATCTACTTGTTTAAGTATTGCAGAGATATATTCCTCTTCGCCTAAACTAGCTAAAGCTATTTGGGCGTAAGATGTAGCTGTATGTAATGCATCACTATTTTCCGGTTGAAGAGCTAATTTTCTTAAATACGGGATAAAACTTTTATCTCCCGATTTCCCCGCTTCTAATATGGCATTTAGCGAATCGGGCGTGATTCCGATTTTTAGTTTTTCATCTAACTGCCTTATTTTAAAATTTTGCTCTGCGTTTTGTGCAAAATTTATAGAGGTAAATGAAAATATGATTAGTGCAAAACTAAGTAACTTCATAACGTATATTATACTCCTTATTTCTATGGCGTGTTTGGATTAACAAGATCCCAGTCAGTTTTTAAAATGCGGCAAGGATCAGGGTAACCGGGGTGCCCACTAAACTCCAGCATTAAGGTACCTAGAGCTGAGTTATGACCGCTTCTGCCAAGTATGTGACCGATTTCATGTGCTGCTAGGTTATTTACTGAATCCTTGTGTCTCTTACTAAAATAAGCGCTAGTCCCAAACGCAAAAGCCTCTGTTTGCCTAATG
>DASWLV010000255.1:0-25772 GCA_036400075.1 Pyrinomonadaceae bacterium
CCCCCCCCCCGCTCCCGGTTATTTAACAATCTTGCCCAGTTACTTGATATGATTTCTTGATGCAATACGCCTGGTACGATTTCGTCGGCACAATCGGCACGGGTGTCATTATCATTACTTACGTTTTGCTGCAAACCGAGCGAATCAAAAGCAGCAGTCTGCCTTATTCCCTGCTCAATGCCGCCGGGGCGGCGATGATTATCGTATCGCTGCTTTTCAGTTTTAATTTTTCAGCTTTTATGGTCGAATTTTTCTGGCTTTTGATTAGTCTGTTCGGAATTGTTAAATTCTTTTTGCAAAAGTCGGACGCTCAGTAGAATTGAAGATGGCAAAATCAAGCACCAAAACAATTACGACAAAATCCAGATCAAACAATCAAAACGGCAGCAGCAAACCGCTTTCCTGCACAAAAGAAACCACTCTCACGCGCAAGCAAATGCTCGAAATGTACCGCTTTGTAAAAATGACCAGAATGTTTGACGAAATAACCGTCAGACTGAAACGTCAGGCAAAGCTGACGGGCGGAGTTTTTACGAGTCTCGGACAGGAGGCGACCGCAGTCGGAACCGCTTTTGCGCTTTCAGAGCAGGATTTTATCGCGCCTTTAATCCGCGACATCGGCGCGTGTTTCGTCAAAGGCATTTTGCCGCAGACGATTTTCGCGCAATATCTCGGCAAAGCCAACGCGCCGTCGCGCGCGACCGACGTGCAGTTTCACTTTGCCGATTTGGACAAAGGCTTTATCGGTCCGATTTCGCATCTCGGCGATATGATTCCGGTAATGGCGGGCGTCTTGCTCGCGGCGAGAATGAAACGGGAAAATCGTGTTGCCGTCGCTTACATCGGCGAAGGCGCAAGCTCGACCGGCGCTTTTCATGAAGGCGTTAATTTCGCCGCCGTGCAAAAATTGCCGATGATTACAATCATCGAAAACAACGGCTACGCTTATTCGACGCCGACGCGGAATCAATGCGCCGCCGCGCAGTTTGTTGACAAAGCCGTCGGCTACGGCATTTTGGGTTTGTCGGTTGACGGCAACGACATCATCGCTTGCTACGAGACGATGAAACGCGCGGTCGAACACGCTCGCGGCGGAAACGGCTCGGTTTTAATCGAAGCGCACACTTATCGCCGCAAAGGTCACGCCGAACACGATAATCAGTCTTACGTTCCGGCGGGCGAAATTGAACGATGGGCGACGACAAATGATCCGATTGATCGCTACGAAAGGTTTTTGACGATTGAAAAGCTCGCTTCGGACGAAGACTTAAAGAAAATCGTTGCTGAAGTTTCCGAATATCTCGAAGCGGAATTAGCCGTTGCCGAAAGCGCGTCAATGCCGGACCCGGTTTCAGCGGCTTATGATGTTTTCGACAATTCGGTTGTGCAGCCAGCATTCAAACGAAAAGTGTTGGAGAAATAAACAATGAAATGGCTGCTCGAAAACTCACGCTATTTATCAATTATCGGCATTCTTTCCCTGCTTTTGGGCGCTCTGGCGGCGCTCGTGCAGGGCGCTTACAAACTTTACAGAACAATCGAGACCGCGATTCACGAAGACCCGAAAAGCGATTCAACGCTCGTCGCGCTGTTCGGCTGTCTGGATAATTTTCTCGTGGCAACGGCTTTGATAGTGATTTCCGTCAGCCTTTACGAATTGTTTATTGGCAAGCTGGAAGTGCCGGATTGGATGCTCGTCCGCAATCTGGAAGAACTCAAAGCGAAATTCAGCTATGTCGTGATTCCGGTAATGGCGGTCAAATTCGTCCAGAATGTGCTGGAATCGAAAAACGCGCTCGAAACGCTTTATTACGGCGCCGGAGTTGCGCTCGTCATCGCATCGCTGACTGCTTTTAATTACGTCAGCGAAAAAGAACGCGAAGCCGAATACGAACGCCACCCGGAAGAAGAGGAAACGCGAGCCGCAGATTTGAAAAGCGATGGTTGAGCAAAAAACTCAAAAAATACGGTAAATTTATCGAAACGATTCGACAAATACATTTGAAGTTCAATTTATGAAATTAAGCTCTCATTCAGAAGATTACGCAGATGTTTATTACTTCAAAAAGGCACGTGAAATGTATAGAGAATACGAAAATGACTTGAAAAATAGAAAATTTGTTAGCTTTGAAGAAACTGAACGGGCAGACTTTTCTATGCGTGCAAAAGTTACAGCAAAAATGATAGAAGCCAGGATAGAATCGTACGTTATGGCTTATGAAAAAGAGGGCTTATTAATTGAAGATGAAGATAGAAATGAAATTTTCGAGAAGATAAATAAAATCATTGACCTCCAACGCCAAATGATATTTAGCGGCTCACAAGGCACGATAACAATGATTAGAAATCAGTGGTCGAATGAATATGCCTCACAAATGAAAGAGTATTTTGATTCCAAAGTTAAGCAATTAATAGAACCTGCCTTGATTGAATTAAATCTTAAAATGCGTGAAATGAAAATGAATAAAATGTTAGAACAAAATCAAGATAAACAATACGAAGTTCTCAGATGGAGTTTTGAAAAGGCAGATGGTCGTCAATACAAGCCTGTGAGTTTGCGTGAGTTGATGAATGATAATTCACGTTATTCAGTAAATGAGCTTGAAAAAATAAGTGATTATCTAGAAGGTGAAAGACTTATTGAACAATTATCTAATGATGGCTTAGTCGTTCAGCTAACACATAAAGGAATAGTTGAAATTCAAAACTCAATAAATAATCCTCAAAAATCAACGCCGCATTTTCCTGCAACAATCATTCAACAAGTCAATAATTATATTAGTGGAAATAACTATGGCGGAATCCATCAACAAACTGGAAATAATAATACACAAGTTATTAACACTGCTGATGTTGCTGATCTTGAGCAAAAAATCAATGAACTAATTCTCGCAATTAGAAATTCTTCGCTTTCTGACATTCAGAAAATCACAACAGAAACTAATTTACAAACAATTCAAAAGTTGGCTCACGTTGAAATTACACCAGAAGTTTCAAGAGAAGTTGAATCACGTATTGTTGCAGTTAAAGAGGTTCTTTCAACAACTGCTGATTTAGTTTCTTTGGGTCAAATAATTCTTCCAATGATCGGTCATTTTTTTCATATTGCAAACTTTTAACCTCTAATCTCTATGGCAACAGCAACAAAAACAGCAAACAAAGCCCTAACGATAATCGAAGCAATTCGGCAAGGGATTTGGGAAGAAATGCAGCGCGACGAAATGGTTTTCGTCATCGGCGAAGACATCGGCGCTTACGGCGGCGCGTTTAAATTGACCGAAGGTTTTATTGACGAATTCGGCGCGGAAAGAATGATTGACACGCCGATTTCCGAAGCGGCGATTGTCGGCGCGGCTTGCGGAGCGGCTTTGATGGGAATGAAGCCTGTTGCCGAGTTTCAGTTTATTGATTTTATCTCGACCGGATTCGATATGCTGACGAACTATGCGGCGAAATCGCGTTATCGCGGCTGCGGTTCGATTCCGGCGGTGTTTCGCGGTCCGTGCGGTTCGGGCGTGCGCGGCGGTCCGTTTCACTCTCTCAATGCCGAATCGTTTTTTCTCAACACCGCCGGTTTGAAAATGGTCGAACCCGCGACGGCTTACGACGCGAAAGGTTTAATCAAAGCCGCAATCCGTGATCCCGATCCGGTTTTGTTTTTTGAACACAAAAAACTTTACCGTTTGCCGCGTCTGCGCGAAGAATTGCCCGCAGATGATTACATCGTTCCAATCGGCAAAGCTCGCACGGCGCGCGAAGGAAAAGATTTATCAATCATCACTTTCGGCGCGCAGGTTTTGAACGCTTTGGACGCGGCGCAAGAATTGGAAAAATCGGACGGTTTATCAATCGAAGTCGTTGATTTGCGAACGCTTGCACCGCTCGATAAGGAAGCGATTTTGGCAACAGTCAAAAAAACAAATAGAGCGATGATTTTGCATGAAGCGTCTTTGACGGGCGGAATTGGCGGCGAGATTTCGGCGATTATTGCGGAAGAAGCGTTTGAATGGCTCGACGCGCCCGTCATCCGCGTAGCTTCGATTGACGCGCCCGTGCCGTTTGCGCCGCAATTGGAAGATTATTATTTGCCGAGTTTGAAGGAAATAATAGAAACGGCGCGGCGTTTAGCGGCTTATTAAAATGTTATGCAAAACCTCAAAATTCTCTGCTTGTTAATCTGTTTTGTTTTCTTTTCGGTCGCAGATACGAAAGGAAAACCTCAGGAGAATACAGAAATTAATGCGCGTAATAACTTTGGAAAATCAATTTCTGCTAACAAAGCTTATGCTAACGTCAAACCAACTGCGACGAAGAAATTCCCAAACATCTTTCGCCCAATTGGCAATTTTGTAAAACGTCTTTTTGGACGAAAGCCCCCCATTTGCATTCTGAGAAATACCTCTCCAGCAATGAATAACGTTAATTTAAGTAGAAATGAAATTCAGTTGAAATGCCCATTTGATATGGGGCGGATCGGCAGTTGTGCAAATAATTCTCAATCAATTGAAATTTCAACGGATGCAACTGATGCAGAGAATGATCCGCTTGTCTATATTTACAAAGTTTCCGGCGGCGAAATCATCGGATATGGTTCAAATGTGATTTGGAATTTAGCAAATGTCCCTCCTGGAATTTATACTATTGAAGTTTGTGCGGATGATGGCATGGGATGCATTAAACCAATTGTGAAAGAAGTTCGAGTTATTGAATGACCTGACTGTGGCATACTGCATCCTCGCCTGTTTTGTGTTCAAGGCTACATATTTTCATTAATCAAAACAAAATTAAACGTAGGGGTCAGTACCGCAGGCGGTACTGACTTAATCGCTCCCAACCACACATTGGTTCAAGAACCGCTCTGATTTACACCCGATGATTTTTTGAATTTTGTTTGAACCTTTTCCGCCTCCTCTTGCGCGTTAATAGAGGAACCGGATTATCTATCAGACAACATACGGGAGAAATTATAATGTTAAAAATTAATCGAATCTTGGCAATCGTTCTCACGACTTTATCGCTGAGCGGCGTGATTTGGTCGCAGGGCGTCGAATCTGCGGCAAATTCAAATTTAACGGGCGTCGCGCTTCCCGCAAACGCACAGCGCGTCGGCGCGGCAAGCGTCCCGGCGGAAATCAGCGGCACGCTGGAAAAAATCGTCGCTTCAGCCGACGGCAAATTGCGGCAGGGCGATTCGGAAGTTTTGGCTTGGGGCGGCGCGGGTTATCGTAAATCAAATGCGCCGAATATCGTAGGCAAATTACGCGGCTCGCTCGAAAGCGCCGGTTGGAAATATGAAGTCGGCGGCACTGCCGATGGCGTGACTCTTTTCCGCGCGCTCAAAGACGGGCGCGCACCGCGCGCCGTCGTTGGATTTTACGCGGCAACCGACGATGCGATGCTGGTCGCCTGGACTGAAATCTTAGCTGCCGATGCCGCCCAAAATTCGATTGAAACCAATTCGCAACCGATCCAAAATGCGGCTGCAAAATCGGGCAATGGCTCATTGCAGGAAATCGTCGGCAAATGGCACAACGGCAACGTTTCGATGATGGGGGAGAAAAATTTAACGACCGGGCAAGTCACGTCTTCAAACGGCTCGACGTTTACATATAAATTCTTCGCCGACGGGCGTTTTGAATACGCCGGTTATATCAAATCAACTATGTACGGCTGCACGACCGATTTATTCAACGACAAACGCGGCAAAGTCGAAATCAGCGGAAACCAAATCACGCTCGTTCCGACTAAAAATTACTGGAAAAACACTTATAGCTGCTCGCCCGCGAGCAACAAAGAGCGCGATTATGTTTTAGAGCGCGAAACCTATACTTTCCGCACAAAAACTGACGAATACGGCAAAACGCTCATTTGTCTGGCAAATGCAAAAGGCGAGTCCTGCTACCGGCGCGAAGAATAATTGATCTGATCGTTTACTCTTTTGAAGTATCAAGCGGCGCAGAGATTTTCAAAATCTCTGCGCCGCTTGATACGTTTTCCGCTGGTTTGCGCGTTATAAATTGAGAGGAATTTTACCCGCGCTGCCGTTCGGCTACACTTTGAAAATATTATGACTACTAAACCGAGAATTCTTATCGTCGGCGCGGGCATCGGCGGCTTGGCAACGGCGATTTCGTTGCAGCAAGCCGGATTTGAGGCTGCGATTTATGAAAACGCTCCGGCTTTACGCGGAATCGGTGCCGGGATTAGTTTGTGGTCAAACGCAACGGCGGTTCTTGGAAAACTCGGTTTGCTCGACGAAGCGGTTTCAAAAAGCGCGGTTTTTAATTCGGTTAAAATCCTAAACCAGCGCGGCGAATTGCTGCTCCAAACAAACATCGGAAACTATCCGACTCCGGCAATTTGCATTCATCGCGCAGATTTGATTGATTTGCTCCAACAAAATTGTGCGCCCGGAACAATTCACCTGGGCAAAAATTTCGAGCGTTTCGAGCAAACAGAAACGAGCGTGACGGCGTTTTTCGAGGATGGCGCGAGCGTGACCGGCGACATTTTGATCGGAGCGGACGGCATCAATTCGCGCGTTCGCGAGCAAATCAAAGGCGATTCAAAACCCGTTTATCGCGGCTACGCGGTATGGCGAAGCACGGTCGAATTTGACGCCGCAGGTCTTGACCTTGATTCTCCGAGCGAGACTTTTGGGGCAGGCAAACGTGTCGGTTTAGTTCCCATCGGAAAAAATCGTTTTTATTGGTACGCGACGAACAATCAACCCGAAAGTTCGATTCTTCAATCCGATGAACGCAAAAGACAGCTTTTAAATTTCTTTCACGATTGGCATGCGCCCATTCCCCAAATCATCGCGGCGACGGACGCCAAAGACATTTTACAAAACGATTGTTACGACCGCTTGCCGGAACACGGCTGGTCAACCAGCAGAGTTTGTTTAATCGGCGACGCAGCGCATCCGACTACTCCGAATTTGGGACAAGGCGGTTGTATGGCTCTCGAAGACGCAATCGTGTTGACGAAATGTCTGCAAAATTCGGCGGCGCCAAGCCAGGCTTTTCGGGAATTTGAAACCCGACGTTTCACGCGAACCAAGTTTATTACCGAACGCTCTCTTTTGCTCGGTCGCGTCGGGCAATGGCAAAATCCGCTCGCCGTTTTTCTGCGAGACACATTGACGCGCTTTACGCCGGAAAAATCACTCCAAAAGAGCTTCGAGCAGATTTACGGTTATCAAGCATAAAATCTCCCGACTGAAAATGAGGTAAAGCGAAATGAACATCAACTTAAATCAATTCATCGAAATCGTTCGCACGCGTCGTTCGACTCGTCATTTCCGCTCCGACCCGGTCGCGCCGGAGCTTCTGCGAGAATTACTGGAAGCGGCGCGCTGGTCGCCAAGCGCATTTAATTTGCAGCCGACGCATTTTGTCGTCGTCACAGACCAAAAATTAAAAGAAAAACTTTATCCGGCTTGTATGAATCAGCGACAGATTTTGGAAGCCGGAGCGACTGTGGTGTTCACGGGCGACCGAAGCGTAGTCGAACATAATTTCGAGCGGATTTTGAAATTAGACCGCGAAGCCAAAGCCAACAGCGCGGAATACGAACAGCTATTGCGAAAAAACGTGCCGCTTTCGTTTAATCGCGGATTTTTGGGTTTCGGCTGGCTATGGAAGTTTTTGGCGGAGACGATTGCCGGGCGTTTTATTCCGATTCCCAAGCTGCAAGCGGTTCACCGCGATTACTGGCTGGCGAAACAGGCTGCGATTGCCGCGCATACGTTTATGCTCGCCGCGCACATCGCAGAACTCGCGACCTGTCCGATGGAAGGTTTCAGCGAGCGCGCCGTGCAGGAAGCTCTGAACATTCCGTCCGATCAAGCCGTAATTCTCGTCGTGCCTGTCGGCTATGCCGACAATTCAGCGCAGACAAAAACGCGGCTTTCGCTCGACGAAATTGTTCACCAAAATTCCTGGTAGCTTTTCGTTATGAAAAAAATAAGAAAAAGCTCGATAGGAGAAGATTGAGATGGGAAACACGATTTTTAATTTAGCGGTCATCGGAATCAGAATTTTTCTCGGTTTCATTTTCTTTACCGCGGGAATGGGCAAGCTGACGCACGGGCATTATTTTCCATTGACGATGTTTCCGATGAGCCTGTCGAAAATACTCGCGCCGCACGGGTTGAGCTTATGGGGCGAATTTGTCGCCTGGTCGCAAGTCTTGATCGGTTTTTTGCTGATGTCGCAGCGTTTCGCCACCATCGGCGCGATTATGTCTCTGCCGTTGATTTTGAACATTTTCGTTATCACGGTTTCGCTCGGATTTATGGGCACGCCTTATCTCAACGGTTTTCTGATTTTCTTAAATTTATTTCTTCTCGCGGCGGATTATCACAAGCTCAAATTCCTGTTTATGGAAGACGTTTCCGAATTTCGGCATATTCGTCTGCGGCGCAACTTCTGGCAAGTTGATTTGGTGTGGTTTGCCGGTTTGGTTTTATGTTTAGCGGCGGGCGCTTTTCACGAATCAAATCGCGCAATGACTTTTACTTTGTCATTCGCAGGAATCGCAGTTTTTCTGGCGGGCGGCGTGTGGCAGTTTTTTCTGCAAAGAAAGCAAAATCGGACTGATGAAAAACGCCGAGACTTACAAAATGATTTGGTTGTCGGCATTTAAGTAATTGAGCAAAATAGATCGGTAAAAATAACCACAGATAAACACGGATTAAAAATAAGGATAAATGAAAGATGAAGAAATCAAATCTGTTTTATCAAAAAACATCCTTCTGTTATCTGTGTCCATCTGTGATAAAAATCTTATTTATTTATTCTGCCTGAATAATTAAGTAACGGCTTTGATGAGACTTTTCCGCCGAGTTTTGCGCGTTATTAAACAGAAAGCATTAAACCCTTAAAATAATAATAAGCACTTTCAGGAGATAACAATGTTCAGAAAAACTTTATTAGCGACACTGGCGTTTTCGATTTTCTGCCTCGGCACAAATGCCAATGTTTTTGGTCAGGCGCGGGCTTTTGAAAATAATCGGACAATCGGCGTGGAAAAATCCGAAGCGTCATCAGCTCAAAAGCCTTCAAACCCGGATTTGAAAAAGGCTTTGTTCGAGAAAAAAGATTCTTCAGTTTATAAAGAAAAAAACAATCTCGCCGAGTACGAAAAGCAAAAAGCACAAGGCAAAAAATTCTCCACCACAACCAAAGTTTTAATTGGCGTCGGTATTGCCGCAGCAGTTATCGGCATCGTCGTTTTTGCCGCAAGCCGGGATAAAATCGAAACCTTCTAAACCGAACAATGTATTTATTCCGATAATTAAGGTGTGAAAATTATGTCCGAAGATAATTTAAATTTAGTCCGCAGCGTCTATCAAATCAAAGATATTAACGAAATCGTGGCGGCTTTTGCGCCCGCTTTCGAGATTCGTCAAACCGAGTCGCTGCCGTGGGGCGGACGTTATCAAGGTCTCGCTGGAGCGCAGCAGTTTTTCACGAAATTGCGCGGAAACGTTGACTCGGCGGTCGAAATAGAAGAAATATTTGCGGTTGAAAATAAAGTCGTCGTCAAAGGGCGAACGCGCGGAACGGTATTGCGAAACGACAAAAAATTCGACGTTTCAGTTGTTCACATCTGGACGCTTCGCAAAGGCAAGCTCGCCAAATTCGAGCCTTTTATTGACACTCCGGCGATGCTCGCGGCATTGCAGTAAAATTTTATGCAATCCGAAATTTCTTTTCCCCAACCTACACCGCAACTGCTTACGCCGCCGACGCCGAAAGGTCATTGGTTTTTCGGCAGCGGACCGGAAGCGGCGGCAAATCCGCTCAAATTTTATTGCCGCGTCTGGCAAGAATTGGGCGATGTCGTCAAAATGCGGACGATATTTGGTATTGAATGGTATTTGATTGCCAATCCTGCGGGCGCAGAGCAGGTTTTGCAAACGAACCAGGCGAACTACAAAAAACCCGCGCTTTTCACCAAAGCCCTCGGAATGATTGCCGGAAACGGTCTCGTAACAAGCGAAGGCGATTTCTGGCGTCGCCAGCGCCGTCTCGCGCAGCCAGCTTTTCATCGCCAAAGACTCGCTCTTTTGAGCGAAACGATGACAAGCGCGGCTACGGAAACGGTGGAAAATTGGAAAAACACTTTTGCCCGCACGGGCGAAGCGTTCGACGTATCGGAAGAAATGACGAAGCTAACCGTCCGCATCGCCGCCGGGACGCTTTTTAGCGCCGACATTTCCGAAGACGCCGAAAGATTCGGCGTCGCGCTAAAAATCGCTCTCAACCACGTCAGCCACCGAATGCGTTATCCGTTTGCACCGCCGGAATTTGTTCCGACAAAAAGGAATCGGGAATTTAACCGCGCCCGAAAAACGCTCGATGAAATCGTGATGAAAATCATTCGTCGGCGCAGAATCGAAACCGAAGACAAAGGCGATTTGCTTTCGATGCTGATCGAGGCGCGCGACGAGGAAACGGGCGAAATGATGTCCGACCGGCAGTTAAAAGACGAAGTGATGACCCTGCTAATCGCCGGACACGAAACGACCGCCGCCGGATTGTCGTGGAGTTGGTATTTGCTGGCGAAAAACGATTGCGCGCGGGCGCGACTGCGCGCCGAGCTTGAGTTAAATCTGCAAGGCAAAGCTCCGACCGTCGAAGATTTGCCGCGACTGCCTTTTACGCGAATGGTTTTCGAGGAAACAATGCGATTATTTCCGCCCGCCTGGGGACAGCCGAGACAATCAATCGGAGCGGATGAAATCGGCGGTTTTCGGATTGACGCGGGAAAAATGCTCGTCGTGTCACAATACATAGTCCATCGCCATCCGCAATTTTGGCAGCGACCGGAAGATTTTTGCCCCGAAAGATTTACGCCCGAAAACTCGAAAAACCGTCCGCGCTTCGCTTATTTCCCGTTCGGAGGCGGCGCGCGGCAGTGTATCGGAAATCATTTCGCAATGATGGAAGCGCAAATCGTTCTGGCAACAATCGCGCAGAATTTTCTGCCGCAGCCGGTTGAAACAAACCAGCCGGAGCTTGACCCGACCTTCGCTTTGCGCCCTAAAAACGGTTTGCCGATGCGGCTCGCTTGACAGAAAAGGCGGCGGACGGTTACGTTTTGATTTGACTCGCGCGGGGTGTTAGCTCAGTGGATAGAGCATTGGTCTTCGGAACCAAGGGTCGGGGGTTCGAATCCCTCACGCCCCGCCAAATAAAATCAGCGGTTTAAGGACATCATTGTGATGTCCTTTTTGCTTCGCACACATTTATTCTCTTAAACTTATATGAAAGCCAAGAACAGCCTATATTTTGGAAGTAAGCAATAATAAAAATTTTTGATCAGCACATTCATTATACGTACCTACTTTTTATTTGTATCCAACGCTTTTTCATACAGATGAATTAAATTTGCTCCGTACCAATCGCGGCGCTCATCCATAGTTTTCCGTAGGATAGGACTATTGGAAAACTTATTTATTACCCAAGCGTCCCATGCTTCGGGATCGGTCCAACACTCTTTGTTTGATATACCTTGATCGGCAACCAGATCAAAAACATCAAGAGTATATTCGGCTGCAATTGAGGCTTCTGGATAATACTTATCTGTTTCCACTATCTCTATATCTTTATAGAAATATGGTATTAAGTATGGTTTTTGCAGGAAAATTTGATCATGGTCAAGAATGATATTAATCACTGTACCATGAAGATTATAGCAGACAGATTTTGCCAATCTTTCCGATTGTACGGTATTTAGTTCAACTTGCTTTGTGTTGAGCTTTAACTGCTTATTGGAAATGAAAATCTGGTAAGTATTAAACAAAATGCTTACGATAATGAAAACAAATCCTAAAACTGAAAGTTTAAAGCTGTGATTTTTTAATTTTAAATCTTGTTTCCAATATTTAAGCTGTTCTTCATGTGGTGGTGTTGCTTCTTTAACCTCATTAGGCTTTGTAACCGGCTCATTAATGGAATTTTCTAAAGATTCAGCCGCTTTCAAAGTTTTATTATTCTCTTCTATAGGATTAGCTTCATCCTGCTTTTTTGTATTTGATTTACCACTCTTCTCGTTCATAGCAATTTCTCTCTATTTAGTGCAACTTGAAAGAAATAAACGCACACAACATAAACTCAGCCAAATTTAACAGTCAACAAAACTTAGCCTATTTTGAATTTCCAACTCTTATTAACTAACGCACCAGAAAGGACAGAAAGCTATCATCGCTTAAACACATTTTTAGGATTTTTTAAGTTTTCTTCGGTTGGGTAAAAATGCTAGGACTCGGCGGAAAAGGTTGCGCTTCGGAATCAAGGGTAATGGGCTAAAGCCGAATATCACAAAACTGTAACATTCGGCTTTAGTTTTAAATCGCGGCTATTTTTCTAATTAACTATTAGCCAAGGAAAGAGAAAATCCTTGATAATGCATCGCTGAAAGTTTCTCTTTCAGCGTTTGCTTCCGAAGGATTCGGCTTTGTTGTTAGTGTTGAGTAAGAAGTCCCGCCGCTCCAAGCTTCAAGTTCAACAATTCTGCTGTAATTGGCTTGCGCGTTGTTCACAACAACTCTGATCTTTGAAGTTGTTACGGGGGCAAATACCAGTTTTGTTACAGCTTTGTTGTTGTTTGTGATGTTTCCGTTCTGAACAGTCGTCCAGCTTGAACCATTCCAATACTGAACATCGAAATTCGTAATTCCATAATAATTGAATGTCGTGTTTTCAGTCGGATCAACCGGATTGGTGAAATCATCCGTTACAGCATACACGTTAATTTCATTGATTGTTTTATTGCCGTTGAAATCAACTTGCAGCCAATCCGGGTAATTATCCGGTGTTAAATCTTTCCAGGCTCCGGTTGTCGCCCAATTTCTAACTCCGTCAATTGCCGTATTTGCCGCCGACATCTCGGATGAAGCCGAAGCAGTTCCACCGTTTGAAGTTAAAGCGACGTTTGTTCGCGTGCCCGGTGTCGGAGAAGCAGAAGGCGTCGGGGTCGCATTAGGCGTTGGTGTTGAATATGGAGTCGGAGTTGCATACGGCGTCGGCGTCATAGTCGGCGTAGGAGTTGCGGTTGGCGTTGGATTAACACTGCTTCCCGTCCACGCTTCAAGCTCGACGATTCTGCTGTAATTGGCTTGCGCCGCGTTTACCACGACTCTGATTTTCGTTGTTGTGATTGCCGCAAATGTAAATTTTGCGATTACTTTATTGTTGTTTATAACGCTTCCGTTCGGCACTGTCGTCCAGCCGGAGCCGTTCCAATATTGAACGTCAAAATTCGTGATGCCGTAAACGCTGAATGTCGAGTTTCCCGTCGGATCGGTTGGATTGGTATAGTCGTCCTGTACCGCATAAACCGCAATCTCATTGATTGTTTTGCTGCCATTGAAATCAACTTGCAGCCAATCGGGAAAACTATCCGGCGTAGCGTCCTTCCAGGCTCCTGTTGTCGCCCAATTTCGCACGCCGTCAATTGCGGTGCTTGCCGAAGCTAATTCTGATGAAGCCGAAGCTCTTCCTCCGTTTGAAGCTAACGCTGCGTTTGAGCGAGCGCCGGGCGTTGGAGTCGCATTAGGCGTTGGTGTTGAATATGGAGTCGGAGTTGCATACGGCGTTGGCGTCATAGTCGGCGTAGGAGTTGAATATGGAGTCGGAGTAGCATAAGGAGTCGGTGTCGGAGTTGCGCTACCGCTTCCCGTCCATGCTTCAAGCTCTACGATTCTGCTGTAATTGGCTTGCGCGCTGTTTACTACAACTCTGATACTGGTTGTCGTTATTGCCGCAAATGTAATCTTTGTAATTACTTTGTTGTTGTTTACGATGCTGCCGTTCGGTACTGTCGTCCAGCTTGAGCCGTTCCAGTATTGAACATCGAAATTAACAATTCCATAAAGGCTGAAAGTTGTGCTTTCCGTCGGATCAGCCGGATTTGTATAGTCGTCTCGGACGGCATAAACATCAATTTCGTTGATTGTTCTGTTGGTGTTGAAATTTACTTGCAGCCAATCTGGATAACTGTCCGCTGTGGCGTCTTTCCACGATGCAGTGGTCGCCCAGTTTTTATAGCCGTCTATTGCTACGCTCGCCGAATACAACTCAGATGAAGCCGAAGCCGTGCCGCCGTTTGCTGCCAAAGCGACGTTCGTTCTGCCGGATGTTGGTGTCGGCGTAGCAGTCGGAGTTGGAAATGGAGTTGGAGTTGGAGTTGGAGTTGGGAACGGTGTCGGCGTTGGCGTCGGAGTCCAATACGGAGTCGGTGTCGGAGTAGGAACCGGTCCGCCCGCACTTAAACAACTGCCGCTCGCAGACACGAAACCGGCAATCTGGGTTTTCGAGGCATCGCAAAAGGTCGCGGCAGAGGAAGTTAAACTCGGATTCATCATCGAGTTTGCGCAGCTTCCCGAATTTGCAACGTGATCGGCGCCTAAGTTGTGACCGATTTCGTGCGCTGTGATCAAATGATTGACGCTTCCGCTTCTGCCTGTAACTCCGTAAGCGTAACTTGGGCTGCGGCAGATAACGCTCATATAAGCCAGTCCCTGACCGCTGAATTTACCCGTGAAAAGATGCGCCGTATCGCGCGGATATTGCGCGTGCGAATAATTGGCATTCCAATAATTAAGAAATGAATCCAGTTCCGCCTGCATTGATGATGACGGGTACGGATCGGTAGTTGACCAGGCGTGCTGATAAGTGACTGAAACCGATAAACCCAGATCGCGCTTGTAAATGCCGTCAACCAGATTTAAAATGCTCAGGATTTGATTATTCGCCTGAGCTGCGCCGCCCGATTGCGTCACCCATTGATAATCGGCTTCGGTCGCAACTTCAACCGTTTGCAAACCTGTTGCCGCGGCAGCCGCGCTCAATTCGGTTGTTTCATCCACATTCGCTTCAGCCGTTTTCGGCGAACCGAAAATGTAAGAATTCAAAAGCTCAGTGCCCGAATTTATTTTTGATTCGACATCATTTGACGGAGTATGAATATCGTTTGATAAATCAACGGTTTTTACCAAATCATCTTCGCCGTAAACAACGGCTTCGTCTGGACGAGCGTGTTTTGAAAATCGCTCGGCTTGCGTGACAAAGAATTTTTTATTGTCGCCGGTATAGATTAAACCCTCGACGCCTTCTTCGGTTACGGTAAAACGAACTTCCGATTCAAAGTCGTTCTTTAATTTTCCCTTAAAAGTCGTCACTTCGCCGCGTTCCATTTCGCGGTCGCCGGCGTCGGTGCTTTCCAAAGCTCTGTAATTTTTTGCTCTTATATCGTAAGGAGTTAAAACAAACTCAAACCGGCGTCCGTGGGCTTGAATTTCGATGGATTCTTTGGATTTCACTTTTTCAAGCAGAACCTGATCGTTTAATTTCACCAAATCATACTTTCTAAAAGATTGGCGTAAATCTTTTTCCAAAGTATCCTGCCCGAAAACCGAAACGCTCATTGCAAACAAGCTACAAATAACAAGAAGATATTTAACCATTATATTTTATTTATGAAGATCGAGATTTACTTTTAATTATGCTGCCGCGCAGGGTAATCCGCGCTTTATTGAGAAAATTGAAAATTACTGTTGTTTCAGCAATCTTACCGGCGGCTGAAGCGCCTGAATTGATAATCAGATAAACAAGCTGAAATCACAGAAACACAGCTTTGTATTAAAAATTTCGCAAAACAAACATTCTGTATTATTTTCCCAAACGATATTTTGAGTAAGGCTTGAATTTGTTCAGGTTGATATTAGTTGAAAATATGAGGGCAAAAGTTTGCTACAAATTTCACAAAACGCTTATTCTCACACATATTTTTCTCTTGAATGCGGAAATCACCCGTAATTTTTAAAATTCAATTCTTGCCGCTGCAGCCGACTAATAAAAACACGCGAGTGAACCGATTGCAATGCGGTTTTTTGTTGACATTTGAATCTCATACCGCCGTTTTGCGATGTTTTTGGAATTAGTACCGCATAATCGCGGTATAATTATTGTTGGGCGGTTTCGCTTAAAATTTAATCTTGTGCTGGTTTGAGTATGAATTTAGCAATCTTCGATATTGACGGCACATTAACCGTGACCGACCACATTGACGACGTTTGTTTCGTGCAGGCTTTAGCCGACGCGCACGCGATCACCGGAGTCAGCACGGATTGGGCTGGATATTCACACACGACGGATTCTGGAATCACGCTCGATATTTTTCGAGAGCGATTCAATCGTGCGCCAGAAGAAGCAGAACTGTCAAAGTTTAAAAGTCATTTTGTGCGGCTGCTCGAAGATTATCATGCTAAAGATTCTTCGCTTTTCGCCGAAATTGCCGGGGCTGCTTCTATGCTCAATCGTTTAAATCAAGAACCCGATTGGAAAGTCGCAATCGCTACGGGCGGCTGGCGCGACTCTGCAATCTTAAAGCTGAAAGCGGCGGCTATCGAGACAAATAGCTATCCAGCCGCATTTGCCGATGATGGTTATTCGAGAGAAGAAATTTTGCAATCGGCAATATCGAAGGCTGAAAAACTTTATCAACAGAAGCGTTTTGCCAGAATTGTGAGCGTCGGCGATGACGTATGGGACGTTCGCACGGCTCGCAATCTTGAGCTTCCTTTTTTGGGCATTGGCGCGGGAGATAGGGAAAGAAAATTGCGCCGAGCAGGAGCAACTCACGTTATTGAAGATTTTGCAGGTTATGAAAAGTTAATTCGTTACTTGACAGAAGCGGAAGTCCCGCGCGCAGAAACATTGTCGTAATCGAAACCGCCGCTTAACAATTCAATGGACGTGAGGGCGCGCACAGCGACTCTGTTATTACGTTGTCCGTCTAACTCAAAAGGGCTTCTATTCGGTTTCGCCCACGTCATCTCAAACGTTCGATTGCTTTGTTTAACCCAAACGAAATACGTCTCCAAAGCTTTATGAAAATTTAGACGAAGCAACTCGCCAATGGTTCAAAACAATGCCGGACAAGAGATTTAAAGCAATTATTTTTGTCACAAATCACCCGCTTGTGGTGATTTTTTATTTGTAAACAATTCAGGAGGTTATTTTATGGCAAAAAGATTTTTTTTAGTTTTTCACACTCTTTCATTGATTGTCCTGGCTTCTGCCATAGCAATTGCCCAAAACGGACAATCCTCTCAATCAAATTCTAAATCCGAGCAAATCGTTCCTTCGGCGGATCATCACCAGCATCTGTTTAGCCCCTCTTATGTTGAGCTTCAACCCCCGGGCACAAAAACTATTACGGCTCAAGATGTTATTGAGCTGCTGGACAAAGCAGGTATTCGGCGAGCAGTGCTTTTATCTACCGGATACCGGTATGGAAGACCCGGATCGGAACCGCCGGATGAATATGCAAAGGTCAAAGCGGAGAATGACTGGACTGCCGCCCAAGCCGCCCTTTTTCCGAAAAGGCTGATTGCGTTTTGCGGTTTCAATCCGCTCAAAGATTATGCTCTTGATGAGCTTGCCCGGTGTGCGAAAAATCCAAATCTCCGCCACGGAATCAAACTACATTTCGGCAACTCGGACGTGCAGACGGAAAATCCCGAGCATTTCGAAAAATTAAAAAAAGTTTTCCAGGCGGCAAATAAACAGCGAATGGCAATCGTCGTGCATATGAGAGCTTCGATTTCCTTAAAACGACCTTATGGACCTGAACAAGCACGCGCTTTTCTCGAATTGCTGTCTTTCGCTCCCGACATTCCGGTACAAGTTGCTCATTTTGCCAGTTCGGGTCCCGGTTATGCTGATCCTCAGGGACATTCGGTCATCGAAGTGCTGGCTGATGCCGTTGCGAAAAAAGACCCTCGAACACGAAAGCTTTGGTTTGATTTATCAACAAACGCTGTTCCTAAAAATCCGGCGGAAGTTTCCGACCTTTTAGTCAAACGGATTCGCCAAATCGGAGTTAAACGAATACTTTTCGGCTCAGACGCGGCAACCGGAGATAATTTGAGACCGCGTGAGTCCTGGGAAGCGTTTCGCCAACTAAAACTTTCGGAAAAAGAGATAAAAACTATCGCAGGAAATGTAGCCCCATATTTTCGTTAAAACGCTAAACTAATTGTGAGCGTGATAAACCTCAACAGTCTGCTTTTACAAATTGAATATGATAAGGAGAGAAATGCTTGGACGTTAATGCTTATCTCAAACGCATTAAATATAACGGCTCGCTTGCTCCGACCGCTGAAACACTGCGCGATTTGCAGGTAGCTCATTTGTTGGCAGTGCCGTTTGAAAATTTAAGTATTCATTCCAAACAGCCGATTGTTCTCGAAGATGACGCTCTTTTTTCCAAAATTGTCGAACACCGGCGCGGCGGTTTCTGCTATGAAGTAAACGGTCTGTTTGCCGCATTACTGCGTGCTTTGGGTTTCAAAGTTGAAATGCTTTCAGCCGAAGTCGCAAATGCCGAAGGCGGCTTTGGACCTAACTTTGACCATATGACCTTGATGGTTTCCTTAGATAATCGCCGGCTGGCGGATGTCGGTTTTGGCGATTCATTTCTTGAACCGTTACTGCTCGATGAGCGCGGCGAGCAGATACAAGGCATACGCGCTTACAAAATCGTTCCTGATAACGATTTTCTGATTCTGATGCAGCGTGAAAACGAAGATGAATGGAAAGCTCAATATCGTTTTACCTTACAACCCTACGAGTATGCGGACTATTCTGGAATGTGCCGCTATCATCAGACTTCGCCCCAATCGCACTTTACGCAGCGTCGTGTTTGCTCGCGTGCAACAGAGGAAGGACGCATAACACTGAGTGAAATGCGCTTTATCACAACATCTAAGAACGGTGAGCGGCACGAGCGAATACTAACGAGCCAAACAGAATACGACGCGGTGCTGCGCGAGCATTTTGGTATAGTAATGACAAACTAAACTGTATTGTCTTGCGGCTAATTCAAAAGGAGAGAACGGATGAATTCCATAGCTAAATGGGTTGACTACGATATATCCTTCGTTCGGCGGCGTTACAATCGGATTGCCAGGTTTTTCGTTTTCTTTGAGTGGCTGTTCTGGCTCCCGCGCAGCATACGGAGCAAAGCGGTCAAGCGGTTGGAACTTAAACGCGGCAGTCGCGTGCTCGAAGTCGGCTGCGGAACCGGCAGAAATCTTGCGCCGTTAATCGAAGCGGTAGGAGCGAAAGGTCAAGTGTACGGCGTTGATTTGTCCGAAGGAATGCTGGCGGAAGCCAAGCATCTATGCGCCCGGCGAGACTAGCGCAATGTTGAATTGATGCGGGCGGATGCGGCTGATTACGTTTTGCCTGCGCCTGTTGACGGCGTAATTTTCAGCCTTTCGTATGCCGTCATCCCTCATCACAGAAACGCGCTGCGTCACGCCTGGAAACAGTTGCGTCCGGGCGGCTATCTTGTCATTATGGACGCCAAACTTCCCTCCGGCATCGTCGGCAAGCTGCTTCATCCTTTTGTAGTGTGGACGAGCAAATTGACGGTGCTCGGCAATCCGGACATCCATCCATGGGATGAGCTTCGGGAATTGACCGACGATGTGGATTATGAGGAAGCGCAATTTGGTACATACTACATTTGCCGCGCGAAGAAGTCCTAATCAAGAGGTTAAGAAATGAGCGCCTACAATCCAGACCAAACTCTTCGTGATGCCCGCGCGCAATACTTTGCCGTTAACAACTTTGGCTGGGGCGGATACGATGATAAATGGGTCAAAGTAGAATATGGGCTGCTGCGTTTCTACTTTCCGAACACCAAAGGAAGAGTGAAAGTGGTCAAATACCACGACCTTCATCATATTTTGACCGAATACGGCACTTCATTATCCGGCGAGACTGAAATTGGGGCGTGGGAAGTTGCGACCGGATGCACGCGCAGCCTGGCGGCGTGGCTGCTAAATTTATCAGGTTTTGCCGCAGGTCTCTTCATCAATCCGGGCGGCGTTTATAAAGCCTTTCTGCGCGGACGACAAAGCTCGAATTTGTATCACTTGAGCTTTGACGACGAACTGCTTTCACAGCGAGTCGGACAATTACGTCAGCAGCTTTCTCTGGATAAGCCGAGCGAGCCGCCGACTTTTATTGATAATATAGTTTTTGTTGTTTGGGCTATTGTTAGCGTCGTCACACTGTTGGGAATAATTGGAATTGCGCTCTCGCCCCTGATTGTATTGTCAGCTTTGGCGTGGATGCTGTCTGCGTAACTTCATAAGCTAAATAAATGGTTTTGATTCGCAGAGCCAAAAATGAAGATTGCGAGGGCATTTGGCGCGCTCATATAGCCGCCATTGAAGGCAGCGCGGCAAGCCACTACTCACCCGAAGTAATCCGAATCTGGGTTGGACGAACGAAACCTGAAAATTATTTGAATGCTATTGAAAGCCTGGAGTTTTTCGTTGCTGAAGAAGGCGAGCTTATTGTCGGTTTCGCCGTAATGAATTTACAGGATAAAGAAGTGCAGGGGCTTTATGTTGATCCAAATTTTGGGCGTCGCGGTCTCGGACTCCAACTGATGCAAACACTTGAAAACAAAGCTTGCGAATCCGGTTTGGAATCATTGCAGTTATTTTCCTCTCTTAACGCTGTCGCATTTTATGAGCGTTTGGGATACGAAGCGCGCGAGCATCTGATTCATAAGTTAAATGATAAAGTCGAGCGCGCTTGTGTGAGGATGGAGAAGAAATTGCAATCCATGTGAAAGTCTGTCGGCTGTTAAGTTTGGCGTTCGCTTTTAAAGCGCTGCGCGGTTAATATCAGTTACAGGCTGTTAATTCTTTTCAAAAGAATTTATCAACGCTCATTTGCACAGCTTCTTTTAAACCTTCGGGGTAAAAATCCATATTACATTTAACAGTTGTTAGGATGTTTCGAAAGAATATTTTTTTATCGTTTATAAACTTTAGCTTGATAATCGTCTGTTTATCATTAACCGATTACTCTCACGCGCAAAGCAGAGCCGCCGTTAAACGTTCGGGCAAGAAAACAGCGCGGGAAGCAAACAGTTCTAAACGCGCCGATCTTGAAAAGGCTCGCGCAAAATTGGCTGCACTCAAAATCAGAAAACAATTTAATGGAAAACTCGTTGCCATTCCGCTGCAGTATCACGGCGTCTCGGATTCGTTGTTTAACCTCGCCAGCCGTCCCGACTCTAATTTAAGGCTGAAAGAACGTACGTTTAAAGAGAACGAAAGAGAGCTTTTTTCCGGCAAGGCAAATCCGAATGAGCTTGTCGCCGCGCCGCCTTCGGCTGTGCAAACGCAAACGTCTGCGCCTTTGTCTGCGACACCCGTCACGAGCTTTGAAGGACCCGGACAAGGAATGCCGGGCTACAGTGTCACAATTTCTCCGCCGGATACGACTTTAGCCGTTGGATTGAATCACGTCGTCGTCTGGGTTAACGCGCAATACGCGGTTTTCAATAAGAGCGGAACAAAATTACTTCCGGGAAACGGTTTTGTTAACGGTAACACGCTGTTTGCGGGACTCGGTAATGCTTGCGAAACGACTAATCGAGGCGACCCGACGCTGCAATATGACCGTTTAGCCGACCGCTGGATTCTGAGTCAGTTTGCGTTTTCTTCCAATGAGGGTCCGTTTCTTCAATGCATCGCCGTTTCGACCTCCGGCGACCCGACCGGAAGTTATTACCGCTATTCGTTCTCGCTTCCGGGCGGCGGTTTTAATGATTACGGCAAGCTCGGCATTTGGACTGACGCATATTATATTTCTTATGCCGTGCTCACAAGCCCCGCCGGCGTTTATATCGGCTCAGGTCTGTGCGCTTATGACAAAAGCAAAATGATGATAGGCGAACCCGCCGTCTCGGTCTGCGGAGTCGGCAATTATGCGGGCGCGGACGTTTTTCTTCCAATAGATTTAGACGGAACGGCGCTCCCGACAAACACGACTCAAGGCGGTATTTTCGCGGGTTATTCATTTACCGGGCAGGCAATTCGATTAATTAAGCTCAAACCGGATTTCGCCAATCTCACCGGCACTCTGAGCGACGGTTTAGGCGGCGCTTTGGAAAGCTACGTCAACATCCCGGTCGGAGCGACGACCGCCGCCTGCAACGGCGTTGGCAGCGCTTGCGTCGCGCAGCCCGGCACGACGACAAAACTTGACACACTCGGCGACCGGCTGATGTACCGGCTCGCTTACCGCAATCGCAATGGTGTTGACAGCCTTCTGGTAAGTCATGCGGTTGACCCGGACGGCGAAGGTCCGCGCGGCTCCGCCATCCGCTGGTATGAAATTCGCAATCCGTTTTCCGCTGCTCCGACTCTTTATCAAAACGCCACATACGACCCGGGCGCGAACGGCGACCGCTGGATGTCTTCGCTGGCAATGGATAAATTCGGCAACATTCTGATGGGCTATAACGTTGCCAACGCAGCGACGAACTTAAAGCCGTCCATCGCTTTCACCGGACGATTGCAGAACGATCCGTTAAACACGATGCAGGGCGAGATTATCTCTCAAACCGGCGGCGGATCGCAGATCGGAGGGCTAACCAGATGGGGCGATTACACGACAATGCAGATTGATCCGGCGGACGATGCCACTTTCTGGTACATCGGTCAATACCTCGCGGCGGATGATTTTTTCAACTGGAACACTCGCGTTTTCAGCTACAAATTTGTCACCAATTTTGCCAATGTCGAAGGAAATGTAACTTACGGAACGCCGCTGGTTACATATCCAGCCAAATACGTTCCGAATGTATCGTTCACTTCATCGGGCGATTACTCTACAACGGCTTTAACAAACAACTTTGGGGCGTATTCTTTAACCAACCTCTTTACCGGCGGATATTATACGGTCACGCCCGCAAAGACAGGAAACGTTAACGGCATCAGTCCGTTTGACGCAACACTGGTTCTTCGTCACATTGCGGCTAACGGTGTGGGACCTAACGCCTTATCAGCAAATCAACAAATTGCGGCTGATACAAATGGCGCAAGCGGCATTACAGCCTTTGATGCAACGCTGATTCTTCGTTATGTGGCGGCAAATTCACAGAATGCCAATACCGGATTAGTCGGTAATTGGAAATTCTTACCCGGTTCACAAAGCTATCAGCCGTTAAACGGTTCAGCCTTCAACCAGAACTACACAGCCATTTTGATTGGAGAAATCAACGGCAATTGGGTGCCGTAAGCTAATTTCGATGTCTCTTTTTTTTAGGTCATTGCCAGAATTATTTTGCGCGCGCCGCTAAAAGGCATTCGTCCGTGTGCGGCGAGCAGATTGTCCAAAACCAGAACATCGCCCGCGCGCCAAGGAAACAGCACGGTTTCGCTCGTTAAGACGGTTCGGATTTGTTCGAGCATTTCAACCGGAATCGGCGAGCTGTCGCCGAATTTAGCGTTCAGGCGAAAATCGTCTTCCGGCATCTGTGAAATAAAGTCTTGATATGTTTTAGCGTCCAGCGCCGATGGGTGAAAGCCGTGCGCTTGATTAAACCAAACCTCCTCGCCGGTTTCGGGATGCACAATCGTTGCCGGGCGCGTTTGGCTGAGGCGTAAACCGCCGTCCGGCTTCCATTCAAAATCGGCGCCGACCGCTCGGCAATAGGTTTCGACCTCGTTTTTATCTTCGGTTTCAAAAGCGTCCTGCCAGGAATATCCCGAACCTTTGTTCGCATCCAGATTGCGAATGTACATCACGCCCTTTTGTTTAAAGACGCGCACAATCTCAGGCTCGATTTTATTTAAAATCCGGCGGCTGTCGGCGATTGAAGTTTCGCCGCCGGTTTCAGGCTGGATTGCGCAGCAAAAAAACAACTGATGCGGAAACTCGTCGGCATAAGACAATTCGTTATGCAAAGCGAGCGTTAAATCGGGCGGATATTCAGTCGAAGTGTAAACTTTCCCTTCAAGGCGCGAGCGCGGCGAGGCTCCGCCGGTGTAATTTAATAAATCTTTTCCCGAAAATTCAGCGGCAAATCTCCCTAAATTCGCTTCGGTCGAAAGTCCGAAACCGCGAAATAGCAGCGCGCCGCAGCGATGCAGATTTTCGATTAAAAATTCCTTTTTCTGACGACAAACGGCAAACAATGTTTCAGGCGCGCCGCGCTCCGATTGAGCCGATTCGGGTTCAATCACAAAAGGCATTCTCAGGCTGTCGAAAAGCGCGGCTTTAATCATCGCTGGTAAGTATTAAAATAAGTTGTAAACGCATTAAAAATTATTTCAAAAGTTTTTAATGTTCTGTAGCGTACAGACTCATATTTTAAAAACAGCTATCTTCAAGCATTATAATTTTAAAAGTTTTGATTTTGGCGTCTTACTGAATCTTTAAAATCAGCACGAACGAGAACTGTTCGGCATCGGCTATGATAAACGGAACTCAAGAAACCTTAAATAAAACAACGGAAAACGGAGCTGCTTCTGAAATTTCCGCAATAGACTACGGCGAATATCGCGCGCCGGATTTAGACCCGCGAATCAAATACCCGTCTTACAAAACTTTTGATGAATTTATTGATGTGGAACGGCTGAAATCGCTGGACGGCTATCTAACGCAGAAAATCAGCCGTCATATGCAGGCACAGAACGATTTGCGTTTTTACACCGGACCATATCGTTTGCAGGACGATGCGCCCGACCGTCCCGGTTCGCGAATGATTTATCTGGCGGCGTCGAGCCGACCGGACAGCTATTTCGATTTGGACAAAACCGAATTTTGGACTTTGACCGAACATGCGAACGAATTTGCGCTGCTGATGGATTTTATTCGCACTCTGCCGTTTAAAGCAACGGGCAGAATGCTGATTATGTACGACGACGCGCCGCGTCCTGTGCCGTCGCACCGCGACCATATCGAAACCGAGATTTGTCACGAGTTTTTGTGGTTTCGGACGAACAAGAAAAAGCCGTTTTTTATGCTCAATCATCTGACGGGCGAAAAACAGTATGTCGAACATTATTCGGCTTGGTTCGATTCGGTAAATCAATTTCACGGTTCAGACCCGATTGACGGATTATCGTTCAGCATCCGTGTTGACGGTTTATTTACCGATGAATTTAGGGAGCGAATTCCTTTTCCCCAGCAGAATCGCGCTTCCGCGCCCTCTTTGTGGGCTTGCATTTCAGATTAAAAATTTTTGAGGCAATTCGCCGCAGCAGATTTTGATTGTGTGCAGAATTGTCCTCGTTTTTGTTGGGCTTTATGAAAATTTATATTAGCGGACTTTACAGTGGAACAAATCCTCAACCGGGCGTCGGAATTGCCCGTTCGCTCAGATCGGCTTACCCGGACGCGACGCTCGTCGGCGTCGAATATTCAAATCGTTGTTCGGGAATCCACTGGCGCGATTTTGACGAAATCTGGCTTCAGCGTCCCTGGGAAGAATTGAGTTTGCCGGATTACGCCGAAACCGTACGCGAAGTTTTGGACTCGGGCGCGCTCTGGATTTCGAGCATTGATCTCGAAATTATGTGGTTCGGCGAAATTTTCCCTGATGGACATCCGAATCTTTTAACGCCGCCGATGAGCGCGTTGCGGCAGACAATGAAACCCGAAGTTCCGGCGCACAAAGGCTTGCCGGTCGAAATTCCGACGTTTGTGACCACCGATCTTTCCGATTGGGAATTACACGCTTTTTGCCGCCAGCACGACTGGAAAGTTTGGCTCAAAGGTCCGTATTACGAAGCCGTTCGCGTTCGCACCTGGGCTGATTTGGAAGCGATGCGCGGAATTTTGTCCAGAGCCTGGGCGACTGAAAGGCTGTTTTTGCAAACGCACGTTACCGGATACGAAGAATCCGTCACCATTTCAGCTTACAAAGGCGAATTGCTT
>DASWLV010000256.1:0-4565 GCA_036400075.1 Pyrinomonadaceae bacterium
GAGACGTTTAAATTATCTGAACAAGAATTTTATTCTTGCCCAGCTTCCGTCCGACGAGATTGAATCGCTTCAGCCCGCGATGCAGATGGCTCGGATGACGCCGGAAGATTTGATTTTTCGAGCCAACGAGCGTGTCGAATATGTTTATTTTCCGATTACGGCGATGCTTTCCTGGATTGCGACGACGAGCGAAGGCGAGCGCGTCGAAGTCGGCGTCGTCGGCTGGGAAGGAATGGTCGGCGTGCCGGAAATGCTCGGCTACAGCATCGCGCCGTTTACGGTTGAAGTCGAATTGCCCGGCGATGTCGTCCGCATTCGTGCCGAGGTTTTCAGACGCACTTTTGAGCGCCATTCGCTGATTCAAAATCTGCTTTTTCGCTATTATTTCACCGCGCACACGCAGCTCGCGCAATCGTCCGTTTGCAATCGCTTTCACACGGTTGAAGAGCGAATGAATCGCTGGCTGCTGATGGCGCACGACCGCTGCGACGGCGACGAGCTGGCACTGACGCAGGAAATCCTAGCCGGAATGATCGGCGCGCGACGACCGGCAGTGAGCATCGTGCTGGGAAATCTGCAAAAGGCGGGTTTGATCCGAATCGAGCGCGGGCGCATTACGATTCTCCAGCGCGAAAAAATGGAAGAATCGGCTTGCGAGTGTTACCGAGTTATCCGCGAAGCGTTCGACCATTTTATCGAAGACTACCAATCATCGGTCAACGGCTTTCACGGCGCTTAAAATCTCCGTCAACTCAATCAACAAAATCAACCGAAACAACGTGCTCCGCAATTTCCTTGCCAAGAGCGGCGACCTTTTGATGTTCAGCGTTTTCCGTGTAGACATCGAGCGCCCGACGGTCTGCAAAAGTTGCGACGAGTCCGGTGTCGTAAGAACGCGGCAAATCAAGCACGTCCGCGCCGACATTGAGACTGATAATTTCAGGAATAAAACTCACCAAATTTTTGAGCGAACGGCGATGTTCTTCCCCCTGCTCTTCAGTGATTTCGGGTTTATATTTCCAAACGACAATATGAGTCAACATTTTCTTATTGATTATTAAAGTTTAAATTCGGGTCTCGCATATGCCAAAGCGCGAGCGCGATTCCCATTATTAAATAAAAAATCTTGGCAACTTCGCCGTCGCCCAAATTATAATGCATGAAACCGGCGACAAAAAATCCCAAAAGTCCGCCGAAAGCGCCGAGCAAAATTCCCCGTTCAACAGATTTTTCAGCATAATTTTTGATTGTCTGCAAAACGGTTTTGCCGTACCGAAAAACCGCCAGCAGCCACAAAAACAGAGCCGCCAGCCCGGTTTCAACCGCAATTTGGAGCGGCGTCGAATGGAAATGTCCCGGCGGCAGAGTGCAGTTGGCAAACAAGCCCCATTCGCATCTGAAACGTTTTTGCGCGTCAATTCCGACCCCGACCAGCAAATGGCGCGGTGATTTAATCAGTAAATCAAAACCTTCGCGCCAGACGGTCGTGCGCCAAGAGGTTGATGTAATTGAGTCGTTAGAACTGTCAACAAACCCGGTGTTGCGCGTTTGCTGCAAATAAATGAAAGTCACAAGTGCAAGAGGCAAAGCGAGGGCAAGAAGCGAAAAGAAAACTTTGCGGCTCGATCCAAGCAGAAAAATCGCCGCCGCCGAAATCAGAAAACCGCCCTGCGAAGCTCGCGTCGCCGTTAAGAGCAGCGCCGCGCTCATTCCCGCCAGAGAAACGAGGAGCAAAATTGCGAGTCTGGATTTTTTGTCGGGCAAAGTCAGGAAAATGCCGAGCGCGAGCGACATTATCAATTGCAGAGCTTCGGAGTAAGTCGTGTAATGACTATAAAAACCCTGTGAACGCCAATTGTAGCTGCGTTTCCAGGTTTCAAAACCGAGCATTTCCTGCGCGCTGGCGTTTCTGTTCAAATCCGCCGTGTTGAGATCGAGCGTGAGGTAAAAATCGGGGCGATAAAAGACAATCTGAATTTTCTCATTCTCGCGGACGGCGGTTTCGATTTGCTCAGGTCGCCAAAGCTTTTTGCGGTTGACGGAAACCAGAGTGTCGCCGTCGTTGAGCTGAACGACGCTGTTAATTGCGGCGGGATTAACGCCGTAAATCTGTAGCCCGCGCCCCATTGCGCGTTCGATGAAAGTCCAGCCGACCGTCACTGTCGCCGCGAAAATCAACACGCCGACAATGAATTTAATTGATTTCGGATGCAAAAGATTTTGCGCAAAGAGATAAACAATCAAGAAATGCGCGAAGCCTTTTACGCGGTCAAACGACAAATCCGGCGCGTAGGAAAATGCGGAAGAAATCACGCTCCATAAGAAAAAACCGACGAGCGCAAAATCGAGAGGAGTACGAAAAAGGCGGGGACGCGGGCGGACAAAAAGGCGGATTCCCCAAAAAACAACACCGGAAATCCAACCGATATTCGTCACCGCAATCGAAATCGGCGCGGCGAGCGCGGTTAAAAAAATGCAGCCGTAAACCAGTCGGTCAAGCCAGATTGCCAGCGGATTTCCGACGCTTTCCGCGCGAATCGGAAAAAGCGAATCGAAAAGATTAAGAAAAGATTGCCGCATTGTTTGAGCAAAAAAGCGCCGAATCGCCTAGCCTTCTTCGCACCATTTTCGCGTGACTTGGTGACGGTATTGAAACATTTTTTCGAGCTTTGGCAAAACCGCAAACGGCGCGGTTATTTTGCCCAGAAAACCAAAAGGCGGCTCAAACTCGATTTCGTCTCTTAAAATTGCGCCTTCGGCGTGCGGCAAAATGATGTGGCGATGACGCCAAGATTTGAACGGACCGGAAATCTGCACGTCTTCAAATTCCCGCGGCGGTTCGTATTTCGTATGCTCGGCGATCCATTGCTTGGAAAAAACGCCGAAAATCTTGACCGCGATAATCGCCCGCTCGCCCGTTTTCAAACTCGGCGCGGCTTGAATTATTCGCGCATTTTCCCACGGCGGCGTCAGGCGTTTGATTGCGTCCGGCAATTCGTGAAACGCAAAAACTCGTTCCGGCGCGGCTTTGATGATTGATTCTTTGACGAATTCCACAAATATTTTTTTCTTTGCGTTCTTTGCGATAACCTTAGCGCTCTTTGCGGTTAAGTTTTCTTCAGAATTAAACCGCAAAGAGCGCAAAGATTTTACGCGAAGAACGCAAAGATGAATTTAATTCTTAAATTTTAAGGTTCATTTACTTAACTGCAAAATTGTTTCGGCAATTGTTTCGGGCGAATCGTGTTCGGCGATTTCGATTCGCAAATCAGATTCGGCGTAGATTTTTTGCCGTTTGTTAAAGAGCTTGCGCGCCTCGGTTTTTTTTGTTGCGAGCGGGCGCAAGCCGTTTTCTTTTTTGATTCGCGCCCAGCACAGCTCAAACGGCGCGTCGAGCCAAACGCTGACAAAACCGGAATCGCGGGCGGCTTGGCGGTTTTCTTCAATCGTCCACGCGCCGCCGCCGAACGCGACGACGCGAATTGCTTTGCCCGCCAAAACTTCTCGCAGCGCGGCGGTTTCGATTTCACGAAAAACCGTTTCGCCGAATTTTTCAAACAACTCGGCGATTGATTTGCGTTCTGTGGTTTCGATGATTTCGTCCAAATCAACCCACTGACAATTTAGTTTTTCAGCCAGTGCCGCAGCTACGACAGTTTTGCCTGCGCCCATAAATCCGAGCAACATAATCCCTCTGGAATTCGTTTTACTTTTGCCGGATTTCTTTTTCGGTGAGGGAGTTTTTTTGCCGGATGATGTTTTTGTTTTCATTTGAAACGCTCAAAATAACTCTCTTACATTTACCATTTTTCACAAGCGCGTTAAAATGCTAGTTTTGGTCACGACGATTATTTATGGAATTTTTACCTGAAATCAACTCGCCCTCGGATTTACGCAAATTACCGTCAGAAAAATTGCAGCAAGTCGCCGACGAAGTGCGGCAGCATATTTTGGAAACAACGTCGCGCGTCGGCGGTCACACAGGCGCATCGCTCGGCGCGGTCGAAATTGGCGTCGCTTTGCATTACGCTTTTGAAACGCCGCACGACCGCGTTGTCTGGGATGTCGGGCATCAAGCCTATGCGCACAAAATTTTAACCGGGCGCCGCGATAAACTGCACACAATCAAACAATACGGCGGAATTTCCGGTTTTCTGCGCCGCGAAGAATCCGAATTCGACACTTTCGGCGCGGGACACGCTTCGACTTCGCTTTCCGCTGCGCTCGGAATGGCTGTCGCGCGCGATAAAAAAGGCGAGAATCATCACGTCGTCGCCATCATCGGCGATTCATCTCTGGCGGGGGGAATGGCGATGGAAGCCATTAATCAAGCCGGGCATTTAAAATCGCGTTTGATCGTAATTTTAAACGACAACGGAATGTCTATCGCTCCGGCGGTCGGAGCTTGGGCGCGATATTTAAACCGCATCAAAGAAGCACAGAACTATCATTGGCTGAAAGAAGAAATCGGCGACACTTTGGAAGCCGTTCCGGGCGTTGGACACAGTTTGCGGCGGGCGGCGAAAACTTTTAAAGATGCAATTGCGGCAGCCGTTTTGCCTGGC
>DASWLV010000257.1:0-7022 GCA_036400075.1 Pyrinomonadaceae bacterium
GGCGGCAAGTCGGGCGGCAAACCGTCGGCGGAACTCAATCGGTGCTGCCTTTGAAAATCAATATGAGCGGCGTTATTCCGGTGATCTTCGCATCTTCGGTTTTGGCTTTGCCGCAAACCGTTTTCACAGCGTTTCCGCCCGCACAGGGTGATACGGATTCAGCCTGGGCGCGGGTTCACGGATTCTTTCAGCTATTTCACGGCGGCGATCCTTATTACGAATTCGTCTTTTTGGGCTTAATCGTTTTGTTTACGTTCTTTTACATCACGGTTATTTTTAACGTCGAAGACGTTTCCGATAATCTTCGCAAACACGGCGGCTACATTCCTGGAATTCGTCCGGGCGTCAATACGGCTGAATATCTCAATGGGGTTTTGACGAGATTAACAACCGTCGGCGCGATTTATCTGGCTTTTGTCGCCTTCGTTCCGCAGCTTTTGCTGAGTGGTTTGCAAGTCGGACGGTTGCCGTTTATCGGTCCGGGCTTGGAAAACTTTTTAAGCGCGACGCCCGGTTTAAGCTGGATTCCGAGCGGATTAGGTTATCAATTCTTCTTCGGCGGAACGTCGCTGCTGATTCTCGTCGGAGTCGCAATGGACACCATCGCGCAAGTCGAAGCGCAGCTTGTAATGCGTAATTATGAGGGTTTCTTAGGTTCAGGTTCGAGATTGCGCGGACGCAGAAGTTAAAGTTGGTTCAAAGTTCAAAGTTCAAGGTTCAAAGTTAAAAAATAGCTTTGAACCTTGAACTTTGAACCTTGAACTCGGAGTGAATGAATAAAATTATTCTTTTAATCGGCGCGCCTGGCGCAGGCAAAGGAACGCAAGCCAGATTATTACAGGAGCGGCTCGGTATTCCGCAAATTTCGACAGGTGATATTTTTCGCGCTTTGTCAAAAGCCGACACGCCGCTTGCGCGTCAAATCAAAGAGGTTTTAGCATCCGGTCAGCTCATTTCCGATGAGCTGGTCGTGCGAGTTGTCGAAGAACGCACTTCGCAAGATGACTGCCGAAACGGTTACCTTCTGGACGGTTTTCCGCGAACAACCGGACAAGCCGAGAAACTCGAAGATTTAGCCGCTGCGCAAAACAAAACTTTGCAGGCAATTTTACTTGACGTTGATTTTGATGTTTTGGAAAAGCGTTTGACCGGACGCCGGACTTGCCCGGATTGCGGCGAGATTTACAACGTTTATTTCAAACCGCCGCAAAACGACAATAAATGTGATTTACCGCCTTTTAGCGAATTAAAACAGCGCAGCGACGACACCGAAGACAAAGTGCGCGCTCGTTTGGAAGTTTATCGCCGCGAAACTCAGCCGCTGCTCGATTATTACGAGAAAACCGGGCGTTTACAGCAAGTTGATGGGCTGCGGGAAACGGAATTGGTTTATACAGATTTGGAGCGTTTAATCAAAAACGATTAATGAGCTTTTTTACAAAGGTCGAAAACTTCGGGCGGCTTTTATTGGGAAAACGAATGATTATCGGAAAATCACGCAAAGAATTGGATAAAATGCGAGCCGCCGGCGAGCTGATCGCCGAAGTGCGCGAGGCGGTTCGCCGAATGGTGCAGCCGGGCGTTTCAACTTTGGAGTTGGACGAAGCCGCAGAAAAAATGATGCGCGATGCGGGCGCAATTCCCAGCTTTAAAGGTTATCTGGGGACTTATCCCGGCTCGATTTGCGCTTCGATCAACGAAGTCGTCGTTCATGGAATTCCGTCCAACGAAACGATTTTAAAAGAAGGCGATATTTTTTCGGTTGATATGGCGCTGACGCTCGATGGTTTTGTCGGCGACACGGCGGTTACAGTTCCGGTCGGGCAAGTTGACGAAGAAAAAGCGCAGCTTATTCGCGTCACGGAAGAATGTTTGCGGCTTGCCATTGAGCAATGTCGCGTCGGTCGTCACGTCGGCGACATCGGCTATGCGGTGCAGCAGCACGCCGAAAAATTCGGCTACGGAATCGTCAAAGGCTTTTGCGGTCACGGAATCGGCAGAAAAATGCACGAAGACCCGCAAATTCCGAATTACGGCAAACCGGGAACAAAAGAAAAAATTCGCATCGGTTATGTTTTCGCCATCGAGCCGATGATTAACGTTGGAACGGACGAAACCGAGATTCTGGCTGACGGCTGGACGGTTGTTACGAAAGACCGAAAGCCTTCAGCACATTGTGAACACACGGTTGCCGTAACCGAAGCCGGACCGGAAATTTTAACGTTGACGCGCGAGCAAAAAAATCAGTTAAACGAATCGAAACGACAAACAGCGGAAGCCGCGACGGCTGCATAAAGCCCGAAGGTTGACAAACAACCGCTGAAAATACGAAAATACTTATTTCGTCTTATCGGCGATTTTTTGACTGTAATCAAGTATGTCAAAAGAAGAAGCTATCGAAGTGATGGCGACGGTGCTGGAAACACTGCCGAACGCCATGTTCCGAGTCGCGCTTGAAGATAATAATCAGCACCAGGTTCTGGCGCATATTTCAGGCAAGATGCGGAAAAACTTCATTAAAATTTTGCCCGGCGACCGAGTTTTAGTCGAATTGTCGCCTTATGATTTAAGTCGCGGGCGGATTACGTATCGTTATAAATAAATTTTAAGGACAGAGCAATGAAAGTACGTCCGTCGGTTAAAAAAATTTGCGATAACTGCAAAATTATTCATCGTAAAGGTATCGTGCGCGTAATTTGCACGAACCCGAAACATAAACAAAGACAAGGATAATCCGAACGATGAAGTCGGAACGCGGAATGATGAATAAAAACAAAATTCCGCATTCCGCGTTCATAATTCAGCATTTAAGAAAATGGCTCGTATAGCAGGAGTTGATTTACCGCCGCAAAAGAGAGCGCAGATCGGTTTGACGTATATTTACGGCATCGGCAAATCGCGCGCGACATCAATTTTAAATGAAGCTGAAATCAGCGTTGAATCGAAGATTCGCGATTTGAGCGAAGACGAATTAACCAGAATTCGCACGATTATTGACCAGCAGGGCGAGGTCGAAGGCGATTTGCGGAAACGCATCCAACTCGACATCAAACGCTTGATGGACATCGGCTGCTATCGCGGCTTGCGTCATCGCCGCAGTCTGCCGGTGCGCGGGCAGCGTACACATACTAACGCTCGCACCCGCAAAGGACCGCGCCGGATGACAGTCGCTAAGAAAAAAGCACCGGGCAAAAAATAATAATTAGTTCGTTGTTCGTCGTTCGTTGATCGTTGCAATAAAGCAATCTACAACGAACGACGAACAACGAACAACGAACTAATTTAATGGCAAAAGCAACAGGAAAAGCTGCGGGAAAGAAAAAGGCTTTCCGCAAAAAAGAGCGAAAAAATATTCCATCGGGAATCGTAGTGATTTCGGCGTCGTTTAACAACACACTGATTTCGATTACCGATATGGAAGGCAATTTGGTCTCGCAATCGTCTTCGGGCGCGCGCGGATTCAGAGGCTCGCGCAAAGGCACTCCGTTTGCGGCGCAGCAAGCCGCTTCGGAAGCCGCGCGTAAAGCGCTGGAAGCCGGAATGACGCAATGCGAAGTTCGCGTCAAAGGTCCCGGCGGCGGTCGTGAATCGGCAATCCGTGCAATTCACAACACCGGAATCCGAGTGATGGCAATCCGCGATATTACGCCGATTCCGCACAACGGTTGCCGACCGCCGAAAAGACGGCGTGTTTGATTTAACGATGAATTAGGAATGATAAACGATGAACTGTTTTTAATTCAGAATTCATCGTTCCTAATTCATCATTTTGTTCAAAGGATGAAGAGCAATTTTCAAAACGCTTTTGAAAGTTGCTTGTAAACTTTTCCGGCGCTTGAAGCGGCGGATTTTCAGACGTAAATAAAATGGCAAGATACAGAGACGCGGTGTGCCGTTTGTGCCGCCGCGAAGGTGGAAAATTATTTTTAAAAGGCGATAAATGTTATAAGCCGATTTGTCCGATTGAAAAGCGCGGCACGCAACCGCCCGGACAGCATGGCGCGACGGCTCGGCGTAAAGCGCTTGCCGGTTACGGTCAACAGCTTCGGGAAAAACAAAAAGTCAAACGCATTTATTTTGTTCTCGAAAAGCAGTTTCGCAATTACTTCGAAAAAGCGGCGCGTCAAAAAGGCATTACGGGTGAAAACCTGTTGTTTATGCTCGAACGTCGTCTCGACAACGCGGTTTATCGCGCCGGATTTACGACTTCGCGCCGCCAGGCGCGCCAACTCGTCAATCACGGTCACGTGACGGTCAACGGACGCAAAGTTGATATTCCGTCGTTTCAAGTCAAAGTCAGCGATGTAATTGCGATCAAAGACGCGACGCGCGCGAATGTTTTTGTCGAAGGCGCGTGGTCAACGGCAGCCGGTCGCGGTCGTCCGTCGTGGATTTCGCCCGCCGATACCGGCGATTTGGCGGCAACCGTGACGACTTTGCCGAGACGCGAAGATATTGACAGCAACATCAACGAACAATTAATCGTTGAGCTTTACAGCAAGTAGGTTCTAGATCGGCAAACTGCCGTAAGCCGGATGCGACTCGAATTTTTCGTTCGCATCCGGCTCGCGGCGGATTTGCATTTTTGCGTTTTGACGCACTAAATATGAATCAAAATAATCTTTGGACGGATTTTAAAATGCCGGAACGCCTGATGGCGGACGGCGAAACGATGACCGACCGGCACGGCAGATTTTTCGCGCAGCCTTTTGAGCGCGGTTTCGGAACGACAATCGGAAATTCTTTGCGCCGCGCGCTGCTGTCTTCAATTGAAGGCGCGGCGATTACCGCCGTCAAAATCGAAGGCGTCGAACATGAATTTTCTTCGATTCGCGGAGTAGTGGAAGACGCGACCGACGTGATTTTAAATCTCAAACAGGTTCCCCTTCGTTTGCACAGTGCGGGACCGAAAACTTTGACCATCAGCAAAAACGAAGCCGGAGAAGTGACGAGCGCCGATATTGAAGCTGACGGCGAGGTCGAGATTCTCGATAAAAACATTTACATTGCGACAATCAGCGAAGGCGGCTCTTTGAACGTTGAAATGCGCTTAAAACGCGGACGCGGTTATGTTCCGGCTGAGCGCAACAACGATGAGGATTTGTCAATCGGTTATATTCCGATTGATTCGGTTCACACGCCGGTCAAAAAAGTTAATTACACGGTCGAAGCCGCGCGTTTAGGGCAAAACACCGAATTCGACAAATTGACGATTGAAGTTTGGACGGACGGCTCGGTTCGCCCGGACGACGCCATTGGTCTGGCGGCGAAGCTCGTCAAAGACCATATGAGCATCTTCATTAATTTTGAAGAAGAGCAGGAAGAATATCGTTACGAAGACATCGCCCGCGCGCCGCTGCCGCGAAACGACGTGCTCGACCGCTCGATTGACGAGCTTGAGCTTTCGGTTCGCGCTTACAACTGTTTGAAAAACGCCGATATTCGCTCGATCCGCGATCTCGTTAAAAAAAGCGAGCGCGATATGATGACGACGAAGAATTTCGGCAAAAAATCACTCAACGAAATTAAAGATTTGCTGCACAGTCTCGGACTTGATTTCGGTATGGATTTCGACGAACAAGGCAATCCGATTCCCGGCACAGGCGGCAGCAGCAACGGCGATTACGACGATTACGAAGACGAAGAATAGTAGTCAGTCATCAGTTATCAGTCAACAGTCAACAAAATACTGATAACTGATAACTGTTAACTGATAACTGATAACTGATATGAGGCATTTAAATTCACACCGGAAATTGGGCAGAACGACCGCGCATCGTATTTCGATGCTGCGGAATATGGCGACTTCTTTAATTAATTCAGAGAACGAATATATTATTACGACGCTGCCGAAAGCTAAAGAATTGCGCTCGTTTGTCGAAAAAGCGATTACGCTTTCGCGCCGCGCGCAGAATTTGACGGGCGACACGGCAACAGTTGACGCCGTCCATCTGCGTCGTCAGGCAGCGGCTTATTTTCACGCCGGAAACACGACTTATAAACAGGAAATAAGCCGTTTTCGCGGCAAAAAAGGCGAACCGAAAGAACGCCCGGAACGAACCGCCGGCGTCAAAGCCGTGCAAAGATTGTTTAATGAACTCGGCGCGCGCTACAAAGACCGCAACGGCGGCTACACGCGGATTATTCGTCTCGGTCGTCGTCAAGGCGACAACGCCGAGCTTGCCGTGATTGAACTCGTTGACAATCCGCGCGAACTGGCGGCGAAACAGGAAACTAAGTAAAAATAAAAAGTAAATCGTGAATCGTGAATTGTAAGCCTGAAAAATGCTTGCGATTGATGATTCACGATTTACTTTTTACGGTTGAGGAGCGAGGCAAAATGAACGACACCGGAGGAGCGGAAGCGGTTAAAGCGGAACCGACCGAACCGCAAAACGCGCAGCAGGAAAACGAAAATCGTGAGCATCACCGCCGCAGCGGTCATCGTCGGGGAAACCGCCGACACGGACAGCCGCAGCAACAGCGGGCGCAGCAGGCGGAAGCGTCGCTGAATATGACCGAATTGCGCGAATTGGCTGATTTGGTCAGCCAGCACGGTTTTACCGATTTCGAGTTTGAAAACGCAAACATTCGCGTCCGACTCAAAAAAGAGCTTGCTCCCCAAATCATTCATTCCGCCGCGCCGCAACCTGTCGCTGCCCCGACAAATCAATCTGCGCCTCCGAATCCGGCGAAAGCGGAAGAAGCTCCCAAAACCGAAGCCGCAGTTTCGGAAGATGAAAGTTTGTACAAAATCGCTTCGCCGATTGTCGGCACGTTTTACCGCACGCCGTCGCCCGACGCCGATCCTTTCGTCAAAATCGGCAGTCGCGTAACGCCCGACACAATCGTCTGCATTGTCGAAGCGATGAAGCTGATGAATGAAATCCCGGCGGAAGTAACGGGCGAAATCGTCAAAATCTACGTCGAAAACGGTCAACCCGTTGAATACGGTCAACCGCTCTTCGGAGTTAAAAAATAGAAATCGTTCGTTGTTCGTCGTTCGTTGTTCGTTGTTGCAA
>DASWLV010000258.1:0-6238 GCA_036400075.1 Pyrinomonadaceae bacterium
TGCCGGAATCCGCAGTGAAAACATTTAATAATCTATTGCTTAAATCTTTATCGGCACGGGAAGCAATTTTGAAAAGTAATCTGGCTGTGGCAATTCGTTGCTGCTTTTCAGTCGGATTTTCTCGATTAGGAACTTGTTCGACTGCATAAACGGCTTTTTGCAGCCAAAGACGCGCTTGTTCCGGTTTCTCTTTCCACCAAGCCTCGCCGAGCCTTGCATAAAGAATTGGTTGTTCAAGCGGCGAAAGAAAAACGGCGTCTTTCAACGAATCGTAAGTGATCTCTTCCGCGCGTGATAGCCAGAAAGCCCGACGCTCTTGAAGAGTGCTTGTTTGTGCAGGCAATAACCACGACAAATTGAGAATAAGTAGGCAACAAGCAGCGACCTTAATAATTGAGGATTTATTTGTTTTCATTTTTACTGCTCCAAATCGCAAAAATTGCTTAGATTAATGTGCAGACGAAAATTTGCACATTTCTAATTTTACGATGCAACGTAATATAGCCAGAAGTATATACCTGTTGCTCGCACTATGCGGAATTCGACTGCTTAAGCAGTAAAGTTACAACTTTAGAAGCGTTGTTGACACCAATTTTCGGTAGGACACTCTGCATCTCCTACTGGAGTATAAGTGCATTTCTTTCTGATTGAACCTGTGCATCCGCTAGCGGTACATCCAGAAGAAACAGCCGGACATGTCCAGCCAGCGGGGTCGTCTCCGGTTCCAAAGGGAACAGGATCATTAGAAAGATCATCATTAAAAAATGAATAGCAAACAGCAATTGCCATAATCAGAAATATGGTTTGCAATATGGAACCAAGGTTTTTTTTGAACATTTTTAACCTCAAAAAGTTTTAGTTTTTTGGCAGGTATCGGTTTCGGAACACTGAAAGGACTGATTACCTGACAGAAAGAATTAATGGCAGTGAGTTAAATTGACAACAAAGCTCTTGTCAATTTAACTAAACATCAACTAATGAAAGGCGGGCAATCACGCCGCTGTACGCCCAATTGCTTTTTTATTTAACTCTTTTACCTTTCATCTCTCTTCCGCTCGGAATAATTATCGTTAGCCCCGTGACCTTTCCGCTTGCGTCACGCTCAAAGGTAAGTTGAACGCTTGCGGTTTGTCCGACGAATTTGTCTTTTATTGTTGAATCCGGTGAGAATTCAATGCGCTCGTTATTGCCGGCAATTCCGATAAATTTATCGCCTTCCTGTTGGAAAGTGACTATGCCCATCTCGGTTTCAAATTGTCCGATGTAATCGGCAAATTTCCCCGACGCCACGGATTTGGGTGTTTCAACTGTAGCGGCTGTAATCGGAAACGACGAGCCGGGCAGCGGCAAAGCATTTGAATCATTTGCGGCGGTCAATTTTCCAGCCGGATGAACGGGAAAAGCAGGACGCTTTGGTTGGCTCGGTTTTAATTTAGCAATTTCAGCCATCGCCACTTCGACCGCTTTTTCAAGCTGGGCGTCGCGTCCCGCCATAAAATCCTGCGGCGTAATTTCCACGTCGTAATCCGGCGCTACGCCGATGTTTTCGATTCCCCAGGTCGAGCCGTCGGGATTATAAGCGGCGCGGTTCGGAAGCTGAATATTCCCGCCGTCAATCAATCGCGGCGTGAAAAAATAAGGTCCGACACCGCCGCCATATGTTCGTTTTCCAACGATTTTTCCGACCTTTCCAAGCTGAAACATAAACGCGCCGGTTTCCGCCGCCGAGCCATTCCATTCGTTGATAAGCATTACCTTGACGGGCGGCGCAGGATTGACGGGCGTGGCGATGTCGTCGCCGCCGCGAAAATGATAATAATAAAGCGGCTTTCTTGCCAGCCATTCAATCAAATAATCGGGCGTGATTCCGCCGCCGTTAAACCGCTGGTCAACAATTATTCCTTGTCGGTCGCCGTAACCCGTCAGACCGCGAATCGCGTTCATAATTCCGTTCGGATCGTAATTTTCGATGAAAATATAACCCAACTTTCCGCCCGACATTTGTTCGACTTCTTTGCGATTTTCTTCAGCCCAATTTGCGCGCCGCAAACGATTTTCGCCCGCTGCCGGATAAATCGTAAAAGTGCGCGGGTTTGAACCGTCCGGGGTTTGGCTGACGACGATTTTTGTCGGTTTGCCGATTGTGTTTTCAAAATAGCTGTAAAAGTTTTTGCTCGTTTCGATTTTATTTCCGTTTACTTCAAGAAGGTAATCACCGTTGCGAACATCAACGCCGGGCTGGTCGAGCGGCGCGGAAAACGAGCCGTTTGACGAAGCGAAAGAAGTCGAGCGATATATTTTTTTGAATCTGATTTTCCCATTTTCGATTGCGTAATCCGCGCCGAGAAGCGCAACGCGACCGCCGCTCGCTCCGCCTTGCGGAGCGGTGTCTCCGCCGCCGACTCCGAGATGCGAAATTGAAACGTGACCGAGCATCTGCCGCATTAGCCCGTTTAAATCGCCGCGTCTGGTCGTAGTCGGCAAATATGCGGCGTATTCCTGTTCGAGCGCGGCGAGATTTTGCCCGTGATGATTCGGGTCGTAAAACCAATCGCGCATAATCCGCATTGATTCGCGGAACATTTGCCGCCATTCTTCCGCCGGATTGACGCGCACTTCCATCTTCGACAAATTCAATTTTCCTTCGTCCGGTTTCGGCGCAATTTCGGAGTTGATTAAAAACCAATCGCGCCCTTTATCGTAAAGCAGTTTCGAGCCGTCGGCTGACAAATCCATCTCATTGATGTCCTCGACGATTTTCTGCATCGCGCCCGCTTTGGCGGCGTCGAAAAGATAAACGGAAGTTGTCACCGAACGCTGATTAAAATCGCCCGGCGCGGCTTTCCATTCGTCAACCATCAAAAATAATTTTCCCGGTCTTCCCGCCGCCAGCCGGTCGTAATCGCGCATCGGCAAGGGCAAATCCACAATTCGCCCTGAAATATTTTCAAAATCAATTTTCGTGCTCGGAGCCGATTCGTTTGGTTTCGCATCAGGATTGGGCTGATTATTGGGAAGAAGCGGCGACAGAGTTTCTTTCGCCAAAAGAAGTGCGTGAACCCGGCGGACAACGAGCGGGCGCGATAACATCCCGTTCAAAACGCCCCAATCAAACTCGCCCGCGCCGGAATTGGGGCTGGAAAGAAAATAAAGATATTTTCCGTTTTGGTCGAAAACCGGCGATTGAGTATGCACAACGCCGTCGGTGATTTGAATGCTTTTTTTGCCAATCAAATCATAAATGTAGATTGTTCCGGCGCGGTTTTTCAGACGCTTGCTGTAAGCCAGAAAACGGGAATCGGGAGAGAATCTCGCCGAAAAATTATCCTGCGCCGAATAAACCGAAGCATCAACTTTCGCCGCCGTCGCTTTCTCAACATCAGCCAGCCAAAGATTCAAACGCCGGTCGGAAAAAACGAGTTTTTTGGAATCGGGCGACCACGCAGGATTTTGATAAAACGAAGGCTTCGGCTCAATCACAATTTTCTTAACCGAATCGTTTTCAAGCGAGCGAATATGAAGCGCATATTCGCCCGATTCATCGGAAAAATAAGCGACAGATTTATTGTCCGGCGAGATGGTTGGATAGCGTTCCGCAACGCCGGAAGTGTTCGTCAGATTTTTCGCCTCGCCGTTTGCCGCGTCGAAAATCAAAACTTCGCCGCGCGCGCCGATGGATAATCTTTCGCCGTTTGGCGACGGCAAATATGATTCGACAAAACGCATCGCCGGAACTGTTTTCGGTCTTAATTCAGCAGTATCCGGTGCAACCGAAACGTCAATTTGTTTACTTTGACCGCTAGCCAAATCGAACAAATGAAGCCGCCCGTTTTGAACGAAAACAATTGCATCGCTCGCTGCCGCAGCCGTTCGGATGCCTTGATTGTCGAATGTCGTCAGTTGTTTCGCCTGTTTCGTTTTGCGGTCAATCGAAAAAAGATTAGAAATTCCGGTGCGGTCTGAAACCGTGTAGATTTTATCTCCCAACCACATCGGAAATCGGTCGTTGTAGTTCTGATTCGGCAATTTTTCCACCGCGCCCGATTGCAAATCCGCAATCCAAACGGGGGCAGTCGAACCGCCGCGATAATATCGCCATTCGCCGAAACCCGTGCGCGGATTGTAAGCGATTTGTTTTCCGTCCGGCGAAAATGAGCCTTGAAAAGCTTGCGGCAGCGGCAGTGATTCAGCCAGCGCGCCGCTCCCGTCGGCTCTGACTTTATGAAGACGGGTGACGCCTTCTTCATCGCGGGTGCTTTCAAAAACTATCGCTTGTCCATCGGGCGTCCAGGCAACGGGAAAATCCTCCTCGCCCTGAAACGTCAAACGCTTCGCCTCGCCGCCCATTGCCGGAGAAACATAAATGTCAAAATCGCCGCCGTTAAAGCGAGCAAATGCAATTTGTTTACCGTCGGGCGAGAAAACCGGATTATTCTCAGCGCCCGCATCGTTCAATCTTTTAGCCGCGCCGCCGTTTCTTTCAATCAGCCAGATTTTTCCGGCATAAGTGAAAGCGATATGAGTTTGATTGATTGCCACGCGCCCGATCAGCAAAGGCGCTTTAGTGGGTTGGGCGAGAATAACTGCCGATAAAAATAGAACCGGTAAAAAAGCTAAAAATCTGTGCATATAGAATTTCTCCATTTTTGAGGACGTTGGGGAGCGATGATTTCAATGAATCTTTGTAGCACGAAACATCAACGCAATCTTGAATGGAAAAAACATTTTTGCACGCAGCTAACCTAAACGGGAGCTTTTTCGATATTCTTTTGGCGTGATCCCCAAATGGTTTTTGAAAGTTCTGGCAAAATGGCTTTGGTCTGTAAAACCGGCGGTCAAGGCAATCTCGGCAAACGAATCGTTTGAAGACGAAATGCGTTGTCGCGCAAACTCTACGCGAAGCCGACGGACATATTCGCCCATCGTGCAATTGTATTTTTGGCGAAAAACCCGGGCTAAATGTACGGGATGAACATCAGCAATTTTAGCAAGGGTTTCGAATTCATTTGATTCGGCAAAATTAGCGTGCAAATGTTCTCTGACTTGTTCGAGCCAACGTGGAGATTTTTTTTCGGGTATTGCAGCTTTGCAGCGGACGGCTTCAGCTAAAATCTCAAAAATTAGACCTTCAATCGCCAATGCCGAAGCCTCGTCCATTTGCCGAAATTCCTGATAGATTTTGCGCCCCAACGCCTCAATCGTTTTCGTTTGAGAGCTTGCTGAAACGTCCAGAATCGGAGACCGCTCGCGGATATATTTAAATCTCTCCTGATTAAAATGAACGCTTAAAATTCTGGCTCCGTTTTGAAAATCAACTGCGTGCGCTTCCTGCGGCGGATGAACAACGATGGTTGAAGTGTGACGCGAGTGCGTTTGTCCGTCGTATTTTTCAATGTAATCGCCCGCTAAAACGAAACTGAACGACGCCTCCGAATGTATGTGGCGCGGCTGCCTCAGTCTCGGCGCATATACTGTTTCGGAAAGGATAAAACCGTTCATCGAATGTATTTTCTGAGTATGTGGCATCTGTTTATCTCCGGGAGAAGAGTTCTTGATTTATGGTATTCGCGCGTCTTTTGACCGTTCCATCACGACCATATGTTCGCCTCGGCTGACCATCCCGACAATTGCGAAACCGGCAGCCTGCGCTTCGGTGACCTCTTTTTGAAGAGTTGATGTTCTGGACGTTGCCAGCAATTTATATTCGTATTCTTTAACAACTTTGGGGGCGCTCCATAATCATGACGATCTCAACGCCGCCGGGAAGCTGCTTTTTCGCGATCATCGTGCTTGGTATAAGCCGAAAACCGCCGTCCGCCGCTTCATTAAGTTCTTTCTGCATAGTGCTCGTGCGGGTTGTCGCAAGCAGCTTATATTTATTAAGGTTCTACCACTGTTCCCTCGCAGTCTTCCGTGTCTTTTGCCGATTGTGCGTTTATATTTACGACACAACTAAAGAACGAGCAAAGCGAGTGCAAAGATCCAATTATTTTTCATTATTAATTTCTCCTGATTTTTATTTTGAATTTGAAAGCATCTTCATTTTTTTGTCTAATTGATTCAGATCAATTTCTCCTTCATTGTGAAGTTTATCCGCACATCTCGGACAATAGTCTTTGCGAAGGATACGGATAAGCAAGCCTTTTGCCTTCGCTTTTTTTCTCGCTTGACGAGCGCTTCCTGATTGAATGTCAATCATTTCTCCGCAAAGGTCGCAATAAATCGTGTATTCAATCAT
>DASWLV010000259.1:0-31281 GCA_036400075.1 Pyrinomonadaceae bacterium
AATCTCAAATCTCAAATTCTTAAACCCCGGTGATTCCGCGTTCGACCAGCAAATCGCGCATCAATTCTCGCGCGCGAAAAAGACGATTTTTGACCGTTCCGAGCGGCAGATTCATAATTTCCGCGATTTCATCGTAACTCAAATCCTGCGAGTGTCGGAGCAATATCAATTCGCGATACGCGGCGGGCAATTTTTGCACGACTTTTTGAATTTCGCCGCGCCATTCGCTCCGCTCGCGCTCGACTTCGGGCGATGCAAGCTTGCTTTCAATCGGGCGCTCGAAAGTTTCGTCTTCGAATTCTAAATCGAGCGAGCATTCGCCGTTTGAATTACGCCGCAAATAATCAATCGCCGCGTTGCGCGCGATTTTGTAAATCCAGGTCGAAAATTTAAATTCGGTTTTGTAACGCGCCAGCGAGTTGTAAACCTTGATAAAAATCTCCTGCGAAACGTCCAGCGCCGCGTCGTAATCGTTCGTCATTCGATAGACATAGGCGGTAATCGGTCGTTGATAGCGGCGGACAAGCTCCTCAAAACTGTCCTCGCGCCCGGCGAGGCTCGTGGCAATCAATTCGGAGTCGGCAAATTCTCGCAAATTTTTTAGAGCTATTGTTTTTGCAGTCATAACGGCAATCTTTTCTACGGAAACGTTTGGAGGAAAGTTTCAGACTAAATTGTAAATTCAACGATTTTTGTCGCACAAACCGCTCAAGCGACTGTGCCGCCGCAACTTGAACCCGCTCCGGCTGTACAGCCGAAACAATGCGCCGCTGTTTTGATTTTTCGATTGATAAATTTTTCCGGCGTAAAATCAAAAATTGTCTGCGGCAAATTGTCGTGAACCGGAATTTCAAGCATTTGATTAAAATCGCAGTCAAATAGTTTTCCCGTCCAATCAACGCTGACTAAATTTCGACACATCAAGCCCGCGATTGTTCCCGGATTAAAAGCGTTGACGAGCTTCGTCATATAACGCTCTTCGTTGCCGGAGCGCCGCAAATAATCGAGAAAACGCGCCACCGGCATATTCGTTATCGTGTAAAGATTATTAAAATAAACGTCGTATCGGGCTTTTAATTCCCTCTTAAAATCGGCTTCAATCGCGCTTTGGGCGGGCGGCAAAAACGCTCCGGTCGGATTGTAAACCAGATTTAGAACAAGCCCGCTTTCATCAAATCCGTAACCGACCGCATTTAATTTTCTGATCGCTTCGATTGATTTTTCAAAAACTCCCGCGCCGCGCTGCGCGTCGGTTTGATTCGGCAAAAAATACGGCAAACTCGAAACTACTTCGACCGCGTGTTCGGCGAAAAATTCGGGCAAATCCGTTTGATTTTCTTCAAACATTACCGTCAAGTTATGCCGCACCATAACTTTCGCGCCCGATTTTCCGGCTTCGACGACAAGATAACGAAAATGCGGATTTAATTCGGGCGCGCCGCCGGTGATGTCCAAAGTCGGAATTTTAAACTTCCGCAAAACGTCCAGACACGCCTCGACGATTTCCCGTCGCATAATTTCGGTTCTGGTCGGCGAAGCGTCAACGTGGCAATGTTTGCAGGCTTGATTGCAGAGCTTTCCGACATTGACCTGCAAAGTATCAATCGCAGCCGAACGCAATTCCGAACCGTGTTTCAACAGTTTTTCGTCAAAACCGATTGGAGATTTCGGAAAAATGCTCGCGCCGTCGCGCCTCGTTATTTGCACTGCAACCGTCATTTGTTTGTAGTTCGTTGTTCGTGGTATGTCGTTAATTGCTTTACGGCAACGATCAACGAACCACGAACAACGAACAAATTCACATCGAAACTTTGTCGTGAGCGTTGTGCGATTGAATGCCGTGAATGAGACTTGCGCCGCCGCGAATTGCCGAGGCGAGATGAATCGCTTCGGTCATTTGTTCCTGATTCGAGCCGTTTTCGAGACACGAATTTGTGTAAGCGTCAATGCAATAAGGGCATTGCACGACGACCGAGACGGCTAAACCGATCAACGCTTTTTCGCGTTTCGATAAAGCGCCATCTTCCTGACACGCCGCATACCAAGCCATAAATTTCTCGAACAAATCCGGGCGCTCGCGACCGATTTCGCCGAAACGCGCCAAATCTTCTTCGTTGTAATAGTGCATTATTTTTCTCTCGAAATACGAATCGCTTTTGTTTTGAGAATTACAAAACAAAAGCGATTCGCGCAACTGAAATTCTAACGTTTTCTAGCGCAAAGCAAGACTGGCAAGCGCGGCTGGCGCGGCTATGTCTTCAAAACGCATTTCGTTTTCCGGGAATAACAGCCCAACGTCGGCAGCGTGCAGCGCGCGCAAATCGTGACCGAGCGTTTCGTTGGAGATTTCTTCCAGACGATCTTCGCCGAAGCCTTCGCCGATGACGAGAAATTTATCGAGCGCTGAGTTCTCGCCCGCCAGACGGTCGCGATAATAAAGCAGCAAACGATAAAGCTCGTCTTCACGCTCGCCCGGTTCGCACAATATCGAACGCACAATCGCGGGCTGCTGATTATGAAGCAGCAGCGCGGTAAAACCGTCCGCCTGCGAGCTGACAAGCAGCGAGTCGCCGTTTGTCCTAGCTTTTGCGGACATCATCAGCCATTGCATTTCGCTCAAATGGCGCGGCAAAATCAATCCGACGTTCCAACCGAGATTTTCAAACAATTCTTCATATTCGCCCAAAACATCGAGCCTGACTGCGACTGCAAAATAGCGCGAGCGTTTGCTTGCGTCCGGCGCGAGCGATTGAAACGCCAACCGCAATTCTTCCGGGCGCGTCCCGAATGTGCGTTCGGCTTTCCAATTTAAAATCTCTTCACGTTCTTTTTGCGTTTTTGGCTCGGTTTCAAGCGTCAAAAGGCTCATCCGAGCGGAATCTGCGGGTAAACTGACCGACCAGCGTTTTTGCGTCTGCATACCGGCTTCGCTCGCCGCTTCGCGCAAAGCCAGGAGCAATTCGTCCGGCTGCAAAATATTGGCTTCGTCAAAGCTCGGATGCAAAACGTCGGACGCCAGCTCGACCGTCGCCGCGCGACGCAAAGAAAAAGCTCGCCCGGAACGTCCGAGACTAACGACCGAAACGCTTTCGCGTCTCAAACCGGCGGCGGCGCGCGGAAAATGCGGTTGAGTTAATTTATTAAACATTGGGTTCGTTGTTCGTTGTTCGTTGTTCGTTGTTCGTTGTTCGTTGTTTTTCTTTGCAACGAGCGACGATCAACGAACAACGAACGAATCAGAATTCATTATAAGCCTTGCCGTCGAGCGATGGTTCGGTCGAGCTGCTGCGGACGTTGATGACGCCTTGTTCACCCTGGGTTAGATTAGGGTCTTCGCCCATTTCGGCTTCCCAATCGGCTTGGTCGGTCATCGGGTCAATCGGAAGCTCTTTGACGTAACCGGCTTCGACGAGCGCGTCGAGCGAAGGCGGCAGCTTTCCTTTGTCAGCCGAATATTGGCTGATCATTTTCCGCATTTGATAAAGATTATCTTTTAAAACTGTTTCGCGGGCGTGCTGAATCGTTTTCTGATATTGCGGAATCGCAATCGAAGCCAAAATGACGATGACAAACAGCACAATCATCAGTTCCAGCAAGGTAAATCCTTTTTGTAATTTTTGATTTTTGATTTTTGATTTTTGATTTCTCATTGTTTTAACTGCTTCCGATTTTCAATCTAAAATCGTCAATCTAAAATCGAAAATTTAAAAGTCACTGTATTTCGTGCCGTCGAGCGCCTCGCCTTCGGCGGCGGAGCGAACGTCGAAAACGTTGATGTTGTCCCAATCGGTGGCGTCTTTGTCCTGATAACACGAGCGAATTTGCCAATCGGCTTTTCCCGTAATCGGGTCAATCGGAAGCTCACCGCCGCGCAAATAAATCTTTTTCTTTTCGTCGGTGACGCTGCTGCCCGTCGCTCCGTCCGCTTTGTTACCCGTCGCGCCGCTTGGATTATCAAACGGTCTGCCGCCCTGCGAGCCGGGTAAAATCTGCCCGGCTCGCGGTTTAACGTTCACGCCTTCAACTAATGTTTCGAGCGTCGGCGGATAACGGTCTATATTGTCAACTTCAAAAATCTTGCAATCGGAAATCATCACGCGAGTTCGCGGATCAAAACCCGCTGTTGCAAACTGCCCTTGCTGCGGAGTGCTGCAAGCGCCGCCCGCGTCGCGGTGAAACTCGTCAATCGCCTGTCGAATCTCACGTAAAGTCTCGCGCAAACGCTGTTCTTTCTGACGCCGCACCGAGTTCTGCACGAGCGGAATCGTCCCAAGCGCGAGAATTGACAACACGACGAGCGTTACGACCAGCTCAACAAGGGTAAACCCTGTTTGCTTTTTGATTTTTGCAGTGCGCTGAATCACTTCTTAAATTCGAATCAAATTACGAATTATAAATTTAAGTTTTTCTCAAATTCGTAATTCGTAATTTGAAATTCGTAATTTTCGCTACGGTTTATCCGGCGTCGCGTCTTTCGGTTTTTCATCGTCAACCGTCGGCGAAACCGTTAAAGTTTTCACCGTCGTGTCAATCGGTTTCGGCTGAATAGTCGGCAACGTCTCGTTCGATTTATTATCCGTCGCCGGAGCGGAAACCTGATTCAAAGTCGGGTTTGTCGCCGCAGGCGGATTCTTTACAGGAGCGTTGTTTGCCGGAACGTAACCGGGCGCGGCGGCTATGTCCGCCGGGGCATCGGGCAACTGCACCGAGACGTTGTTGGTTAAACGACGCGCGGCTGCAAGCTGATCTTCCTGATTCTCACGGTTAATCATATCGGCGAGCGAGCTGTTTGTCGGAACGGCGATGCTGCCGGTCGGCTGTTCCAATTCGTCTTCCGGCAAAATCGCGGGCGCGCGCAGAACTCGCGGCGTGACTGCAATCACAATATCTGTTTGATTATTGTTTTTAACCGGGGCGGTAAAAAATCTGCCAAGAATCGGAATCAAACCTAAGAGCGGCAAACCTTGACGCCCGTTGCTCTGATTATCCTGCGCTACGGAGGCGAGCATCATTGTGCGGTTATTTTGAATGCGCGCCGTGCCGGAAATAGAACGCTCGGTAAAAGTCGGTGTCAAAGTGTTATTCAAAACATCTTTTGACTCAATTGACATTTTCACCTGCACATCCTGATTCGGGAAAACAATCGGTGTAAATTTCAAAGTCAAACCGACTTGTTCATAATTGATAACCGGGTAACCGTTCGAGCCAAACGCTCCCTGTGAGCCTTGTCCCGGCTGAGTTTGCGAATAACCATAAACCTGCGCGGTTTGCACCGGCACGCGCTGACCGATTCGAGCTTGAGATTCTTCGTTGTTAAAAGCGTGAACCTGAGTCGAAGCCAACAATTTCGTGTTGCTCTTAGACTGAAACGCCTGTAATTGCATTGCGGGAAGCAACAGTGCCGCGCCAATTGCCGACGGAATGCCTGCTGCTGTCGTCGCTCCGGTCGTGACAGCACGCCCGAAAAGCGAGCCGCCTTCGCCGATGCCGACTTTTCCGGCGGTCGTGCCGCCCAAATTCCCTAAAGCACTTTCGGTTCCGATTTGATTGCCGAGACGCAGCAAATCGGTTTTGGAAACTTCATAAATGTTTACATCCATCACGACTTCAGCGCGGTCTTTGTCGAGCGCTCTGACGAGATTGGCGATCAGCTTGATGTTTTCGCTCGTATCGCGGACGGTAATGCTGTTGGTGTCTTTGTCAACGATAGCAGTCGTCGGCGGTCTGCCCGGCTGCGGCGGAATCGCTTGCAGCAAAACCTGTTTCACATCGTCGGGTTTAGCGTTGGCGAGATAAAAAGTTCTCAAGACCAATTGCTGGAATTGCTGACGACGGTTCTGGTCGGCGACGAGAATCGAGCGTTTGCCGACTTTTTGGAAAAACAAGCCTTCTTGCAGGAAAATATAATCGAGCGCCTGCGCGGTCGTGACGTTTTTGAGTTCAATCGTCACATCGCGCGGCGAGCGGCTGATTTCTTTGTCGAACAAAACGTTTAGCTCAAGCGCCGCAGCCAATTCTTTGATAGCCGTTCTCAAATCAACTTTCGTGTATTTGATGTCGCGGAGCTGTTCGATTTCCTGCGGAACCGGGACCGGAACGGCGCGCGCGCCGCCGGCTGTGTAAGCGGTCGGCACGACTTTTACGCCGTTAACAATGTTCGGAATGTTACCCGGCGAAGCGTCCGGCGTGTTTCTGTCATTTGTTTGCGGCTTGCCTTCGATTGCTTCTTTTTGCAGCCGGAGCATTCTGTCCATTTCGGATTTCGCCAGCTCGTTGACCGGATCATAACCGTAAGCCTGACGAAAAGCGTTGTATGCGCCGACAAAATCTTTTTGCTCGGCGAGAGTCCGCCCGCGCTGCATCATCATTTGCGAAGCGTTGAATATGGCGCGCTGGTAATGCAGGCGATATTCGGTGTTTTTCGGTTTCGCCGCGAGCGCGAGGGCAAATTCTTCGGCGGCTTTATCCCATTGCTCGGCTTCCTCGTATTTCATACCCTGTTTAAAATTTTTCTCGCCTTTGTCGCCAGCCAAAGCAACCATCGGGGTTGTCCAGAGACAAAAAATCAAGGCGAAAGCCGCAAAAGAACGCAAAAATGTAGAGATTTTCATATTCGTTTCCAAGACGTTTGTTTTTGAAATTAAAGACCGCACGGGCGCGACTGTCAGCTTACACGCCAAAGCAGGTTTGAAGTTCCGCAAAAAATTGCCGGAACTCACCGAAAACATTCTATCAATTACGAATTTCAAATTACGAATTACGAACGAAGGAATTTGTTTTTTTAATCAAAAATCCAGTCAATAATTCGTAATTTGAAATTCGTAATTTATTACTTAACTTCTTCGACAAAAGTTACGCGGTTAATTTCGTGGAGAGTCGAAAGACCTGCGAAAACTTTTCTCAAAGCCGAATGGCGCAAGCTCTGCAAGCCTTCGGCTTCGGCGGCGCGGCGGATTTCCGAACCCGGTCGGCGCTCGACAATCATTTCGCGGATGTTGTCGGACATATCCAAAAGCTCGTGAATCGCCGTTCGCCCGCGATAGCCCGTGTGATTGCAGGCGTCGCAGCCGATTGCGCGGTAAAATGTTTGATTTTGATATAAATCGGGTTTTAAACCGGAATCCAGAAAATCCTGTTCGCTCGGTTTGTAATCGCGTTTGCAAACCGCGCATAACAGACGAAGAAGACGCTGCGCCAGCACGCAGTTGAGAGCCGAAACGAAATTGTACGGCTCGACGCCCATATTCAAAAATCGCCCGATAACGTCAATCACGTTGTTCGCGTGAACTGTAGTGAAAACAAGGTGTCCAGTGAGCGCCGACTGAATCGCGATCTGCGCGGTTTCGGTATCGCGGATTTCGCCGACCATCACTTTGTCCGGGTCGTGACGCAAAATCGAGCGCAAACCGCGCGCAAACGTTAAACCTTTTTTCTCATTGACCGGAATCTGCATAATTCCGTTCAGAACGTATTCGACCGGGTCTTCAATCGTGATGATTTTATCTTCCGAATTGCGAATTTCGTTTAAAGCGCCGTAAAGCGTCGTCGTTTTACCCGATCCGGTCGGTCCCGTTACCAAAACCATTCCGTAAGGCTCTTTGATATAGCGGCGAAACCGCGTCACGTCGTCTTCGGCAAAACCGACGACATCGAGACTTAAATTTTTAAATTCTTCCGAGATTTGTTCTTTGTCGAGAATACGAATAACGCAGTTTTCGCCGTAAACCGAAGGAATAATCGAAACGCGGAAGTCAACCGTGCGACCTTTGTATTTAACGCGAAAACGTCCGTCCTGCGGCACGCGGCGCTCGGCAATATCAAGCTCGGACATAACTTTGATACGCGACACGAGCGTTTGGTGATAAGCGATGTCAATCGGATCAACTTTTTGATACAGCGCTCCGTCAATGCGGAATTTAACGGTCATTTCGCGGTCGCCCGCTTCGATGTGAATGTCCGATGCGCGCGATTCCATCGAGTTATAAACGATGGTGTCCACCAATTTGATAATCGGCGACATATCCGAATCCGTCGCCAGACGGTCGAGGTCTAAAACTTCTTCGCCGGTTTCGGTTTCTTTGACGAGCGAAATCTTGAACGATGACGCCGCTTCCTGCATCACTCGCTGAGTCGCGTCGCCTTTTTTCAACACGGCTTCAATCGCCCCGGCGGTCGCTACGTACGGCACTATCCGCGCCTTGAGAGCGGCTTCCAGCTCGTCCAATTGCTCGAAATTTGTCGGGTCTGCCATCGCCAGATGTAGATTGCGACCTTCGCGCCGGAGCGGAACGAAATGGTTTTTGAGCATCGAATCAACTGGGATTTCCGCCAATAGCGCATAATCAATCGGCGATTTTTCATCGGTCGGATGAAGGTCAACGTAAGGCAGGCGATAACGCATTGCGAGCCGCTTGGCTTCAATTATTTCGGGCGGCTCGTTTTCAAGAACCGCAGTCGCGGTGGTGTTGTTTTTTCCGTTTGGACTCATTTTATTTTTTAATGTGCTCTTCCCCCGGCGGGCGCGGAAATCGTTTGAATAATTGGCATATAAATAGCCAGCAAAATCATAATCACGAAGCTGCCCATAACGACCAGAATAATCGGTTCGAGCAGAGTTGTTAATTGCTCCATCCTGACTTCGGCTTCGGCGTCATAAAAGCTGGAAACTTCGTCGAGCATCTCGCGGAGGCTTCCCGAACGCTCGCCGATTCCGATCATATCGAGCGCGAGCGGCGGCAGCCAGGCGGCGTTTTCCAAACTGTCGGTCAGCGTTTGACCTTCTCTGACGGAAGACAAGACCGAACGGCTGCGTCGGCGCAATTCGCGGTTCGTCACAGACTCTGATGCAATTTCCCACGATTCCGGCACTGTAATTCCGCCCGCGAGCAGCGTCGCCATCGAGCGCGAGACCTGTGCGGTCGTCATTTGCACAATCAGATTTCCGATCAGCGGGAGCTTGAGAAAAAGCCTGTCAAAGAAAAGCCTGCCGCCTTCCGTCCGCGACCAAAAATAAAGCCCGGCGATTGTCGCAATCGCCAATGGGAAAACCCACCAGAAATTGCCTGCAACGGCGTTTGAGATCGAAACGACGACGCGCGTGAGAAGCGGAAGCGAGCGCCCAGCCGTAATGCCCGAAAAGAGAGTCGCCATTTTCGGCACGACGTAAACGCTCAAAAACAAAACCATGAAGATTGACGCCGCGAGCAGAAAAATCGGATACGCGAGCGCACCACGCACCTTTCGTTTGATTTGCACGCTGCGGCGCAAATAATTAACATAGCGCGCCAAAACGTCGTCGAGCGCGCCGGAACGCTCGCCCGCTAAAATTGAAGCCGTGTAAATGCGCGGAAAAATATGCTGTTGCTCAAACGCTTCGCTCAAAGCCGTGCCGCCGCGAATTTTTTCTTCGACTTCGCCCAAAACGTCGCGCATTCGCGGGCTGGCGGCGCGGCGGCGGAGCATCGAAACCGCCTGCAGAACCGGAATTCCGGCTTTTAAAAGTGCGGCGATTTGTTGATTAAAGAGCAGAAAATCCGCCGGTTTGACGGCTTTCGCGCGATTGCTGCCGATAAAAGGCAGCGACGAACCGAACTCCGATTCGCCGGACGAAATCGCAAAAACGCGATAGCCTTCCTTTTCCAGATGAGCGCGCGCGTCGCTTGCAGCGTTCGCTTCAACCGTTCGTGTGACAATCTCGCCTGAAGGAGTTCCCAGGCGACAAACAAATTCTGCCATTTTTCTAACTTAAAAATTGCTCAATAATCGAAAGAATTTTCTTTTAAAATCGCCGCTTTGAGTATAACATCTGCCGAAGCCGCGTTTTCTTACACGCGCGGCGGAAAATTAAAGTTGCAAAAACAAATGTTCGAGCAAAAAATAGCTATGCTTGAAACAACTAAAATGAAGCGGCAAACAATCTAAATTGTCTTAGCTAATTTTCCGCTCCGAACAAGAGGTTTATTTATGAATTCAGCCAAAGTCTCTCTCAAGCTGCTCGGTTTGATGCTTGTTTTCGTCCTCGCGTCAACCGCTTTTGCACAAAAACCTACACCTACGCCGCCACCGAAAGTTCTTGAAAATAAGGACACGCTCATTATTAACGAAGACCTCATCACCTTAAATGTAACCGTCACCGATAATTTCGGACGCTACGTTTCCGGTTTGAAGAAAAACGCTTTCACAATTTTTGACGACGACGAAAAACAGGAAATTGAATTTTTCAGCGACGACGACGCGCCGGTTTCCGTCGGGATTGTTTTCGACGTTTCCGGTTCGATGAAAGGCGATAAGCTCAACCGCGCGCGCGAAGCTCTCGGAAAATTTATCCAAACCAGCCATCCGCGCGACGAATATTTTTTGATTGCATTTAACAAACGCGCTCAGCTACTGCTCGACCGCACGCGCGACGGAGAAGCCGTTTTGAGCAAATTGCAGCTTGTTCAAGCCAAAGACAACACGGCGCTCTACGACGCCGTTTATTTGGGGACGGAAAGAGTCACTCGCGGAGCGCACCAGAAACGCGCCATTATTCTCATCAGCGACGGGCAGGATAATAATTCCCGCTACACTTTTAACGATGTCAAAAAACAGATCAAAGAATCGGATGTCACGCTTTATTCAATCGGAATTTTGGGCGGCGGCGACAACAGTGGTCTTGGAATGATGGGACAGGCGTATCTTGACGAATTAAGCTCGGTGACGGGCGGCTCGTCGTTTTATCCCAAGACGAACGCCGAAATGGACGAGATTTTCGAGCGCATCGCGCTTGAGCTTCGACATCAATATTCAATCGGTTTTCGCCCGGAAAATTTTAACAACGACGGCAAATGGCACAAATTAAAAGTCAAAGTAAAACCGCCGCGCGGTCTTCCTAAACTTTTCGTCCGCACGCGCGAAGGCTATTTCGCCACCGTCGCCCCGCGCGATTAAAGTTCGGATAAATTGCCGGGGCGATAAATCGCGGCAAACACGAGAACCGCCGACGGAATCAAAATGAGCCGCAAAAGTAAGAAATTTTTTGCGGCTCTCCCGATTTCAGTGATAAAAAGAGATTTGCAATGAAACTTGGAAATATAAAGATTAATTTCTGGGTCGTTTTTTTTGGCGCAATTATAATGTTTGCGATTTCCGGCTTGCCGTTTGTTTCAAACGCGCAGGACAACAGCAATTCGCGCCCGCGCCAAGCCGCAGCAAAAGCGACTCCGACACCGCCGCCGCCCGTCATTACGCCTTCAAATCCGCCTCAAACAGCGCCGAAAACTTCACCGACTCCGCCGCCGGTTGAGGAAGACCCCGGAGACCTTGTAATTGAAAGCAATATCGTCAGCTTAAACGTTCGCGTTGTTGACCGAAACGGTCGCCCGCTCGGCGATGTTCGCCCGGAAGAATTCAAAGTTTTTGAAGACGGCGTGGCGCAAAAAGTTGAAACCGTTATCAAAGAAGAAGTTCCGGTCAATTACGGAATGTTGATTGATAATTCGGGTTCGCTTCGCTCGCAATTGGAAAAAGTAATCGAAGCCGGGAAAATTCTGGTTGACGCGAACAAACCTGAAGACGAAGCCTTTATTATTCGTTTTGTCAGCTCGGATAAAATCGAGGAAAAACAGGATTGGACGAAAGATAAAACCGCTCTCAAAGAAACGCTCGACGAGCTTTACATCGAAGGCGGCTCGACGGCGATTATTGACGCCGTGATGCTCGCCGCAGATAAAGCCGCCGAATACGAAAAATCAGCCAAACGCGAAGACCGCAAGCGTCGCGCTCTGATTCTCGTCACCGACGGCGAAGACCGCGCCAGTTATTACAAAGAAGAACAGCTTTTCGCCAAACTGCGCGAAGCTGATGTGCAGATTTACACGATTGGTTTCGTCAACGAGCTTGGGACGGACAAAAGTTTGTTCGGCAAAAGCGACAAAGGCAAAGCTACCTCGCTGCTCGAAAGAATGGCGAAAGAAACCGGCGGCAAATCGTATTTTCCGAATTCGGTCAGCGAGCTGGCGCAAATTGCGCGCGACATCAACAACGAATTACGAATGCAGTATATTTTGAGCTACCAGCCGACTAATGAAAAACGCGACGGCAGTTATCGAACGATTCGCGTCCAAATTGCCGATGACGCCAAACGCGGCAAACGCATTGCTTTAACCCGCGCCGGATATACTGCGGCGAAAAATTAGAGTTAATTTTTTATTTCATTTTCGAGTATGATGATTGTGCATAGGAGCGTATATGAAAATCCGTCTTGTTTTCGTGCTATTAACCATATTCTCATCGATGGCTGCCGCTCAATCCGATTCAAAAGAGAAAATCGCGCTTCAATTAGGAAACACAATAGTCAACGAGAATGGCAAATCGGTTATTGAATCTAAAGGCGCATGTGGTTCGGGCGAGGTTTTAGGCTTCTACCTTCCGCAAAAAGGCTGGTTTATCGCTTCGGTAGAGCCGCTTGATGGTTATGATTTCCAAAAAATCGGAAAGCTCGAAGGTAACTTTGTCACTTTCGAAATAGATGGTAACAGGTATGAAATTATCTCGAATCAGCCAATAAGCCAACAAACATTTTCTCTTAATCTGTGGGTCGTTAGAGTCCCAACTCCGACAGATAAAGTTAATATTGGCGGCACGGCGATTAGCTGCGCAAGTGATTTTAAATATTGGTTAAAAACGAATTTCCCCAAAAATCAGTAGAAATGATTTAACCGAATTTTCCTCCGAACAAATCATTTTAGCGCAAATGTTGTAAGTTTTTATCAGTTATCCAGCGGTGTTCGCACAACTACAATAATTCAAATGAGAATTGAAAGTTAAGTCAAGAACTTTCAATTCTCATTTTTTTAGAACTTCTTTGAGTTCAGGCTTTCTTTTTTGTCAGTCTCGCCGCTGACATTGACTTTTTGTATCATCAATACGACGCGCAGGTTTTCCGGTCGTTTGTCGTATGAAGCGGGAACAAAAACAGGTTCGTTATTAAGAATCTTTTCAAGCTCCTCCAATTTATTCGGATCGTCCGGCGCTTCGAGAACCCCGGCAACGTGCGCCAAACCGTTTCCGAAAACATCCGCGACGACAATCACCGCGCCTTCGTCAACCTCGCCGCGCATCAGCGACGAAGTGAAAGAAACGAGCGAGCCTTTCGGATTTAAAGAAGGTGATTCCAAAGCGTGCGGCGAACGCAGAGCGGCATAATCGGCGGGCGAATAAGGCAAACCCGTATCGTAAATTTTGGTTGTCTCGGCGGCGAAAACCGTTGTTGAGCTTTGTCCGACCGATGCAAGGTGAATATTCAAATTTCGGAAAGTCGTCATTGCCGTGTGCAGAGCGGCAAACATCATCATAAACAAGAAAACCGACGCCACAGTCCCGATGGCGTAGGGCATTAAATTGAATTCAAGCCAGCCGCGCCAGTCGTTTTTTTCCAAATTCGCTTTCCGAATCGCCTTTTGCGCGATCAATTCGGTGGCAACGGCACGACGAAGCGAATCGGTAAAATCCGGCGAAACGGTAGGAGGGCGAATTGCGGACAGGCTGGTTTTTATTACGCGCAAATCTGCGACATCCGCCCGGCAAAGCGGGCAGACGCGCAAATGCTCGTCGCACAAAGCGCGAACTGCCGTCGAAGACGTTTCAAAAACGTCATCAACATACAGCGAAAGATTTGAGCGAAATTCCTGACAATCCATTTTTAAGTTCGGCGAGTTAATCGAGTTTGTCGGGTTTGTCGAGTTAAATACAGCTTTTTCTCGACAAACCCGAGAACTCAATAACTCGCAACTGCGAGAGCATAGCTGACCGACCCCGGCTGTTTTACGCTTGTTTTTAAAACAGCGAAAAACAACGTTTCGTTTCGGTTGGCGGTCAGCGAAATTTGCGGCTTTGTCGGATAAACATTAACGTGATGTTGCTGGTCACGTTTCAAAAGATCAATCCGGCAATTCCGCTTTCGCCTTGACGCTTCCCCGAATCACATTTCGTCACTTCGACCCTTCGTGGCACCGATTGTGTTTCAAAAGTGAGCCGGGGCGGGTCAGCTATGCCTTTTTAGTAATCAGTATTCAGTAATCAGTAATTAGTTTTAAAATATCTAATTACTGATTACTTGTTACTTATTACTGATTTACAAAGAACGTTGTAACTTACGTTTCAATTCCTCACGTCCGCGGGCGATCCGCGATTTCACGGTTCCGATATTCGTTTCTAGCGCGGCGGCGATTTCTTCGTAGCTCAAGCCCTCGATGTCTCGCAAAATTACGGCTTCACGAAAAGCGAGCGGCAATTTTTTAAGCGCCTGTCGAATCATCGTTTCCTGCTCGCGCTGCAAAGCGAAATCTTCGGGCGACTGCTGATTATCGTCAGCCAGAGTTTCGTGCAGCGAAGGCTCGTCAGGCTCGCTCGCCGAATCGAGCGAAAACGTCAGACCCAATCGGCGACTGCGCCACCAGCGCTGACGGTTGCGCGCCTGGTTGATGGCGATTCGATAGAGCCACGTTTTCAAGCTCGCGTCACCGCGAAAGCTTTTGACCGAACGCACGACGCTCAAAAAAGTTTCCTGAGTCAAATCTTTGGCTTCTTCGGCATCTTCCGTCAACCGGACGAGCAATCCGTAAATATCGGTCGAAAATCGTCCGACAAGCTCGTCAAACGCTTCCGCGTCGCCCGTTTTTAATCTTTCAAGGAACTCAATTTCGCCGGGTAAACAAAGCCTCGCATCGGTCGCCAAAGCGGCTTCCGGCAGGTTTTGTCCGTCAATGGCGATTGTTTTTCCAAAATTCATCCGTCGCCTACTATTTTAACCTTTTCCGACAACGGCGCTTCAACCGAGCTTTTTCGTTTGCCTTTTCTGGCAAACATTCTGTTAGACACCGCCGCAAAAATTTTGTTCCCGAAAAATTTTCAAATTTGTTCGTTGTTCAAATTTGTTCGTTGTTCGTCGTTCGTTGTTCGTTGCTCTTTTTAGATTTACTGAGCGCGTTGATGTATGCGTTCAGTTTAGGAGCTAACTCATCAATTATTGGCTTTAATTCTTTTACTTGTTCTTCTGATAATAAATTTCGTTTAAAAGCGCGTCTTAGCCAATGTTTTGTTTCATTTAGCGAGCCCCTGGCGATATGCGCGAAGCGTTTGTTTTCAATAAATGTATATCTGCCCGTTCCTTCCGCGATATTTGCGCCGATGCTGTCGGCGGCTCGAACAATCTGTTTGCCAACCGTATCGCGTGAAAAATTATTCCAGCCCGAAACTATTTCCCAAATCTTATCCGATAACGCTTCTGATAGCTGGTAAACACGCAAATTCTCAAAATTAGTCTTTTCCATAAAATTTTAGCGTGCCTTGAAAATCCACAAAACAACGAACAACGAACAACGAACAACGAACTACCTAGCTTGACAATCTTTCGCCGCGCTCGTTACAGTTGGCATTTATCGTAATATCAATACCAAATAAGCTCTCATTTGAGAAGAACAAACAGAGGAAAAAGTGGCTCAGAAAAAGAAATTAGAACGTGAAAATACGCTCGGCAAGCCGGTTGATCGCTTTCAATCGGCGGCTGACGAAAGAATCGAAACTTTAGGCAGAAAATTTGAAGGCAAAGGCAGACCGATTTTGTACGGTTTGCTCGCCCTGCTCGGCGTCGCCATTATCGGCGGCATCATTTACAGCTACTCGCAGCGCTCGACAGTCGCCGCGCAAACGGCGCTCGGCAAAGCGATTGACATTCACACAGCGCAGGTTTCGGCGTCGCCCGATCCGAAAAGTACGGAACTGACTTTTCCGAACGACAAAGAGCGAACCGAAAAAGCAATCGCCGCTTTTGAGGAAGTCACCGCCAAATACGGCAGCCCGCATAAAGAAAAAGCGCAGTATTTTATCGCCGTCAATCGTTTAAAGCTCGACCGTGCGGCGGGAATTCAAGAACTCGAAAATTTATCGAAAAACAGCGGCGAAGTCGGCACGCTTTCAAAATTCGCGCTCGCCGAAGCGAGATACGCCGACGGCAAATACGACGAAGCGGCTGCGGGTTATAACGAACTGCTGCAAGCGAAAACCGGCATTATTGCTGATGAGACGCTTAATTTCGCCATCGCTCAAACTTACGAAAAACAAGGCAAAACGCAGGAAGCCGTTGACATTTATTTTAATCTCGTAAAAGCCGCCCGCGAAGCCAAAGATGCACAAGGTCAGCCCGTTCCGCAATCGCAGACGGCGCGCGAAGCGTCAACCAAGCTCGAAAAGCTCGCCCCGGCGCGCTACGCCCAGCTTCCGGCAGAATCGGCTGACAGAATTGTTAATTTCTAAGGAAAACCCGATTGATTCGGCTTTTCATCTAAACCGCCGAAGGTTAAAAGAAATGCGAAAAGCCGCCCCGCAGAAAGTTCCCGAAATTGCCGTCAACGCCACTGCCGCCGCAGCCGGCTCGGAAACCGGCGCGGCGCGGCTTTCTCAAATTGAGCAAGTGCGCGTCGCGCCCGGCGGTTATTTCGCCGCGCTTTTTCTCTTTAGCCTGCTTGCCGGATTTTTGTCTTATTTCGAGCTAAACACGATTTCATTGATTTTAATCGGTGCGGCTTGGCTCGTTTTTCCGGTTCTAGCGTGGTTCGACCGAATAACTTTCGACGGCGAAGCGCTGCGCCGCACCGGAATTTTGCCGCGTTTGTTGGGCAAAATCTTCGGTCAGACGCAGAAATTAAAAATTTCGGACATCGAACAAATCGAAACGCAAGCCGTTCGCGCTCTGCAAAGCGGAGGGCGAGTTTTTTATCGTTATCGCACGGAAGTGCGCGGCACGGGATTGATTTTCGCTTTCGCTTCCGGCGGCAAAAGTTTTCGCCGGATGGTGCGCCGTCTTTTTCCGCTCATTCTGGAAGATAAGCTCGACGCTCGCTCGCTCGAACTACGCGATTTTTTGAATGACCCGAAAGAAACCGGCACGCGCGCCGAAGCCTTGCAGATTCCGTCCATCGAAACCGCCGAAAACGCATTAAAAACCGTTAGAAAAAACGACCGGATGCGCCGTTTGAAACGCGATTTGTGGCAGAACGAAAATCGTCAGGCGGAAGCCGCCAATCAAGCCCTACAGCTTCGGCAAGTCGCTAACGAGCTGCGTCTTTCGGGAAATCTGGCGCAATCGCTCGAAGCGTTTCGCCGCGCGCTTTTTGTCAAACCGAACGACGGCTGGCTGCTGCTCGAATTCGCCCGCGCTTTGCATTCTTATGCCAGTTCGTCAAGACAAACGAAACTGATGCGGCGCGCTTTTGCCGCATTAAGGCTCGCCGCGCTCGTTAGTTCCGACAACGCGAAACTGCTTGCGCGAATCGGCGAGAGCTATTTTCAGTTCGGCGAAATCAAACGCGCGGAAAAGGCTTTTCGCCGCGCTCTGGAGCTTGACGCCGAAAATTTTCGCGCTTATTGCGGGTTGGCGGAAACGGCTTTAAACGAAGGCAAATTGGCGCACGTCGTTCATCATTATCAAGCCGCCGCCCGCACCGCTCACGATGAAGCAGGAAAGACTTGGGCGCGCACCGAGGCGGATTATTTTTCCCTCCTTAACAGCGACGAAGATTATATGGAAGCCGAGTTTACGCGCATTTCCTGGCTGCACAACACGGAACGGGGCAGCCGGATTTGTCTGCGGCTGACAATTTTAGGCTTGGGCGTTGTTTTGTTCGGCGTGTCTTTTGACGACGCAATTACCCAGCTTGGTTTAGCAATCGCCGCCGGAACGGCGCTTTTCTGGCTGATTTTGAGCCTCACGGGAAAATTGCTGCAAAATCGCTGCGAGCTTGACGAAGAAGAATAAAAAAACAAACCTTCACCTTGAGCTTCAAACGCCGCCCGCAATTTAGCCAATTATCTACATTTTTATTGACACGGATTACTTTCAAAACTATTATCACCCGAATTGCTTAAGAATTATCTAATGCGGGTTTTTCATAATTTGCACTTACAAAAAATCACTCATTTTGCGTTGTCCGGCGCGTTGATGCTGATTTTGCTGTTTTCTCAGGCAAATGCTCAACAGCGTTTGGTCATTGTCGGCGGCGGCGAGCGCCCGAAAGCGGCGATGTCGAAATTCGTCGAATGGGCGGGCGGCGCGGCGCGGGCGCGCATTCTGTTCATTCCGTGGGCGACAAGCGAACCGGAGGCGAGCTTTAAGTATTTTAAAGAAAGTCTTGCGGCTTTCTCTCCGCAGGAAACCGAAGTTGCTCCCGTTGCGCCTTTAACCGAAGAAAAGAAAAGCAAATTTTTAAGTCAGCTTAAAAATGCGACCGGAGTTTTTTTTGGCGGCGGCGATCAGACTAGAATTATGAACGCGCTCAAGGACGAATCGCTTTTGCAGGCTCTCAAACAGCGTTACGCCGCAGGCACGGTTTTCGGCGGAACGAGCGCGGGAGCGGCGATTATGTCCGCTCAAATGATTACGGGTGAAGGCGATTTCACGGTAATTGACGGAAGCAAAGTGCAGACGAATTTAGGGTTGGGACTCCTGCCTGATTATGTTATCGTTGACCAGCATTTTATCAAGCGGCAGAGGGAAAACCGGCTTTTCGGATTGATTCTGCAAAATCCCGAAAAATTCGGTGTTGGAATAGACGAAAGCACGGCGATTCTGGTAACCGATAACCGCTTTGCCGAAGTTGTCGGCGCAAGTCAGGTAATGCTGGTCAGCGCAAATGCCGGTCAAAGGCAGGCGTTAATTATTTATCTGGCACAGCCCGGTGATAGATTTGATTTACGAAAACGTAAGCTCGATAAACGCAAATCTTCTTTTCAAAGCAAATAACCGTAAACAAATCGGAAGCCGGTAAAACTTTTCTCATAAATAAAACTCGTTGATTTAAAGACGGGCTGGTTTTTCTGAACATTTGGCAATTCTTTTTGTTTTCTACAATTTGAATTTGATAGAACCGCAGCGGCGGATTCTTGATTTAAACGCAAGTATGCCAGGAAACCATCGGGCTTTATAAAAGCCGTCGTTGAAATGGATTTCTCGCTTTTCTTGCTATTTCCTTTCTATCACGGCTCAAAACTCAAACCGGTTTGAGCAACTGTATTCGGAGGCAGATTCAATGAATAAACGCAACTCAAAAATCAATGCCTTTTTCATGTGCTTTGCATTGATTTTCTCTCTGTTTATCGGTCAACAAACCTTTGCCCAGACCGATACTTCTTCAATCAGCGGAACGATCACCGACGCGCAAGGTAATGTTTTGACCGGAGCGACCGTTGTTTTGTCAAACCCGGAGAAAAACTTTACGCGAACCCAAACCACCAACGAAAGCGGAACATACGCTTTTAACTCCATTCCGCCCGACACTTATACAATCGAAGTCAGCGCTGCGGGCTTTAAAAAAGCGGTTTTAAAAGACGTGCGGGCGCTGATTTCAAAGCCGACCGAGGCAAGCGCACAGCTTGAAGTCGGCGGTCTTACCGAGACCGTTATCGTCACGTCGGGAGGAAATGAATCTCTCATTAACACTCAGGACGCGAGTCTCGGCAACAATATCGTCTCGCGCCAAATCACACAGCTTCCGCTCGAAGCCCGCGACGTAAATTCGCTCCTAACTTTGCAGCCGGGCGCGACGCGCGAAGGCTATGTTGCCGGAGCGCGCGCCGACCAATCAAACGTTACTCTCGACGGCGTGGATATTAACGAGGCGCAAACAAATCAGGCGGGAGCACCGAAAGGCGGGGAAGCTTCGAACACCATGAGGGGATTTTCAGAATCTCCCGACACCGGAACGGTTCTGCGTTTGAGCGGCGAAGCCATCGAAGAATTTCGCGTCACGACGACCAATCCGAACGCCGCTTTCGGACGCTCTTCCGGCGCGCAAATTTCGCTCGTCACAAAAAGGGGAAGCAACAATTTTCACGGCTCGCTTTTTGAATATAACCGCGACACGGCTTTTACGGCGAACGACTTTTTTAATAACCGCAGCGGATTAGAGCGCCCGCAACTCAGGCGCAACACATTCGGCGGCACCGTCGCCGGACCGATTATCGAAGATCGCTTGTTCTTCTTTTACAGCTACGAAGCGCGGCGCGATAAAAGCGAAAGAACAATCGTTTCGAGAGTTCCGACCGCCAGTTTAGGTCGCGGAGAAGTTCGCTACAGGAACGCAAGCGGCGGCATTACGACCGTCACAGCGGCTAATCTGGCTACTATTTTTCCGGCGATGGGAGGAGCGAATCCTTTGGCGATTGCGGCTCTGGCAGAAGCGGCGGGAAAGTATCCGGCGAATGACAATACTATCGGAGACGGTCTAAACACCGCTGGTTTCCGGTTTAATACACCGATTTCGGTAAAACTGAACGCGCACGTCGGGCGTTTCGACTACAAACTGACATCGAAACAGCAGATCAATGCCCGCTTTCAGGTTCAGCACGACTTATTCGGCGGTTCACGAGTATTTCCTGACACGCCTTCGCAAGACACCTGGTCGCACCCGTTCGGTTTTGTCATCGGGCATGTTTGGACCGTCAACAACAGTGTGGTCAACAATTTTCGTTACGGCTTGACGCGTGAGGCGTTCACATTTCAAGGCGATGCTGCGAAAAACGAAATTTATTTTCGCAACGTCTTCTTTCCGGTCCTCGATTCAAGGACAATTTCGCGGATAACTCCCGTCCAGAATATCGTTAATGACCTTTCCTGGGTGAAAGGAAACCACGTCGTCCAATTCGGCACGAACATTCGTCTTATTCGCAACAAGCGCACAACTTACTCCACTGCGTATGATGTCGCTTACACAAATCCGACCGGTTACGCCAGCAGCGGGTCGCCGATTACGGACGCGCTAAACACCTTTTCTGCATTTGGAGCCGGCGCAGATCGCAACGCAGCACGCGACGCGGCGGTCGCGCTGCTCGGCAGATTGACGGCGTATACAGCCCGGTTTACCTTTGACCGGGAGGGAAATCTGCTTCCGGCGGGAACTCCGAGCGAGCGCGAGTTTGCGACCGAGGAATACGACGTTTACGGGCAGGATATTTGGAAGATAACGCCGAACTTAACTCTGACTTACGGATTGCGCTATGGAATCAGCCGCCCGGTTTATGAAACAAACGGTTACGAAGTGAAGCCGAGTATGCCTCTGGCAGAATTTTTCCGCCGCCGCGTTGAAGGCGCATCTCGCGGGGTTCCGTATAACGACCCGATTTCGGTCGAGCTTTCCGGTCCTCAAAACGGTCGTTCTCCGCTTTACAACTGGGACAAAAATAATTTCCAGCCGCGCGTTGCCGTCGCCTGGTCGCCCGATTTCGGAGACGGATTTTTGGGAACAATTTTCGGAAAAAACAGCGAATCGGTCATTCGCGGCGGTTTTGGAATTACAAACGATTATTACGGTCAGCAATTGGCGGTCTCGTTTGATTTAAACAACCGATTGGGATTTTCCTCGGCACAGGCACTCGCCGCCGGAACTTGTAATACGACGACGGTTCTCTGCCCGCTTTTCACAGGTTTTGCTCAAGACGTAAGAAGCTTGCCGAGAATCACGGTTCCGACGAATCTGAAGTTTCCGCAGATGCAGCCTGCCGATAACACCCGGCGAATCGAATCATCGCTTGACGAGAATCTGATCGCCCCGATTCATTATAGCTGGAATCTCACTTTCGAGCGTTCGCTTCCCGCCGGATTTGTGGTTCAAGCGTCCTACATCGGACGCGCGGCGCGTAATCTGCTCGCATCGCGCGACGTGGCGACGGCGAACAATTTGACTGATCCGGGATCGGGAATGGATTGGTACACCGCAGCCGGAATGCTGGAAGACTACCGCAGAAGCGTAGCCCCGGCAATTGCCGCCCTCCCTACTGCACAGCGAGAGGCGGCGCGACAAGCCGCAATCAGGAATATACCGGCGATTGCATATTTTGAGAATCTATTTGCCAACGTGCCCAATTTTGCACGCAATATGTTAGGCTCAAGCCGCGCTTCATACGCAACAAATGCAACTCAGGCTGTATTCGGCGATGCTTTAATCTTCAACAATAACGATTGGGTAACCACGCAAAGCGAGATTGATGTCGCATTGCGGAGCGCGGGACTCAGCCCGGTCTTTTATCACCCGCAATATGCGGCGCTCGGATCAGTCGGCTCAATCGGCAGGTCAAATTATCATGCCGGGACGTTATCTGTTCGTCAGCGGCTCGGAGATAAATTGACAATGGATTTCAACTACACGCTTTCGCATTCGCTGGACGACGCTTCCGGTCTGCAAACCAGCGGAAATTTCGGAACCGCATTGATTGTAAATCCGATTCGGCAGCAAGACAGCTATGCCAATTCGGATTTTGACGTGCGCCATATCATCAACGTTAACGGCGTCTGGCAAATTCCAATCGGGCGCGGCAGATGGTTGTTTAATGACACGAATAAGGTTGTTGACGCCTTTCTCGGCGGCTGGCAGCTTTCGGGAATCTTCCGTTGGAATTCCGGCTTGCCTACTTATTCGCCGTATGACACTTTGTGGGCGACCAACTGGAACATCCAAAGCAACAGCGTTCGACTCAAACCGGTTCAATCCTGCCCGACGCGCGGCGAAGACGGAGCGGCTCCAAACGCTTTCGGTTGTGATCGAACCGCTGCTTTCCAAAGCTGGCGCAACGCTAAACCGGGGGAAACCGGAGACCGAAACGTCATTCGACTTCCCGGCTACATCGGTCTCGATTTGGGTCTTGCCAAATCATTTACGATGCCCTGGGGCGAAAACCACCAACTGCAAATTCGCGCCGAAGGCTTTAATGTGACGAACACGCAGAGAATGGGAACTGTCCGCACATTGCAGGTGGGAGTAGATCCGCAAGCAAACACGCCGCCTGCGGATTGGTGGAATTTTACCTCCATCCAGGGGACTCCGCGCGTGCTGCAATTCGGTCTCAGGTACAGTTTTTAAGATCAGGCGTTAAATTACGGATTGAGCTTGTATAAAAAAAAAGGTGCGGCTATGAACCGCACCTTTTTTTTATTTCAAAATTCGTAATCTATTCTGAAGCTGCTTTTTTGGCTCGTTTCGGCGCAGAGGTTTCTCCGGTTGAAACTTCGGCTTTTTTCGCTCTCGGAGCAGATTTCTTTTTGGTCTCTGCTGCGGCGATTCCGCCGTCAGCGTTGTTGTCGCTGCCGCGGAGCAAAGCGTCCCAGCGATAAGTATTCGCGGGCGCGGTTGTTTCGTTCATACGGCGGAGAATGTAATCGGTCATTTCGTTGACGATCCAGTTGTGATTGTATTCGCCGACCGAAGCAAGCTCGGCGTCGGGCGCAGGGTTCATAAAATCAATCGCGTACGGAATGCCGTCTTTAATCGCAAACTCGACGGTGTTTAAATCGTAGCCCAAAGCGCGGCAAATCGTTTGCACATCGCGTTCGACGCGGGCGTACAATTCCGGCGACAGATAATTTTCAATGTTGACATACTGCATTCCCGACAAATACGGTTTCGTCGGATCGTAAGGCATAATCAAAACTTTTTCCTGCCCGACGCAGTAGCAGCGGACGAATTGATCGAATTCGATTCCCTCCTGCAAAACCATACAGAGCGTCCCCGATTCGTTGTATTCTTTCCACAATTCGCGCAAAGAATTGATTTTCGAGACGTTTTTCCAGCCGCCGCCGTCGTGCGGTTTCAGAAATGCCGGAAAGCCCGTGTATTCGACGATTCCTTCCCAATCAACCGGATATTCGAGATTTCTCAATGAATCCGGCACAATGCCTTCGATGTAAGCGCGCTGCGGGAGCAAAACGGTTTTCGGAATCGCTACGCCCAATTTCGCCGCCAAACTGTAATTAAAAAACTTATCGTCAGCCGACCACCAAAACGGGTTGTTGATGATAATCGTTCCTTCGAGCGCCGCTTTTTTCAGAAAAGCGCGATAATAAGGAACTTCGTGCGAAATTCGGTCAATGATTAAATCGTAGCGTTTGCCCTCGTCGTGCTTGATGCCGCCGATTTTAACCATTTCGGCGACCACCTCGCCGTTGCTGCGTTCGTTGATTGTTTTAATAAAATTTGCCGGAAAAGTTACTTCGCGTCCGAATAATAAGCCGATTCTTTTCATAAAATTTAAGTCCTTTCTCAATAATTTAGTTTTGATAAACCTGCATTGTCGCCAATTTGGAGACAAGGTGAAAACAAGAAATTTATTTGACGACACCGCAGATGTCAAACAGACAATATTTTTTCGGCGCTTGTAAAAGCTAATTTTCGGTTTCTTTCCGCAACGGCAAAGGCATCTTTAAGATTCTTTTGCGGCATCAATTTAAGCGTAACTGCGGAAAAATGTTCGTTGTGCTAAAATCAGCGATTGAAATTTGATACTCTTCCTTTCCGCTCGTCCAAGCTGTAAGTTAATTTTACTAGGAGACTTTTTTTAAGTGCTGCTTCGCAAGTTTTTAAGTTCGTTTCTTGTTTTGTCCGGTTTTGCCGCAACCGGCTTTGTCGCCGATTCCTCGGCTCAAAATCAACCCAAAAATCAGGAAAAACAAGAGAAAAAAGAGAAACAGGAAAAACCGAAACCAATTTCCTTCGACATCAAAAATCCGACCGCCGATCAAGTCGCCGAATTAGCGATTTACGCTTACGGCGGATACGGCGGGCGCAACACGCTCGCGCAGATTCGCAAAACCGAAGTCGAAACCGGGCAAATCCGTCGCTTTGGCGAAAACGGCAAAGCGGACGAATCGAACTATGAGCGCCGCATTATGCGCGGCGCGACGCTCGACAAAGACCGCGTCCGCGTTAATCAAAAAACGCCGCAAGCCGAATACGCTTTGATTTACGACACGGCAAAAACTTTCGGCTTAATCAACAACACGACTTTTACGCCGCGCACCGAAGCCGACCGCGCTTTTCAGGCGCAGATGTTTCACAGCATTGACGCGCTCTTGCGCTACAAGGAAAACGGCTCGACGCTAAATCTTGCGGGAAAAGATAAAAGTATGAGCGTCGAGTATTTTATCCTGGACGTGACCGACAAACAGGGACACGCCACTCGTTTTAACATCAGCGCCAAAACCTTCCGCGTGCAATCGCTCGAATATACGATGGCATTGAGCGAAAGCGGCGCGCCGACGAAATTCGTCCGCCGTTTTTACGATTATCGTTTCGCGCAGGGAACGCTCGTTCCGTATCGCTCGGTGCTTTACGCCGACGGCAAACAGCTCGAAGAAACAAACGTGCTGACCGTCACTTACGGAACTAAAATTGACGAGGCGCAGTTTCAGGCGGTATAAAAATAAAACATTCAAGCATTTTGAAGCGGGCTTTGCAGCCCGCTTTTTTGTTTAAAAGATATTTTGAAACCGGATTCTCTTTCGCGCGTGAAAGTGCGGCAGAGGTCAGCAGTTCTTAAATTTTTAAATGGAGAAAACTAAAATGAATAAAATGCCCCGCATCGTTGTATTCGCGCTTTCGCTTTGCGCCTTGATTTGTTTCAACGCACTTGCCGTTACCGCGCAGGAAAATAATCAAAAAGTCGAAATTGGCAAAGAAAGCTACGAAATCGTTTTGCAGCTTTTAAAATCAAATGCTCCGGGCGAAACCGGAAGCACCTCACTGCCGAACAGCTTGCAGCCGATTGCGAAAAAATTACGAACGGATTTCGCCGCCAGCGATTACAGTTTGATGATGACGCTGTTAAACCGCGTTTCAGCGCAGGGGAATTTGGAAACCAAAGCCGTTAATCCCTTTAGCGCACAGCAAACGGACGTTAAATCTCTCGGTTTTTATGATTTGACTTTAAACGGAATCAAACCGAATCAAACCGGCGCAGTTCAAATTGACCTTTTGCGTTTTGGCATCCGTATTCCGGTTACGACGTTTGTCGCCAACAACGGAAACAGCACTCCGGTTACAAATTACGAAAATCTCGGAATTACGGCTCGCCCGCTGAGCATTGATTTAAACGAGCCGACCGTTGTCGGAACTCTGACGACATCGCGCCCGAATGAGTTTCTCGTGCTGGTGATGACCGTCAAACCGGAAAATCGTCCGCTCGCCAAAAAAAATTGAGCAGTAAAACTAAGCAGAAAAACTAAGTTGAATTTGTTATTTTGGAAGAACAGCCGAAGCGCGCATAACATTGGGCTTCGGCTGTGAATTTTGACAATCGGATTTGTGGAACTTTTGCGTTGTTTAAGCGTGTTTGAGGTCAGTAACCGAAGTTTTCGGGATATTTGAAACGCTAAAATTAAAGTTTTCGCTTCCGATTGATTTTATTGACGCGAACAGCGGCGAGCTGTAAACCTCGGATGGAATCAGTCACATCAACCGGCGAAATAAAACAAGCTGCGCGAGCGGTTGAATCTCTGTCCGACCACGAGCTTTTGGAAGCTACTCGCAACGGAGACGAAGCCGCGTTTGCCGAGATTATCAATCGTTATCGCAATCCGATTACAAATTTTATTTACCGGATGCTCAACGATTACGAGGAAGCGGTTGATCTGGCGCAGGAAACCTTCGTTCGCGTTTACCGCGCCGCCGAGCGTTATCACGCGGGTTACGCTTTTTCGACTTATATTTATCGAATCGCATCGAATCTCGCCATCAGCGAGTTGAGAAAAAGAAAACGCCGCAGACTGATTTCCCTGACGGGTTTGTTTCAATCGCACACGGAAGAAGGCGAAAAGACCGAATTTCAGCCGACGGACGAAAAACCTTTGCAGGACGCCGCGCTCGCCGACGAGCAAATCAAAGAAATTGTGGCGAAAGCGATTGCCACGCTGCCGGAAAATTACCGCGCGCCTTTGATTTTGCGCGACGTTGAAGGCAAAAGTTATGAAGAAATTGCTCGAATTTTAGACGCTAACGAAGGAACGATAAAATCGCGCATCTCACGCGGAAGAAATATGTTGCGCGACAAATTGAAGAATTATTTTTAAAGATGAATTGTCAATCATTCAAAAACCAAATTGACGAAGCGGCTTTCACAGCCGAATTAAATCGTCACATCGAAGCCTGTTCCGGCTGTAAAACGTTTAGAGAAGAACGCGAATGCCTAAACCGGCTCTTTGCCAAGCTCGAACACATTAACGCGCCTGCGAATTTTGAATTCGGCGTACGCGCAAAACTCAATTCGCCGCCCGTTGCGGCAAACGGCAATCGCGTGTGGATTCGCAGATTCGTTTTCGCTTCGCCTGCGCTGGCGGCTGTCGCGGTTTCGGCGTTTGTTTTTACTAATTACAACGTCTTTTCGCCGGAAACCGAGACGACTCCGGTCGTGGTTCAATCCGATAGTCGTCCTGCGCCAATCGTAAATTCGCTGCCGTTAACGTCGCCTACTCCGCAAATTTTGGCGGAGACTAACAACAATTTATTAATCGAAACGCCGTTTGCGCCGAAACAAGCTCCGCCTGTCGCAAACGTCCGCGAGCAAACTGCTCGTCGGAATGTTTCAACAAAGCAATCGGATTCGGCTGTTCGCAAAACAGACAAAGAGCCGATTAAAAGCCGAGATATTGATGAGCCGATAAATACAAAACCGATGATGGGAGTCGCTCCTGCTGCAACCCCCTTGATTCAGCCTGAGTTTAGGGGAAAAGTTGCCGTCGACAAAGTTTTATCGTTTTTCGGAATCGAGAAAATTTCGGATGACGGGACAATAGAATCGGTTAATTCAAACAGTCCGGCAGCGGAAAAAGGCATTCTCGCCGGAGATAGAATCGAAACAATAAACGGGCAAAAGTTTGCGGGAGCCGATCTGGATAATTCATTTCGTCAAGTGACGATTGAGATTTTGCGAAATGGAACTAAGCGGAGTATCACAATGGAAGCCAAAAACAGTCTGCCGAAATAAGACTTACGTTGAAATAACAAAATAAAAAAGCCACCTCAAAGGGTGGCTTTTTTATTTTGTTATTGATTAACTATCCCTGCTTCGGGTGGCAGATAGCTGCGCGGATCAATCGGTTGATCTTCGAGTCGCACTTCGTAATGAAGGTGCGGTCCGGTCGAGCGTCCGGTCGAACCGACGCGACCGATTTCCTGACCGCGATTTACGGTTTGACCGATTTCGACGCCGATTTGCGAAAGGTGTCCGTAACGAGTCGTTAAATTGTTGCCGTGGCTGATTTCGATCATATTGCCGTAACCGCCTTGCCAGCCGGTTTTAACGACGACGCCTTCCGCAGGCGAAACGACGATTTCGCCTCTATTGCCGTCAATATCCAATCCCGAATGGTGTTCCACTCCGCCTCCGCCGAATGGGTTTGAACGCAGTCCGAATTCGTTATTGATTTTTCCGACTAAAGGATAAATTGAAGGAATGCTGGCGCGGTCGCGCAAGGTTTCTTCGAGAGCGCGGATTTTTGAGTAAAGCACGTCGCTCGTCGGTTCATTGAAGGTGTAAATCTCGGCTTCTTCCGGTCCGCCTTCACCCGCGTGGGCTAAAGCTGATGGCGCAAACTGAATTTGTTGCCGATGCTGAGCCAGCTCTGAATCATTGGTTTGACGAATTAAATTATAAAAGCTGTATGAAATAAAACCGAATGAGACAATTGCGATGCCGGCGACTGATTGCAGCCAGAGTTTGGAAATTTCGATACGACGTATCTGGATACGATGTTGATTAGAACGTGTAACTACAAAAGTGTAGAACGGGTCGTTCTTTTTAATCATCAAATTAGCTCCTTATTTTAGCGAGTTGTGCGCGAGTCATACGATCTCGCGTAGTGAACCGCGTTCGATAGATAGCCAATCGAAGAAAGGCGACTTAAACGCGAATCAGATTTTTTGTTTTATTAAAACAAAAAGCCCCGATGACAGTTTTCTGGGTAAAACTTCTAACTCAGACAAATTATTTATTATTGTCAGTTTGATAGGGCAGTTCTTACTCTAATACAAAAAGATGCCTTTTGGCAAGGCTTTACGGGAAAGCGAAATGAAACTCCGAATTTTACCGCCCATTTTCGGCTTGCACACGCGGGCGCAAGACCTTTCCGATTATACGCGCGATTAACGAATTTGGAAAGAAATTTCCCGCTTGAGCGGCAAAATAGTTCGACCAGCCGGAAATTATGTGGCTTCGTCCGGCTCGCACGCCGCGCAAAGCCGTTTCAACTACGGCTTCGGGCGTTTCCAAAGCGCGCAAAGGCATTTTCTCGCCGACTCCGGCTTCGTTAAAGAAATTTGTCGCCGTTCCGCCCGGACAAAGCGCGATGATTTTAACGCCGAAGCCGCGATTCTCTTCCCAAATTGCTTCTGAAAATGAAGTGACAAATGCTTTTGTCGCGGCGTAAGTCGCCATAAACGGCACGGGCTGAAAGCTCGCCGTTGAAGAAACATTGATGATTGTGCCATTTCGTTTCTCGCGCATCGGTTTTAAATAGCGGTGCGTCAGAGCGACGAGCGAGCGGATGTTTAAATCAATCATCGCCAATTCTCTTTCCAAATCGGCGTCGGCAAATTCGCCGAAATTACCGAAACCTGCGTTGTTAACGAGCCATTCGATTTGCAAACCGAGACGTTCGGTTTGCTCGAAAAGTCTGGCGTCCGATTCCCTTTCGGTCAAATCGAGCGGAAAAAACTGGGCTTCGATATTGTGTTTCGTTTTTAATTCTTCGCACAAAGCCGCCAATTTTTCGCCCGAACGCGCGACGAGGAAAAGATTGTGTTTTTCCTTTGCCAACCGGCGAGCGAAGGCTTCGCCGATTCCGCCCGAAGCGCCGGTGATAAGCGTTGTTTTCATAACAGCAACTTATCAGAAATCATCAAAATCGGAAATTACGCTTTCGCCTTTTCCGGCGTACAAAAATGCTCCGACCGAAGCGAGAATGATTGTTACAGTGCCAAAGAAACGCAGCAAATTGGCGATTAAATTTGTGTGGCGCAGCAATCCGGTTTCGGTTAAAAGATAATTCCAATCGTGAAATCCGCCTTCGCTGCCGGTAACTCCGCTTAACAGCGGCAACTGCATCACGACCGCATCAGCCGCGTAAACCGAAACATCCGTGATGCTCTGCCCGACCCAAAACAAAACGATTGCGGCGGAAAAAGGCTTTTCGTGCCAGACGAAATATCCGAAAAAGACGAGCGGCACGACGACTTGAAACAAAGAGCCGCCCGCAATTCCCATAAATTCCCCGAAGACGCGAAAGAAAATGTGTCCGGCTTCGTGAATCGGCGTATGAACGAAATGCAGAAAAACGGCGTCAATCGGCGAATGAGCGCACCATAGAAAATAAATTGTAAAAATTACGGCGAGAACGATTTTGAAAGAATCTCTTGGCATTGCGGTTTTAAATTCGGCGAGCGTGGAAATGACAAAACGCTGAGAAGCGGCAAGAACTTGTCGCTTCTCAGCGTAAAACCGATGAACGTTTTTAGCAAGATTATTTTTTCGCCAACTTATTTTTGACCAGAAAAGCCTTAACGCTTTGGTTAAATTCTGCGGGTTTTTCCATCATCAAAAAATGGCTGACGCCATCCCACATCTGAAATTCGAGATTCGGCGCGAGAGTGCGTAAAAACTGTTCCGTATCGGCAGCCCAAAAAGGCGATTTCGCCAGAATTGCCAGAACCGGAACGTTGATTTTATCCGATGCAAAATTTTTCTCATCATTCATCCCATCCATTGCGCTGACGGCAACATAATCGGGCGTGGCGAGCATTGCCGTGCGAATCTCGGTTTTGAGCTTGTCTTCTTTAATGGGCTGGAGCATTCCGTCAATAAAGCCTTGCGCGACCTGTTTATAATTTGCCCGCATCGGCGCAAAGAATTTATCAATTTCCGCTTTCGGGGCGAACGGGCGCAAAGCGCCGTCAACAATTACCAGAGCGGCGGTTTTTTCCGGGTAAAGCCGGTAAAACTGGCGAACTACTGGAGTTCCCATACTGTGACCGACAAGAACGGCTTTTTCGACTTTCGCGGTTTTGAGAACCGCTTCGATTGATTTGGCGAAATATTCCATCGTGTAATCGGTTTTGGGTTTATCACTTTTTCCGTGTCCGATTAAATCAACCGCAATGACGCGCATTTCAGGAAACGCAGTCATTGATTCGCGCCAGAAATCATTGTTGCAAGTCCAGCAGTGAACAAAAACCAGCGCCGATTTTTGTTTTGCGTTGCCGATGTCGTAATAGTGAATTTTATTTTCGCCGAATTTCGCCCAATTGCTTTTCGGCGCGTTGATTGAAGCAAAAACAGTTGCTGAAGAAACTAAAAGCAAAGCTAAAAAGAGTAAATTTTTCATTTGTGTCTCCCGTTAAATTCTTCTTTTGAAATTGCGTAAAAGAGGCATTCAATTCCGTAATGCGTTTCGGTATTCTCGTAACGCATTCCGCATTTTTCCATAAT
>DASWLV010000260.1:0-31364 GCA_036400075.1 Pyrinomonadaceae bacterium
GTCTAAGCAAACCCACTGATTAAGGTATTTTTCGCCATTTTCCTCAAGCCATTTTCGCGCTTTTTTGTAACGCTCAAGCTGATACTTTAAATGGGCTTCTTTTTCTTCATCTCTGGTTTTCTTTTGCTTTTGCGACTCAAACCATTCATCAAATTTTTCAAAATCTTCGGTCGGAAGCTGCATCACGACTTGTTTCGCTTGTTCTAAGTTTGTTTGCATAAAAACCTCCAATCATTTCAAATCCAAAATCGCCCAATCGTGCTGCAAAGCGGTTTGTTTCAAACGAAAATCGGGGTTGACCGCTGCCGGATGTCCGACGATTGAGAGCATCGGCAAATCGGAAATGCTGTCGGAATAAGCGTAGGAATCGGACAAAGAAATGTTTTCGCGTTCGGCGTATTCTCGAATCCATTTGGCTTTGGTCGCCGAAGCCATCACCGGCGGAAGCAGTCGTCCGGTCGCATAGCCGTTGACGAATTCCAGACGGTTTGCCACAAATTCGTCAATTCCCAAATAGTCCAACAAAGGCGCGACCGAAAAATCCAACGCTCCGGTGATCACGATTTGCCGCAAGCCCAATTTTTTCGATTTTTCCAGCAGCGTAAACGTTCCCGGAAAGACCGCCGGTTTGAGGGTTTTCTCAAACAATTCGTCGGCGAAAAAGCGCAGGCGGTCTTCGGATTCTCCTTCGTAGCTTTTAAAGAAAAATTGGTTAAAAACGTTGCGGCTGTAAACGTCCGTGGCTGCAAACAGCGGAATTTTCGCCAGTGTTTTCGCCGATTTAGTGATTGTTTTCAATAATCCTTGCTGGCGCTGCGCGTAAAAGCCCAAAGTGTGAACGAGATTTGTATGGACGAGCGTGCCTTCCAAATCGTAAAAGGCGGCGGCTTGTTTTTTTTCCGTTTTCTGACGTTTCATTTTTTAGACGAATTGCTTTTGCTGCAAGCCTCAAAATATAACTTATTTTTGACGTTTTTAGTAAATTTGCCCGTATCCAATTCAATTTTTACAAAATAATTACAGGCTGAAAACCGGCGGCTACAAGTTTTTGTTTTTTAATGATAAAGTTCCGCACTGATTATGCGACGAGCTATTTATCCCGGTTCTTTCGATCCCGTGACAAACGGGCATTTAGACATTATCGAACGCGGCGCGAAACTTTTCGACGAAATCATCATCGCTATTTTAAATAACCCGGAGAAAAATCCGATGTTTTCGGTCGCCGACCGACGCAAAATGCTTGACGAAGTTTTGCCGGAGATAAAAACCGACCATTGTCGTTTGATTGTCGAAGATTTCAGCGGTCTGCTTGTCGAATACGCCCGCAAGCGCGAGGTGCAAACGATTGTGCGCGGCATTCGCGCCGTGTCGGATTACGAATACGAGCTGCAAATGGCTTTGATGAATCGCCGTCTCGAACCCGCAATTCAAACCGTTTTCTTGATGGCTGCCGACAAATATTCTTACGTTTCATCGCGTTTAATCAAACAGGTTTTCACGCTCGGCGGGACGATTGACGGGCTGGTTCCGGCTTCCGTCGAAACGAGAATGAGGAAGAAACTGAAGAAAGGTTGATTTATGAAGCTTGTTTTGGAGCGCGTTCACCACGCTCAAATCACAATTCCAACGGGTGCGGAAAACGCCGCGCGCGAATTTTATTGTGATTTTCTCGGTTTAAAAGAGATTCAAAAACCCGAATCGCTGCAAGGGCGCGGCGGTTTTTGGCTCGAACTCGGAGCTTTTCAAATTCACGTCGGAACCGAAGCAGATTTTGACCGCACAAAGACAAAAGCTCATCTCGCTTACGCGGTCGAAAATCTGGCTGCTTGGCGCGAGAAATTGGGCGAAAAAGGAATCAAAATTTTAGAAGGCGTGCCGATTCCGGGTTACGACCGTTTCGAGTTCCGCGATCCGTTTGGCAACCGCGTCGAATTTCTCCAAAAGATTTAGCGAAAATTTAGTTTTATTATTTTGTAATATTTCTTTTTTCGCATAAGATTTTCGTTATGTCATCTTTTCCTGTTTCCGAAGCCGTTAAAAGAATGCGCCCGTCGGCGACTCTCGCCGCGATGCAGGCTGCCGCAGATTTGCGCGAAAGCGGCGCCGATGTGATTGATTTGAGCGTCGGCGAACCTGATTTTGATACGCCGCAGCATATCAAGAATTATGCGATTGAGGCTTTGCAGCGCGGCGTCACAAAATATACGCCGACACCGGGTTTGAAGTCTTTGCAAAAAGGAATTCAAAGTTTTTACGACCGCGAGTTCAACACACATTTCGAGCCGAATCAAATTATTGCAACATCGGGCGGCAAACAGGCGATTTTTAATGCCGTTTGCGCCGCGGCAAATCCGGGTGACGAAGTTTTGCTGCACAAGCCTTATTGGGTTTCGTTTCCCGAAATCGTCAATTTTACCGGCGCAAAAATCGTCACAATTGACACCGAAGAAACCGGTTTTGTTTTGAACGCCGAACAAGTAAAACGCGCAATCACCGATAAAACCAAGCTGATTATTATTAATTCGCCGGGCAATCCGTCGGGGCGTATTATTCCGGGCGCGGAATTCCGCAAGATTGTCGAAGCTTGCGCCGAAAAAAACGTTTTCATTGTCGCGGATGAATGTTACGCCAGGTTTGTTTATCCGCCGCACGAGGTTTTTTCGACCGCGATGCTGCCCAAAGAATTGCAGCAGTTCGTCTGCATCGCCGGGACTTTTTCCAAGACTTTTGCGATGACCGGCTGGCGCGTCGGTTATACGGTGGCGAACGCCGAATGGACGAAAGCAATGAACAAGCTGCAAAGCCATTCGACGACGCATCCGACTTCGTTTGCCCAAGCCGCCTGCGCCGAAGCGCTTGAAAACTGGGAAGAGACGCGAAAATCTCTCGATGCGATGATTGAAGAATATGCGCGGCGGCGAGCGTATCTAATTCCCGCTCTGCGCGAAATTTGCAGCTTTCAATGCAGCGAGCCGGAAGGCGCGTTTTACGCTTTCCCGGATGTGCGCGGCTATCTCAACGACCGAATTAAAACGTCGGCGGATTTTTCCGATTTGCTCTTGCGCGAGGCGCATGTTGTCACGACCGACGGCGCGGGTTTCGGTGTTTCCGGCTATATTCGGATTTCTTACGCGACAAAATTTGAACGATTGAAAGAAGCCGTCGAGAGAATCAAAAATGTGATCGGAAATTTGACGTAAAATATTTGTTTTAAACAAAGAAAAAGGCGAACCAATTTGGTTCGCCTTTTTCTTTAAAAGTCAGCTTATTTTTAGACCTTCTGAAAAACTTTTTCAAGTGATGATAGTTTTCACCTGCTTTTGGTGCGTTAGTTTAATGAGAGTTAGAAATGCAAAATGGCGAAAATACAGTTGACTCAGTTGAAGCCATATAAAGCGAAGAAGGTTCGCGGCGGAATTCAAACAATAATATCAAAAACCTTCTTTATGCTTGTTGACCGGGCAAAACTTGCCCGGCGGAATTGACGATATAGCCTAAATGCATAACTATAAAATAATAAAATAAATACGTATATGTTAGGTGGGAGTAACATATGGCTGTCTCACAACTTTCTAGCCAAACTGTCGGAAATCAATTGCTGTCATTTTTGCCCGATAAAGAGTACAAGCGATTACTTCCTTTTCTAAAACCCGTGCGTCTGTTAAAGGGCAAGGTTATTTTGCACGGCGGTGACGATATTACACACTGTTATTTTCCCGTAAGCGGAATGATTTCGCTGCTCTCCGCGACCCCGGACGGCAAAACCGTTCAGATTGGTATGATCGGCAGGGAAGGCATGATCGGGGTGCAGGTTGCGCTGGAAGTCAATAAGACGCCTTGTGAGGTTATCGTTCAAATACCATCCGACGCGCTACGAATTAAAACCGATAATTTGCTGTTACAGCTACGCTCAAGCGGCGCTTTACAATCGGTGCTTTTACGCTATGCTCACTCCGTCCTTTGCCAAACTGCTCAAGCCGTAGTTTGCAACCGTTTTCACAGCATTGAGCAACGCTTCTGCGGCTGTCTCTTAATCAGCCGTGACCGATTAAAATCGAATTCATTCTTATTAACGCAAGATTTAATCGCGCAACTGCTCGGCGTCGCCCGCTGCCAGGTCACAATAGCCGCCAGCGCCCTTCAGCAAAAAGGTTTAATTAACTATCAGCGGGGTCGCATTATTATTCTTGATGCACGCGGGCTTGAAAAATTCGGATGCGAATGCTTCCGCGCGGACTGTTAGCTAACCGGCTGTTTTTTCGAGGAAAGGCTGCTATTAACAGCTTATCAACATTTTTTTTTGCAATGTTAGATTTCTAGCCGACCGAGGCTTTTTTGGAATGTATTCTCAATTTATCGTAATCGCTACGAAATTGTAATTGAGAACCCTTAAAGTTTTCCTCTTAACCAGCGCCGCATAACTGCAAATGGTTAACTGACTATAAAACTTTTTAATCTCACTCAATAAACAATCAATTTCACTTACAAGTCAGCTCGACTCGTATCAGTAATTAACACTCTGAAGTGCACGTGTCCTCAAACGGCATGGCATTCAACAACTCTAAAAAAAAGAAAGTAGAAAAAATTCTCAGAATTACGAGGAGTAACTAGAAATGAAAAACACTACACAATTTGCCAAAAGCCTCTTGTTTATCGCGCTGATCTTAGGATTCTTCGCGACATTAATAACACCTAACTTCGCTCCGGCAGTCAATGCCGCTGCCACCACAAGCGACAATACTGCCGAGAACGGAACCCCTGAAATCGGATTAAACGCCATTCTGTCGGGCGTAAAAGAAAAAAAATTCAAGGTACTTAAAGGCGATGCGGTTAAACTACGTTTCAATCAGCTTCGCACTAAAGATAAAGCTTTTAACCGAGCGATAAAAGACCTCGAAAAAGTCAACAAACGAATTAACTGGAATGCAAGCATGATTTACCTCGAAGAGAGCGATGCGAATGTCGCAACCAATCTCAGATCACCAATATTCCGCCCTGCCTCATTTAATTCGTTTAACTCGTTTAACTCGACTTTCGATACCGACGGATATGGTAACGAGATGATAATTATGGCAACCGACGGAGATCAGAGCTACTGGGACGGTACAATTTACGTTCACGACGCCGAAACCGGCAATTCTGACACTTACAACGCAGTTGTCAATGACTTCGATAGCGAAGACCCGGAAGGAATGACTGTAGTTGACGAGTTGTATTACCCGCCGGATGGCGGCGCTCCGTACCGCGAGCAACCGGCATACTCGGGCTACTATAGCCCGTATCAAAACTTCGAGACCAGAGACCGCTATCAATTGGATATGCAGCTCCAGCAAATGAAAAACGATAAGGGTCCACAGAAAAAGTCCGTCATCTCCAAGGCTTCTTACTCGCTCGCCGAAAAAGCGAAAGCAAGAAAGTTCTTCACCTATATTTGGAGATATATTAAGTGTGTCGGGAAATGCAGCCTCGTTCTCGCGGAACGCGCAGGATGTGCCGGAATCGCCGCTACGAGCACCCGGAACAGACTCAATTGCTTCATCGCCCAAGCTGCCAATGCCGCCTTCCGTTGCGCATTTAACCCCGATATTCGCAACAAACCTCACCCAAACACTTGCACGTTTAATTGATGAGCTTAATGGCAGCGGACACTAGTCTGAGATGCCAAACCTGAAATGCAATTAAACGAATTAATAGAGACATCGCCGCGACTTTTGCATCGGTGTCTCTATTAATGTTTATCATCATTTATGTTGTCTGAAACAAATACGCGCCGCGCAGCTTTGCTCAAAGCCAGACTATTTGTCTTGTTGGGTATGTTGATCGCATGTGCTTGGATGATGCCCGTCCTAGCCCAGAACGATGACGAAGACAAGATTACGATCCGAACGCGGGTGGTTTTTGTAGATGCCCTCGTCAAAGACAAAAAAAATGATGCTCCCGTGCGAAACCTGACTCGCAATAACTTTACAGTGCTTGATGACGGACGTGAGCGTGAACTCACCTATTTCAGTACCGGAACCGAAACGCGGCGACCACGCGCGTTAATGCTGGTCATAGATTTTTACGGACATTGGGGGCGAACTTTTCACAACAAAGAAACGGTTTCGCGATTAGCCTCGGCATTTGCGAAGCTGCCGCCCGAAGACGAAGTGGCGATTGCCGTTTCGTGGCTGGGAAAAGCCGATTCTCCCTGCTCGCCGTTGAGTCCTGATTCGCGGCAGACTCCCCCGCCGTTGCACGTGCTGCAAGATTTCACTCGTGATCGCAAAAAAATAATTGCGGCATTTGAGTCGGTGCTCGACCTTTCGGCAAAATACGAGCGGGATTTCAAGCAAATAGATTGGAGTTATAGCGTTGCAAACACCGCGTCGGGCATTGCCTGTGCCGCCGAGACGCTTCGCCGGGCGGCGGTAGAACGCCCTAATTCGCAAGCTGCAATGGTTGTTGCAGCAGACGATCTTACTTACTTTCCGTTCACTGTGCGCGACGAGATGATTCGCAGTTTGCTCGAAACCGGTATTACTGTGAACCTTTTGCGAATCAGAACATTTTTTCTTACCGGCTGGGCTGCTGAGGTGGCAAAAAAAACCGACTTTCGAGAAATGCCCGGAACGATTGAAGTTGTGGGCGACATTACACAACAAACGGGCGGCGAAATGGCGCGCGTCGGCAGCGTTAAAAAATATGTTGAAGCGTTCGAGAAGCTGGTCAATAACTTAACGGCGCGTTATACGCTCGGTTTTACGCTCGAAGAGAACGAGCAGAATAAGGGTCGCCTACATAAGTTGGAAATAAAAGTGAAGGCGCATAACGAGCGGGGCAAGGAACGCAAAGTGACGGTTAGCGCGCGCAGCGGCTACTATCTGCCGAAAGAGTGATTTGCCCAAATGCTTTTTCGCCGTTACTTAAAGCAATAATTAAATTTGAATTCGCGCTTAAATGTTATGATTAAACATTTTTTCACTAAGCTTCACCGATCCGCCTTATTGTGTCTGTTAGCGTTATACTGCTTTTTGCCCTCTTCGGCTCAGGAAATTGCCGACAGAGTTGATGAATTAATGACCGCAGCGATGAAATCCGATCATTTCAACGGCGCAATTCTTATTACGCGAAACGGTAAAGTGATTGTCAGTAAAGGCTATGGTATGTCAAATATTGAAAACGACATACCCAACACCTCTCAAACCAAGTTTAGGATCGGCTCTCTCACCAAACAGTTTACAGCAATGGCGATTATGATGTTGCAGGAGCGAGGCAAGCTGAATGTCGAGCATTCCGTTTGCAATTACTTAACAAACTGCCCGGAAGCCTGGAAGCCCGTAACTATTCATCATCTTTTAACGCACAGTTCAGGTATCCCGGATTATGTTAATGTGTGGGGATACGAGAAGGTATTGGCGTCGCCATCGCCCGCAACGGATATTTTGGAAATTGTAAAAAAAGCGCCGGTCGAGTTTAAACCCGGCAAACGGTTCAGTTACAGCAGCTTAGGATATATTTTGCTCGGTTCTGTAATTGAAAAATCATCGGGAATGTCATATGAAGCCTTTTTGCGGGAAAACATCTTCAAACCATTGAAAATGGAGAACACGGGATATGACAACAACAAGGCAATATTAAAACATCGTGCTGCCGGATATTCTTTGCAACGCAATGCCTTGATTAACGCGCCCTATATGGATATGTCGCTTCCTTTTGCTGCCGGGGGACTGTACTCGACCGTCGAAGACCTGCAACTTTGGGACGAAGCTTTGTACACGGAAAAACTTGTCGGCAAAAAATCACTGGACGCAATTTTTACTGCGTATGCGGCGGAACACGGTTATGGCTGGCAGGTGACCAAACATCTGAATCGAAAGTTTATCGGTCACGGCGGATGGATTAATGGTTTCGCCAGCTCTATTGCACGTTATCCCGAAGATAAACTTTGCGTAATTGTTCTCAGCAACTTAGATAGTGTCCCTGTAAACACGATTGCACGCAGTTTGGCTGCAATTGCCTTCGGCTTGAAACAAATAGTGTTGGTACAACGAAAAGCGATTAAGCTGAACCCGCAAATTTATGACCGGTATATAGGAGAGTATCAGCTTGCTCCTAACTTTGTTGTTGTAGTCACAAGAGAAGGCGATAAGCTGATGGGACAAGCAACGGGACAGCCTAAAGTAGAATTGTTGCCCGAATCGGATATTGAGTTTTTTGTTAAAGAATATGACGCACAAATCATGTTTGTATATGGCGATGCGGGACAAATAACAGGAGCAGTTGTGACTTTTAACGGACAGCAAACACAAGCCGAGAAAATTAAATAAGAAATTAAGCTAGTCCCTCTTTCGGTTAACCGTCAAGACATGTTTTGTGCGTTTTGTGAAAACGTAACCAAAAGAATTTTCTTAGTAAATGCTGATTAAAGCTGAAAACACATTTGCGCGGAGCAAAAAGCGATGCCGCTTTCCAAAGAAAAACGGCATCGCTTTAAGATTAATAACAAAAAGCGATGCCGGAAATTGAATAAAATCGTGTGTGGGGACTGCTTTCAGCACCCAGGTAAAAATCTCTTTAGTACATCGTGAACCGGAATTCGACTGTTTTTTGCACGGAAGTCGGAACGCCGTTCCGTTTTGCCGGAATAAATTGAATTTGGCGCGCCGCCGCAATCGCTTTTTCAGTTAATCCGAAAGGCAAACTGTTGATGGCGGAAACGCCCGTAACTTGTCCCGATGCCGAAAACGTCACGCGGACGCGAACAGTTCCCTGCACGTTATTTTTTCTGGCTTCTTCGGTATAGCCGGGACGCGGCTGCGAAAGAATTTTCAAAGGCTCGGAAACAACCGGCTCTGGCTTTTTCGCAACTACCGGCGGGGGATCATTGTCCCCTCCCGTACCGGATCCAGTGCCATTACCAATTCCGTCTCCTTTACCATTGCCGATCCCGGAACCGATTCCGTTCCCGTAGCCGGTTCCGACTCCGCCGCCGATACCGCTGCCGCGACCGCTACCTAAACCGCGACCTTCGCCCATTCCGCCGGAAGCGTCTTTTCCACCATTGACCACACCGTATCTTTCCAGACTCGGTTTATTTATCTCCGGTCCTTCCAGAGTGGCTTGCTGTTTCAGCTCAAACTTAGGTTGAATGTCTCTATCAACATCAGGAGCAATAGTTTGTTTTTCCCGAGTCATTTTCGGCATGACGCCTTCCTGCACGGGTTTCGGGTCTTTTTTACCGCCGCCGCCGCCGCCGCCGCCTTTATCCTTATTTTTTTCGACGGGCGGTTCCTCTTCCTCTTGAATTGGCTCGTTGTCAGCCAGAAAAGCTGCGGCAAAAAGCGGATCATCGCCGACCGAATCAATACCGTCGAGCGGGAAATTGAAAATATCCCAAATCAACAAGGCGGTGAGGGCGACTACCATAAACCCCAAAGCGAAGCCCGCGCCCGTACCGAAATCGCGGCGATGAGTTTTCGGAGCCTGCAAAATCGTCAGATGAAACAAACCGTCGTCGTGATAATTTTCCGGGTTGGTATCGAAATTTTCGATTGACAAGTTCGGTTCGTTGGTTTTAAAGGTCGCCGAACCGTTGGCGGCTGCCGGTTTCGGCGTGACATAAGCCGGAACGCTTTCCTGAGAAAGCGGAGCGGTCGCCGCTACTGCCGCGACAGTTTCCTCGCGCGGAACAAACGGGGGTGGAGCTTGAGAAACCGCATTTGACGAAGCCGAATACGCCTGATTGCCGCCGACTTCGACGGTTCTCAAAGTCTCGCCGCAAACCGGGCAATAGCTAAAACGGTCGCCAAAATTTTCTTGACAAACTTCGCAGTGCTTTACTGTTTTACTCACTTGTTTTCTACCTTTCACTAACGGAAACTAACTTTTAGGATTCTAGCCGCATCAAACCAGTCTTGGAAGCGGCTCGTTGCCGGATTATAACGCTGTTTGCCGCGAATTTGAACCATGGAGAATATATGCGGCGTTTTGGAATCCATTTTTTGATGCCTGTTAGCGTTGACCGGCTGCTTTCGGGAAATCTAAACTTGATTAATATTCTCTCAGAATCTTTGGTGCAATGAAACTTAAAATTAGTTTGCTCGAATTTAGAAATTTTTCGCGTTTTGTGCTGCTTGTTTTGACGGCGGCAAGCGCCTTTTCGGTTGCTCACGCTCAATCCCTGCGCGAACCGAGAAAAGAACAAATTTTAAACGGTCTGAAAGTTTTCCTTCTGCCCGAACCGAAAAGCGAAAAAATCACCGTCAAGCTCCGCGTCAACGCGGGCGCAACGTTTGATCCGGCGCAGAAATCAGGCACGATGCGGCTGCTCGGCGACATATTGATTCCCGACGAAGGAACGAAACAGTTTTTTGAAGAAGATTTGGGCGGCTCTTTAAACGTCGCGACCAATTACGATTTTATTGAAATCACGGCGATTGGAAACGACGAAGAATTTGAAAGAATTCTCGACGCCGTGCGAAACGCCGTCGTCGCGCCGCCGATTACGCCCGAAAATTTCAAAAAAGTGCGCGAAGCGCGTCTGCGGCAAGCGCAGGAAGAAAGCAAAAACGCCGCTTCTATTGCTGATTTAGCAGTTCGAAAACGTCTTTACGGCGATTTCCCGTATGGCAAAGGCGCCGCCGGAACGGCGGAATCGCTCGCCAAAATCGAATACGGCGATTTAATTTTCGCCCGCGACCGTTTTTTAAACGCCGATTATTCGTCGCTCGTCATTATCGGAAACGTCAAAGAAAATTACGCTTTGCGCGCAGTACGACAGTTTTTCGGCTCGTGGAAAAAAGCCGACAAACCGTTGCTTTCGACATTTCGGCAACCGGATGCGCCCGATTCAAAAATTTTGATTGTTGACGCGCCTGATGCGGAAACGGCGGAAATCCGAATTGCTGTTCGCGGACTCGCGCAAAACGACAAAGATTCGATTGCGGCGGCGATTTGGGCGAAATCGCTCGAAAGAAAATTGCAAACCGAATTCGGCGCGGTTCAGGTTGAACACATCGCGCACGTTTTGCCCGGCGAGCTGATCGTCCGCGCTTCGGTTCCAACCGAAAAAGCGGCGCAAACTTTAAACGCGCTCCGCGCGGCAATCAATCGAGCCGCGAGCGAGAAAATTGATGCGAAAGCATTTTCGGAAACTCAAAACGAGATTTTAAACGCGCTGCAAACTGAGTTGGCAAAACCGGAAACCGCTTCGCAGCGATGGCTGGACGTTGAAACGTTCAAAACACCCGCCGTGAGCGAACGATTAAATTCGATGAAATTGGTGACTGCGGCAGATGCCGAACGCATTGCCGCAAAACTGTTTAAAGACGTTCCGCAGGCAATCGTCATTGTCGGCGACGCCGAAAAAATTCAGCCGCAAGTTGACGCTCTCGGAAGCAAAAAATAGAAGCTGCAAGACTTTTTCGAAAATTAGGATTGATCCACAACTATCAACTGTCAACTCTCAACTATAAACTGTCTTGCAGAAAACCTTTGTTTCTTTGCAAGACAGTTTATAGTTTACAGTGTAGAGTTGATAGTTTGCGTTTTTCATTTGTGATATTTTCCTGAATTTATAAAGTGGCGACAAGAACTGAAAACGAAATCGCACATGCCAGAGCGGTGCGCGAAATGTTCGGCGGAATCGCTCGGCGTTACGATTTTTTAAATCATTTTTTATCCGTTAACTCCGACAAACGGTGGCGGCGTCTCGTCGGGAAAAAGCTCGTTGAAGTGTTGAAAAATCCGAACGCGCTCGTTTTGGACGTTGCTTGCGGAACCGGCGATTTATCGCTTGAATTACAAAAAAACTCGCCCGCGAAAATCATCGGAACGGATTTTTGCCGCCCGATGCTCCAAATCGCTTTTCAAAAAAACGCCAAAAATCAAACCGAGATTCCCTATATCGAAGGCGACGCTCTAAGTTTGCCGTTTGAAAGCAATCGCTTTGACGCGGCAACGATTGCTTTCGGTTTGCGAAATCTGGCGAATTGGCAGGACGGTTTGATTGAGCTGCACAGAGTTTTAAAACCCGGCGGTCGGCTTGCGATTTTAGAATTTTCCTGTCCGGTCGTTCCCGGTTTTCGCCAAATTTTTAACTTTTATTTTACGACGGTTTTGCCTAGAATCGGCGGAGCGGTTTCCGGCTCGCGCGGAGCTTACGAGTATTTGCCCGACTCGGTGCAGCGTTTTCCGAATCAAAAAGAATTGGCGAAAATGCTCGCCGAAACAGGCTTTGACCGTGTAGAATTTCAGAATCTAACCGGCGGCATCGCCGCAATTCACTTGGGCGAAAAAAAATCGGGATGAAAATAGGTTGATGAACCGACACAAAATTTTCAGCTTTGTGCGCCGTTTCGCGCTTTTTCTGCTCGTCGTCTGGACGGTCGTTTCGCTCGTCACGCTTTTAATCGAGCTTGTCCCGGGTGATCCGTCGCAGGCGATTTTGGGCGATCAGGCAACCGCTGAACAATACGCCGCTTTTCGCGCTAAACACGGACTTGACCGACCGGCGTTTTTCTTTTCGGCTTTTGGAGAGAAAGGTTTTGAATGGCACGGTGCAGACAACCGTTATGTAGATTATTGGGCGAATCTGCTGCAAGGTGATTTGGGAACTTCGTTTAGAACCGACCGCCCGGTTTTGGATATGATTCTCCAACGTTATCCGGCGACGATTTATCTGGCGCTTGCCGCGATGCTGATTGCCGTGGCGATTGCGATTCCCCTCGGCGTTTTAGCCGGAACGAATAAAAATTCGCTGATTGATAATTTCGCTTCTTTTTTCGCGCTTTTGGGAATCAGTATGCCGGGCTTTGTCATCGGTCCGGCGCTGGTTTTTCTGTTTGCCGTCAGGCTCGGCTGGTTTGCGCCGACAGGCAGCGAAAATCCCGAAGACATTATTTTGCCCGCATTCACATTAGGCGCGGCACTTTCGGCGATTTTAACCAGAATGGTGCGTTCGTCCGTGATCGAAGAACTCGGCGAAGATTACGTTCGCACCGCGCGCGCCAAAGGTTTATCGGAAAGAATCGTGATTTACAAGCACGTTTTGAAAAACGGCTTGATTCCGGTCGTCACGATTTTGGGCTTGCAGCTCGGCGTGCTTCTCGCTGGCGCAATTATCACCGAACGCATTTTTGGCTGGCAGGGTTTGGGCTTGCTGCTTTTGGAAGACGGAATCGGCAAACGCGATTATCGTCTCGTTCAGGGCTGCGTCCTGGTTATCAGCGTCACATATATTTTGGCTAACACTTTGACCGATTGGGTTTATCGCTGGCTCGACCCGCGAATCAGATTGTCGTAAATCGTAAATCGTAAATCGTAAATAGTTTTTTAAATTCAATTACGATTCACGATTCACGATTCACGATTCACGATTGATGAATCGTTTAACTTATTTTGGAATTGCGGTCGCGGTAATTTTGGTGATTGTCGCCATTTTTGCGCCGTTTATCGCCACGCACGATACTTCGGCGCAAAATCTGGCGATGCGTTTTGCCGCGCCTTCAGCCGAGCATTGGTTCGGCACGGACGCGCTCGGGCGCGACGTTTTTTCGCGCGTTGTTTTCGGAGCGCGAATTTCGCTCGAAGTCGGAATTATTGTTGTCGCCGTTTCCTCTGTTATCGGTTCGGTTTTGGGTGCGCTCGCTGGTTTTTACGGGGGCTGGCTCGACCGTTTTCTTTCGGGTTATCTTTTCAACGTTTTTCTCGCGTTTCCGGGTTTGCTTTTGGCGATTGCGCTCGTCGCGTTTCTCGGCGCGGGTTTGGGAAAACTTATTCTCGCGCTGTGTATTATCGGCTGGGTCGGCTACGCGCGGGTGATGCGCGGGCAAGTTTTGAAAGTGCGCGAATACGATTTCGTCCAAGCCGCTCGCGCTCTCGGCGCAAGCGATTGGCGGATTTTATTTGTTCATATTTTGCCCAATGCGATTCAGCCTTTGATTGTCCAGGCGAGCCTGGGAATGGCGGGCGCGGTTTTGTCCGAAGCGTCGCTTTCTTTTCTCGGTTTGGGAATCCCGCCGCCCGCGCCTTCGTGGGGAACAATGATCGAAGAAGCGCGCGGACTCGACACTTTGGCAAACGCTCCGCACGTTCTGCTGTTTCCCGGCATCGTTATCGCTTTAACCGTTTTGGCTTTCAATTTCATCGGCGACGGCTTGCGCGAATTACTCGACCCGAAACAACGGAAAAGATAAGAATCCAGCGCTTTTTTCGTTTAGAGGCGGTCGGAGACCGCCCCTAAGCGATTTCTTCAATTTTTCAAATAATTTAGATTACAAAGCACTGCGCTTTACAATTCAACAAGAGCGGTTATGGAATCAGTGAACGGTTAAGTCAGGCATCAGATTCAGTACCGCGAGCGGTAGTGAGCGGGTTTGTTTATTGACCCGCTCACTACCGCTCGCGGTACTGAATGGACATACTGTGTTGATTCGCTCTAAGTTTTACAGTCGGAAACCAACTTTTTATATTTACAAAACTTTCCGTTGCAGTTAGTAACCAAATGAGGTTTTAGCGTGTCTTAAAATCAGGCTACTTTCTAAAAATTCCAGAGGAGAAAATCAAAATGAAAAATTTAGCGATACTTTTCGCGTTTGTTTGCCTTTTTGCAATCGGCGCGGCGGCACAATCCAAGAAGTCGGATTTTTCCGGCGAATGGATGCTCGACGCGAGCAAATCAAAGCTCGGTGAACGTTCCCGAATTGAAGGGATGACTTTGAAAGTCACGCAAACTGATAAAGAATTAAAAGTCGAAACGACAACCAAACGCGCCGCGCCGCCAGAAGGCGCTCCAGCAGGCGGCGGAGGCGGAAATCGTGGTGGAGGAATGCGCGGCGGTTTCGGAGGCGGTGACGGGACGACCGTTTACAGTTTGGAAGGCAAGGAGACAACAGCGGATGGTGCAATGGGCGGGCAAACGACGCTCAAAGCCAAAGTTGAAAAAGACAACAAACTCAATCTTACGCGCACACAAACGATTGATTCTCCGAATGGACAAGCCGCAATCTCCATAAAAGAAACCTGGGAACTGAGCGCGGACGGCAAAACTTTGACAGTCAAACGCGATGTCGAATCGCCGCGCGGCACGAACACTACGGAAATGGTTTTCACGAGAAAATAATCCTCGAAAATCAGTTGTATTAAAAGAAAAGCTCGATTTTTTTGATAAAAATCGAGCTTTTCTTTTAATGAAATAATCCGCTTTGCCTGCTATTGTCTTTCCGTCGTTTCAGTTTTGTTTTAAAAACGGACTTGCCAAATCTTTTTTAATCCGCCAAAATTTGCGATAAGTTTTCGCCGACTCTCCAAAAGTTTAATTAATGCTTGAAACTTTGCTTTCTCTAACGCTCGAACAAAAAGTCGGGCAGCTTTTATTCGTTGGTTTGCCCGGCACCGAAGCCGACGCAGAGACGCGCGCCGTGCTCGAAGAAATAAAACCGGGCGGAGTTTGTTTCTTCGGGCGCAACGTTCGCCGGCTCGATCAAACACGCAAATTTATTGACGATATTCGGGAGATTCTACCCGTTCTGCCGATTTTGAGTCTCGATCAGGAAGGCGGTCTGGTTGACCGTCTGCGGCGAATCTCGACGCCGATGCCGCCGCCGCGCGTGATTCGTCAGCACGGCGACGTTGCCGCCGCCCGCACGCTCGGTTCGATTACAGGCGAGATGCTGCGGATTCTCGGTTTTAATATGAATTTCGCGCCCGTAATGGAGATTATGACGCCCGAACGCGATTTGCTGTCAAACGGTTTGTATTCGCGCTCGTTCGGACGCTCGCCCGGCGAGGTTCTCGGTTATTCGATGGTTTATCTGCGCGGTTTGCAGCGCACTGGCATTCTCGGCTGCTTGAAACATTTTCCCGGTATCGGAGCGGGCGAAGTTGATTCGCACGACGAAATGCCGATTGTCAATCTCACGCACGACGATCTCGTCACGCAAGACCTCGCGCCGTACATCGAGCTGTTTGTCTATCGTCAGGACGAAGACGACCGAGTGCGCTGCGTGATGGTTTCGCACGGCGGTTTTCCGAGAGTCAATCTTTCGACCGGACAGCTCGGCGGGCGGCTGACACCGGCTTCGATTAATTTCGATGTCGTTACCAAATTGCTCCGCATCGAGCTTGGCTACAAACACCTCGTTTTGACCGACGATTTGGAAATGGGCGCGATTTTAAGACATTGTTCGATTGAAGAAGCCGCGCGCGCCGCGTTTCAAGCCGGAGAAGATATGATTTTGATTTGCTCGTCGCTCGAAGCCGTGCGGAAAAGCTATTATTCGCTGCTCGAAGGCTTTCGCGCCGGCGAGCTGAAAATAGAACGGCTCGACGAATCATTGCAGCGAATCGGCGAAGTAAAATCGCTCTTGAAACCGCCTCACGAATTCGATCCGAACCGCTTTCGAGAGCTATCCGACAAAATCGCCGAATTGAATAAAAAACTCGATTACAGCTACGGAGGAAAAATTTGAGAAATCGTTTTCAATTACTTTTTTTATTTGCAGTTATCACCCTAATTTTTACCGCTTCCCCAGCCTGCCGCCGCGCAAGCGACACTTTTACAATTGCGCTCGACGGCAATTTCGATACGCTCGATTTTTTGGGCGCGGGCAGCGTTCCCGCAAATGCCGAACGCATTCGCACTTTGATGTACAACGCGCTGGTTAAGAAAAATGAAAATTTTGAGTATGTCGGCGACGCTGCGGGCGATATTCAATCGTCTTTCGACAATTTAATGCTGACATTTACTCTGCGGGACAATATAAAATTTCACGACGGCAAACCGCTGACTTCCGCTGACGCAAAATATACGCTCGATTCGCTGCTCAAGCTGGGCAGCCCGAAAGCCGCTTCGTTTTTTGAAACAATCAACGGGCAAAGGTCGCCGATGATTACGGAAATAACCGCGCCGGACGCGAAAACTCTGACCATCAGAATCGCGCGACCGGCATTGAAAAACAACCTTTTGGCAAATCTCGTGGCGATTCCGATTTTGCCGGAAAACAGCCAAATCGGTACAGGCTCGAACAACAACGCGCCGGGATCAACTCCGAATCCGGGCGTTTACACTCCGCCGCCCGGAACAGGAGCTTACAAATTCGTGCGCTATGATTCAGCAAACAATTTCGTCGAGCTGGCGGCTAACGACGAATATTGGGAAGGCGCTCCGAATATCAAACAGTTGCGTGTCCGCGTTATCGCCGACGCCAATTCGCTGCAAGCCGAGCTGCGTTCGGGCAGAGTCCAGCTCGCTCCGATGACGGTTAATCTGTCGCCCGATACGCTGAAAAGTTTTTCAAACGATTCAAATTTTAACGTTCAGCAATTTCCAGGCGCTAACATTCAATATCTGAGCTTTAACACGCAGGATAAACCTTTCGACAACCCAAAAGTGCGCCAAGCCGTGGCTTATGCAATTAACCGGGAAGAGATAATCAACAATTTGCTTTTCGGTCAGGCAAAGCTGGCTTATTCGATTTTGCCTGAAACCTCGTGGGCTTATGCGCCGGGCGTCAAATACGATTTCAACCCGGAAAAAGCGAAGCAATTACTCGACGAAGCAGGATTTAAAGCGGGTGCGAACGGCATTCGTTTTTCGCAGCCGGTTAAATTTAAAATTATTGCGGGAAACGCCGCGACCAGCCAGTATGCGCAGGTGATTCAAAATCAGTTAAAAACAATCGGTATTCCGGTGGAAATCGAAACGGCGGAATCCGGCGTGTTTTTCGATCAGCTCAAACGAGGTCTATATCAAATGACGACGGCGCGGTATGTCGGCGGCAATCATGACCCGATTTATTTCCGCGATTTGTTCGCGTCAAGCCAGATTGGAAACTCGAATCGGACTCGTTACAGCAACCCGGAATTTGACGATCTGATCAGCAAAGCTGTCAACGAAACCGACCGCGAAAAAGCCAAACTGCTTTACGCGCAAGCGCAGGAAATCGTCAGCCGCGATGTGCCGCTTCTGCCGCTCTGGTATCCGGCAAATGTGATCGTCGCGTCAAAAGGCGTCGGCAACTTCAAAATCGAACCGAGCGGCGATTGGACTTTTGTCAGAAATTTAACTTTCGACAAGTAAAATTTGCCTGAAAACTGAAAAAGCCGCATCGAATAAACGATGTTTGTGAAATTTAACTTGAAAAATCTTTCGTTCGTTTTTTTATTCCTGCTTTCGACGCTCGTTTTCTTTGGTTTCTCTCCCAATGCGAAAGCGCAGAAAAAATCGGATTCCAAAGTTCTGATTACGATTGAAAGAGGAGCGTGTTACGGCACCTGCCCGATTTATTCGGCGCAGATTTCGGGCGACGGGACGGTAATTTATAACGGCGTCGAGAATGTCAAAGTCAAAGGCAAAAAACGGTTCAAAATTCCAAAAGCAAAAGTCCAGGAATTGGTGAAAGCGTTTGAAAGCATCAATTATTTTTCTTTAAAAGATAAATACGAAACCGACGAAAACGGAATGCGAATAGCGGATTTGCCGCCCGTGACTACTTCGATTTCGCTCAAAGGCAAGACGAAAAAAGTCATCCATAATTACGGCGCGCCCAAAGTGTTGCGAGAATTGGAAAATAAAATTGACGAAGCCGCCGATCTGAAAAAGCTCGTCAGCGACTCTCAATAATTGGTTTCACCGCAGAGACACAGAGGCACAGAGATTTTTATTGTTTAAATCTCTGTGCCTCTGTGTCTCTGTAGTAAATTTTTCTTTTAAACCATAAAGCCTAGATTTGAGGTCGAAAAATTGGCTATATTCGGGAAAACAAGCGGAATGTCCGCGTCGGAAAGACCGAACCAGCGCGCCAGCGTTCCGGCGTATTGCTCGATTGCGACCGACGGAATAATGCGCCCGCGATTCTCCGCATCGTCGGGTCCATTGCTGACGAGCGTTGGGAAAATCGTTCCGTTAGAGGTCGGACTGCCGTAAAAGTTTCCACCATTGACCGCGCCGCCGATGACGAAATGATGTCCGCCCCAAGCGTGGTCAGTGCCGACGCTTGAACCTGCGCCCGACGGGTTGAGCGTGCGGCTGAAATCCGACATCGTAAACGTCGTCACCTGATTGGCAATTCCCTGCGCCTGCGTTTCATCGTAAAACGCTTTTAACGCCTGACTGAGTTGAGCCAATAGATTCGGGTGCATCGTCAATTGCCCGCCGTGAGTGTCAAAATTATTAAGCTGCACATAAAAAATCTGGCGACTCATATTTAATTGAGTGCGAAATTTCATCAGCTTCGCCACCTGCCGCAATTGATTTCCGAGCGCGGTATTGGGAAAAGTTACGGTCAAAGTCGGGTCTTGACTGAGTTGCTGACTGACGTTGATGGCTTGCTGCGTTAAAACGCTGGTCGCCTGAACGAGCGTTTGGCTTAAATCTTCCTGCCGCAGCTTGTCCATCGCGGCGCGGCGGGCAAGCTCGTCGGCGGCTGTGCCAAAACCGTTTAAAGTCAATACCTGATTGAGCGGGATCGGCGCGGGCGTGATTATCAGCGGCGAGCTTGCGTTACCAGTGCTGAAAACCGTTGAACCCGATATTGAAGTTACCATCGGAATTAAGGCTCCGGCATTTAAACCGGCGGCTCGGTCGGCGGTTCTGCCGCCCCAGCCTGTGCTTGAGTTATAGCTGGAAATTGCGGTTCGGAATTGATCGGCTTGATCGGTATGCGAAAAAAGCTGGCGCGGGCGCGCTCCGCCCGATTGATATTGCTGTCTTGTCAAAGGCTGAACGAGTGTACCGACGTTGCAGACAACCGCCATTTTGCCGGTGTCAAAAAGTGTTTTTAATTCGCCGACAGCCGGATGCAAACCGTAAATCTGCCCGCTCATTGCGGGCGGAGTAATCGGGAGCAAACTCGCTCTCGCAATTGCCAGCCCCTGCGCCTGACGCGCAGCCGCATATTGGTTGTAACCTTCGTCGTAATTGGGGATGACGGTGTTGTTGCTGTCGTTGCCGCCATTGAGAAAAACGCAAACCAGAGCTTTATATTCGGCATCCGGGCTGTTTGCCGATTCGCTTTTCAAACGTTCCTGCGCCAGCGCGTTGACCAGCCCGAAATGCCGCATCTGCGAAGCCAGAGCCGCCATCGAAAGTGCGCGGCAAGACGATTTCAAAAATTCTCTTCTCGATTTTTTCATTTTTATCTCACCTCTGCACTTGAAATTGCGATGAAGTCGCCGTCAGATAAACAGCCGTGCGGGCGCGCTTGTACGCCAGAGCGGGCGAAACGGCTTGAATCGCCGTCAAAATATGGCTGCGAACCGGCGCGGACATTGTGCCGTGCAGCATTTCCCGGTTAAGCTGCTCAACCAAATAGCTCCCGGTTTCGTCCGATTGAGCATATTGGAGAAACCGATCCAGATTGATTTTCGTCCCGCAGGGGATGTAATTCGGCGAGGCGACGAAAGAATTCGTCAAAATTCCCGTCGCATTTGGATTTCCCTGCGGCTCAACCATCTGATTGACGAAATTTGCTCGTTTCAAAGCCGTTGCGGTCGAGAAAATGCCGAACTCAGCGGCGGACAAATCTGTGTTCGGCAGCGTTCCGTCCAATTGATAATAATTAAAGACGCTTGGCGGATTGAAAACGTCCTGATCGAAAACAGCGCTCGAAACACCATTGATTATCCCATCGCTTTGCCCGTTGCATTGAGCGCCGGTCGCTGTAACCGTTTGGGATTGCACGCCAAAACGTCGCAAAAGATTAGTCACAAACAATACCGGTTCGCGCAGCTTGCCGTAATCGGGATCGGTTTTAACCGATCCGCGCGCTTCCGGGTCGAGCAAAATCGCTTTTATAACCGCTTTCATATCGCCGCGCACACCCGCGCCGTTATCGTTAAAAGCCGCCGCGACGCGCCCGACGTAAGCCGGACTCGGATTGCTCGTGACGAGCTGTTGAATCAGCAGCTTTCCAACAAAAGGTCCGACGTTCGGATGATAAAAAATATTATCCAAAGCCTGTCGCAAATCCGCCTCGGCATCTTGTCCGGCGGGCAGCACGGTTCCGCGCAAGAGCGTTTTCTGACCCGTGTCGTGATTTGTTGCAATTAAAGCGACCATCGGATCGCGGTAATTGGGAATGCCGGTTTGCGAATTTGGGCAGCCGGAATTACAAAAAGTCCAGCCCGTAAAAACTTTGGTGAAATTATTGATTGTTTCCTGAGTGTAAGCCGGAATGCGATTGCCGTTTTGATCTAAAACCGGCGTTCCGTCTGTATTGAGCATATCAACGCCGATGCTGAAAAGCTGCAAAATCTCGCGGGCATAATTTTCGTTCGGACTTTGCCGCGTGCTGATCGCCATATCGAGATATTGCCCCATCGCCGGATTTAAGGTCATCTCTCTCATCAAATCGCGGTAATTGCCGAAAGCATATTTGTCGAGAACTTTGATGTAAGGCAGCATTCGCCCCGACTGCATTATGTCGCGCCCGGAAACTACCCAAATCTGGCTCAAAGCCCAGGATACGCGGCGCCGCAATTGCTGGTCTTCTCCGTAGAGCGCCTCTCGATAAAACCAATTTTGCAGCAGAAACATTGAATAATTGTCGCGCAAACAAAGCGTTTGCGATGTGACGTTACAGCCCAACGCGCTATCGGTCTGCCGCGGAAACACGTTTGGATAAGGAAATGTAGAAAATCTGGCTGTGCCGCTGCCGTCGGTTTTGTCCGCCATCTGTTCCTCGATCCAACGCCGAAAACCCAATTGCCGCAGTCGCAAATCAAGCGCCGCGCTCGGACCGAAAGCCGCTTGTTCCATAAAACGAATCCGGTCGCCGCCGGATTCGGCAGACAGAGAATTCATTGCGACAGGCAAGAATGATTTTTCCGGCAACGGAGTCGGAACGGCGTCTGCGTCGTCTTTCAAACCGTCGCCGATGTGTCCGATTGCCACCCGAACGCGATTGCTCGACATTCCGCGCCAGGCAACGCGCGTCAAAACGTCGCCAACATCGCCGATTGCGTCGTGGAGGCGAACCGTTAAAGCGTAAATCCCTTCGCGGTCGGTTTTGTCGAGCGAAACCACGGTTAAGGGATAACGGCGATTCAAAACGTCTTCCATATCGGCGCGAAAAGCGCCCGCGCCTTCGCCGGGCAGCAAATCCAGATTCGTCACAAACAAAGTCACGAGCGTTTGCGTGCCGGGTCTAAAAACTCTGATTTTTGTGTCCAAACCTTTTTTCGTAGGTCGCATGGTCAAAGCGCGCGTCGAATCTTTTTCGCTGATTAAAATCGGCGCGTCGGGCGGCAAGCCGTTTGCGAGCGAAACCGCGCCGGAGAAAATAAGTAAAAATAAAGCGTTTAGCGTAAACAAACGCTTGCGCCAACTACGTCCGGCGTTAGGATTTAACAACATCCTCGGTCTCCTTTTAGATTTTATTAATTACTGATGCGCCCAATTTGTTTTTTATAGGATAACAACGGATTTGTACGGGTGCTTCTTGTTTATAACTTTATCGAAAAAAAAAATCAATTTTCCTAACCGTTAAATTTGGCAATAGAGCGAATCAACACAGTATATCCGTGTCAGTACCGCGAACGGTAGTGAGCGGGTTAATGAATAAACCCGCTCACTACCGTTCGTGGTATTGACTGTGATGTCTGACTTAACCGTTCACTGATTCCATAACCGCTCTAAAGATTATGATTATTTGAAAGAATGAGGTGTTTGAATTTGTCAAACCGATTTTTACGGGTTAAAATGGCGGAAAATAGCACAAGCTATTCCTTACAAAGCATCAAACTTAGCAAAATGAACCGTCCAATTTTTTCGGCGCAAAAACTATTGTTAATCGCCTGCGCGCTCGCTTTATTAATCAACGCGGCTCGCGTTGCGCCGTTCGCGCAAAATCCGAATTCCTCGACAATCCAAACTGCAAATAAAGGTCAAACGGTTGACCGTTCGAGATTGGAAATTATCGAGGATTTGTCCGAATCGCTGGCAAACGATTTGTTAGAGCTTTCGGTTGCCGCGCGCGACCGCGATGCGGCGCTGACGGCGGAATATTTTCCGGCTCGGCTCGCGTCGCAGACGTTTCCATCGCGTCCTGCGTCTGTCGTCAATCAGATCAAATGGCTCGGCGTTCACAAATGGGAAACTGCGGCGCAAACTGCCCCGCAAAATGCCGCAAATCAAAATAAATTAACAAAAAAAGATTTTTTAAACGGCTGGTCTGAATTTTTAGCCCATTTTTCCGAAATCGAAGACGCGCGTTTCAAAGTCAAAGAAGCAAATTTCGATGAAAAAGCGCAAGCAGTTTTGGGCGCGGAACAGCCGACAGCTAAAGTCGGTGCGTCCGGTCGCGCACGAATTGCTTTTTATGTCATCGGGCGCGACACGGAAGGCAAGCGAGAATGGGCGCGCGGAGCGTTTAATGCAAACGTTCGTTATGGCGCGAATAAACATTGGCAGTTCGATTCGTTCGAGCTTTTGAGCTTTGATTCGGTCGTCGCCGAAAAGGATTTATTTTCCGAAGTCGCAGTTCCCGCCGGAATCGGTGCGACTTTGCCGTCTTACGGAACGCCCGAAAACAGCGATTTTGTCTGGCACGGCGCGGCTGCCGCAGATTTCGACAACGACGGCTGGATTGACCTTTTCGTCACCGCCGCCAATCGCAATTATCTTTATTTAAACACCGGCAAAGGCAATTTCCGCGACGCTTCGGAAGAAGCCGGAGTTAAAATTTTAGCCTCTGGAACAGCGCCGCTCGTTTTCGATTACGACAACGACGGCGATTCGGACGTTTTTATCTCGTCGGTCGGTCAGCAAATTCTGCTCGAAAATTCGTTTCGGAAAACCGGGAAACTGGAATTCACTGACGTTTCGCTCGAAGCGGGAGTTGCGAGAGAATCTATCGGTTTTTCGGCGGTTGCGGGCGATGTAAATGCGGACGGTTTTTTGGACGTTTACGTCACTTCATACAATCGTTACGGGCAAATCACGCCGGATTCGTGGTTTCGCGCGACAAACGGGACGCCGAATCTTTTGTTCATTAATCAAGGCAACGGCAGCTTTAAAGAAGAAGCCGGAAAATGGGGCGTTGACGATAAACGCTGGAGCTACGCGGCGGAATTTGTGGATGTCAATGCCGACGGCAAAATTGATTTGTACGTCGCCAACGATTTCGGCGAAAAGGCGATGTTTATTAACAAAGGCGACCGTTTTGTTGACGAAGCCGCAGAACGCGGCGTGCTTGATCCGGGCAACGGAATGGGAGTTTCGTTCGGAGATTACAACAACGACGGGCGGCTCGATTTACACGCCACAAATATGAGTTCGACCGCCGGAAACCGGATTTTAACTCGTTTGTTTCCGAATTCGAGCGCAAAAGACAATGTGTTGAAAAAGCTCGCCGCCGGAAATAATTTGTACGAAAATACTGGCGACGGGAAATTTCGAGATGTAACGGCGGAAGTCGGCGGTTTTTCCGGCGGCTGGGCTTGGGGCGGCGGCTTTATTGATTTCGACAATGATGGCTGGGAAGACATTTACACGCCGAACGGCTTTATTTCCGGCAAGTCTATGAAAGACACCTGAAGTCAGTTCTGGCGTCAAGTTGTGACGCATTCAAACGACGGAAAAGAAGAAAAAGGCGCGCTCCGCTCAGACCAGAATCAACTTATTTTCGGACAGGGATTTTCCTTTAGCGGTTATGAGCGCGACCCGCTTTATTTGAATTTGAGCGGGAAAAAATTTACCGATATTTCAGGCGTTTCCGGAATTGATTCGATTTCGGACGGACGAGCCGGAGTTTTCGCGGATTTTGACAACGACGGGGATTTAGACGTTTTTTCGACGACGATTCAGGGGCAATCGCATTTGCTCTTCCGCAACAACGTCGGGCAGGACGGCAATTTTCTGCGCGTCGCACTCGAAGGCGGAAAAGAAACGGGGCGCGACGCTTTCGGTTCAATCGTCCGCGTCAAAACTTCAGCCGGAACGCTGACGAAAATAAAATCGGGCGGTTCGGGTTTCGTTTCGCAGCACGATCCGCGCCTCCTGTTCGGACTAGGCAAAGACCAGCGCGCCGAATGGATTGAAGTCGCCTGGTCGAACGGCAAAGTCGAGCGTTTCGACGCAGAAAACGCCGTTTCCGGTTCGACTTTGCTTTTGAAAGCCGGAACGGGCAAAGCGCAAACCGTTTCGCTCGGTCGTGCTAATTTGCCCAATCCTTTAACCAAAGCCGAAATTTTTGCGCGCGGATTGAAAATTCAAATCGGAAAGCCGCTGCCGGATTTTGCCTTGAAAACAGTCGGCGGCAGGTCGGCGAGTTCTTTGCAGAAACAATTCAAACCCGGACGCCAAACGTTAATTAACATTTGGGCAACGTGGTGTTTGCCCTGCGCCAAAGAAATGCCTGAGCTTGAAAAATTGCGCCCCGGACTCGCCGCGCAAGGCATTGATTTAATAGGTTTGAACGTTGACGCGCAGCCCGACGCAGACGTTCGCGGTTATGTCGCCAGACGGCGCGTTAATTATCCGATTTTCGTCGGAGGCGTCGGCGCTATCGAGCAATTATATGCAACGGACGATTATTCGGTGCCGCTTTCGATTTTGGTTGACGAAAAAGGCATTGTTAGAGATTTGATTCCCGGCTGGTCGTCTGAAACGCAGCGCAAGTTTGCCGCTTTAATCGGCGAAGCGGCTGTCAAACAACCGGCTCCGACAAAAGCCAATAAATAACTTTAAATTCATTTATGAATCATCGCTACTGGTTTTCCGTTTTGTTGATAACCGCGATTTTGAGCGCGGTTTCATCGCCGCGAGCTTTTGCGCAAGCCAATAAACCGGCAACAATTTCGGCTCAAACTCAACACGTCAAATCCGCCGCTTACGAATGGCTCGACGTTGCGCTAGAAGCCACCGCGCGCGAACACGAGCGCGTTGCGCCGCGCCCTACGGTCGGCTCCCGGATGTTAATGATTATCGTCACAGCGATGTACGACGCCTGGGCGGCTTACGACGAAAAGGCGGTCGGCACAAGGCTCGGCGATAAATTGCGACGCCCTAAATCGGAACGAACTTCGACTAACAAAGATAAAGCAGTTGCTTACGCGACGTATCGGGCAATGCTCTTTGTTTTTCCAGAAGACGCCGAATGGCTTTCCGGGCAAATGCGGCGGCGCGGGCTTGATCCGAATGACAATACGACCGATCTTTCCAAACCGCAAGGCGTTGGAAATGCTGCGGCGGCGGCTGTTGTCGAATATCGCAAACACGACGGCGCAAATCAGTTTGGCGACGAATTAGGCTCCAACGGCAAGCCTTATTCGGATTACACTTTTTACCGCCCGATCAATTCCGTTGACAAAATCATTGACCCTGATTGCTGGCAGCCAATTATTTTCCAATTAGGAAACGGCAAAACCGCGACGCCCGGTTTTTTGACGCCGCACTGGTATCGCGTCAAGCCGTTTGCGCTCGAACGCGGCGACCAGTTTCGCCCGCCGCCGCCGCCGAAAGTCAGTTCCGAGCAGCTCAAAAAAGAAATTGACGAAGTTCTCGCTTTTAACGCCGCGCTGTCGCCCGAACAAAAAGCGATTGTCGAATTTATGCGCGACGGACCGCGCTCGACCGGGCAATCCGGTCACTGGCTCAGATTTGCCCAAGCCGTTTCGCAGCGCGATAAACACGATATTGATAAAGACGTAAAATTATTTTTCGCGGTCGGAAACGTGGCGTTTGACGCTTTTATCGCCGCTTGGGAATCGAAACGCTTTTACGATTCATCGCGTCCGTGGACGCTTGTTCGCCATTATTACAAAGGGCAAAAAGTACAGGGCTGGGCTGGACCGGGCAAAGGCGTCGTCGAAATGCCCGCCGAAGAATGGCATCCGTATTCGCCTTATAATTTCATTACGCCGCCGTTTCCCGGCTATGTTTCCGGTCATAGCACGGTCAGCGCCGCTTGCGCGAAAGTTCTGGAATTATTTACGGGCAGCGACCGTTTCGGCGAAACGGAAAAACGCAAAGCCGGCGAGTTGACCGAAGCAGAATTTGCCTGCGAAAAAATCCAGATGCGGCTCGGTCAATCGCCGCAGGACGCGAAACTAACCTGCGATGTCGCGCTCGATTTGCCGACTTTTACGGCGACGGCGGAAATGGCTGGCATTTCCCGCGTGATGGGCGGCTATCACATTCAAGCCGATAATGTTGCGGGATTGGATTTAGGACGCAAGGTGGCGATGTTCGTTTTTCCGAAAACTCAGGCTTATTTTGACGGAACGGCAGTTCCGAGATAAAGAACCGTCAACAATAAGCTATAAACTGTAAACTAAATTGCAAAAACTGGAACGGGAAAACATTTCTGACAAACAGTGGACAGTTAAAAGTTGATAGTTGACAGTTTTCGCCTTTTCTTCAGACCGACGTTTTTTGTTTTATAATTGAAAAACGTCGGTCTTGTCATTTTAGAAAATTGTGTCCTCAATCGAGCAAGCAGGTTTTATGAAATTTTATTTTCGTCTTTGGATTTCAGCTTTCGTGCTGTCCGCAGTCGCTCTAAGCTCAATCTGTTTTTTGTACCAAAGAATTTCCGCGCAAGTTAATCAACAGTCCGTCGCCTTTAAAGCTCGTGAAGAGGCTTATCGCGCAAACAACCGCGGCGTCGCTTTGCTCGAACAATTTAACCACAAGGAAGCCGCAGAGGCTTTTCGACAGGCTCTGTCGCTTGATCCGAATCTAAAAATCGCTCGCATCAATCTCGCCATCGCGCTTTTCAACTTGCCCGATTACGAAAGCAGTCGAACAGAGGCGCAAAAAGCCGCCGAAACTGCTACAAACTATCCGCAGCCGTTTTATATTTTAGGTTTAATCGCCCGCACTCAAAACCGCGCAGACGACGCTGTTTCCGCATTTAAGAGAGTTTTGACGATTGACGCGACGGATGTGGGCGCGAACGTCAATCTCGGTCAGATTTATATGCAGCAGCGGCGATATGACGATGCAGTCGCCGCTTTTGGCATCGCCATCGCCGCCGAACCTTACAACTCAACTGCACTTTATAATTTGGCGACCGCACTTTTGCGCGCGGGCAAACGCGAAGAAGGGCAGCAATTAATGACGCGGTTCCAGAGCCTCCGTCAATCCGGCGCGGCGACGAGCATCGGGCAAAATTATCTCGAACAGGGACGCTACGCCGAAGCGCTTGTTTCAACCGGCGCGGAAAGCGAATTGGTTGATAAAACGCCGCCGAAAGTGTTTTTTCAAAACGTGAACATCGGATTATCAATCGTCAAATCACCCGTTCGTAATTCAAAAAACGCGCCGCAAACAAATGAGACAAAGCAGCGCCCCGCGACGCTCTTCGACTTTGACAACGACGGTGATTTGGATTTGGCGCAGTTCACCGCCAGCGCCGCGCCGCTGCGCCTTTATCGTAATGACGGCGGAAGATTCGTGGACGTAACTCGAACGGCGGGCGATTTGGCAAAGCCGTTTGAAACTTACGTTTTCGGCATTATTGCAGGCGATTACGACAGTGACGGGTTGACTGATTTGCTCGCTTTCGGCGACGGACAAGGCTTGCTGTTTCGCAACGCGGGAAAGGGCAGATTCACAAACAATACAGTCGCGGCTAAATTGCCGCAATATTCCGACGTTTCACTAGCAGGCGCATTTGTTGACGCCGACCACGACGGCGATTTGGATATTTTTCTCGGCGGTTTTATGAACGGCTCAAGCAGATTGCGACCTGCGCCGAATCGTCTCTGGCGCAACAACGGCGATGGAACTTTTTCCGACGTTTCGGAAACGGCGAAGATTGATATTGCGAGCGGGGCGGTAGCGGTCGTTCCTACCGATTACGATAATCGCCGCGATGTAGATTTGCTGGTACTTAACCGGAGCGTAAAGCCGCAGCTTTTTCGCAATCTGCGCGACGGTTCTTTTCGAGACGTAGCCGATGAAGTCGGTTTGCCCGGAAATGGCGATTGGACGTGCGTCGCGGCGGGCGATTTTAACAAAGACGCTTACATTGATTTCTTTTTCGGTCAAGCCGATGCAGGAGGCGTGTTTGCCGTTTCCGACGGACGCGGCAAATTTACGTTAAAACCCGCGCCGGCGGGAACTGAAAACTCCCTTTCGGCGCAATTTTTGGATTATGACAACGACGGTTTGCTCGATTTGATTGCCAACACGAGAAAAGGTTTTGTGTTGGCGCGCAATCTGGGCGACGGCTGGAGCAGTGCCGATTCGTCCGCGTTTAAAATCAAAACCGACCCGAACGACGCGCCGGTAAAATCGAGGCACATTTTATCGGGCGATATTGACGGTGACGGCGACATTGATTTATTCGCTTACGGCAAAAACGGCAGCCTGCATTTTTTGCGAAACATCGGCGGTAATTCAAACAATTCGGAAATTATCCGTTTGCAGGGGCGCGCCAGCAATCGGACGGGCATCGGCGCAAAAGTTGATTTGCGGGCGGGAAGTCTGGCGCAAAAGCTCGAAAGTTATTCCGCCAGCCCGATGCCCGCTCCCTCAAACATTCATTTCGGATTGGGTAAACGCGAAAAGCCTGACGCTGTGCGAGTCATCTGGACTTCGGGAGTCGTTCAAGCCGAGATTGACTTCCCTATTGTCCCGGAAAAACGGACAGCTAAAAACAACCAGCCGCTGAAAATCGAAGAGCTTGATCGAAAACCTTCGTCGTGTCCATACTTATATGCCTGGAACGGCGAGCGATTTGAGTTTATTACAGACTTTCTCGGCGGGGGCGAAATGGGCAACTGGGCTGCGGCTGGAACTTATCACTATCCCGATTCCGACGAGTTTGTCAGAATCGCACCGGACAAGTTAAAACCGAAAAACGGGCGTTACGAAATCCGCGTGACAAATGAGCTTGAAGAAGTTTTGTTTGTTGACAAGGTAAAGTTAATTGCCGTCGAACACGACGCCGACCGCGAAGTTTATCCGAACGAAGGTTTGGGAATTCCGACTGCGGGCAAAAGAATTTTATATACGACGCAGAATGCTCGCGCGCCGCGAGCTGCCGTTAATTCCAGCGGGGGAGACGTTTTGCCCGCCGTTTCCGAGCTTGACCGCAAATTCTACGACTCTTTTAAATCGCTGAACATTCGCGGTTATGCAGCGCCGCACAGTTTGACTTTGAAACTGGACGACAAGAAAAATTATCAAGGCAGAACGCTGCTCCTGTTGACCGGCTGGACGGATTACGCTTTTTCATCGGATAACGTTGCCGCCGCGCAAAGCGGCAAGTCTCTGTTTTTACCCAAACTGCAAGTCAAAAATGAAAAAGGCGAATGGCAGACCGCGATTGAAAGCATCGGAATTTCCATCGGTCGCCCGCAAAGTGTTGTTGTGGATTTGACCGGCAAGTTTTTGACCGATTCGCGCGAGATTCGGATTATCACAAATTTTAAAACATACTGGGACAAAATCGCCGTTGACACTTCGGAACAAGCCGAGGTGAAAACAACCGAACTCTTGCCCGTTCGCGCTGACTTGCGCGAGCGCGGTTTTTCCGAAGAAATCAAATACGGCGAAATGATTGCCGCAAATTATGACAGAGTTGTTCACGACGAGCGCTGGAAATATTTTAGCGGCAATTTCACCCGCCTCGGCGATGTCAAACCGCTGCTCGAACAGATTGACGACGTTTTCATCATCTCGAAAACCGGCGACGAAATTGTTTTGAGTTTTCCGGCACTGCCCGATTTGCCGCAAGTCAGAAAACGCACGTTTTTGCTTTACGCCGACGGTTACAGCAAAGAAATGGACATCAATTCGGGCAGCCCGGAAGCGGTTTTGCCGCTGCCGTTTAAAGCGATGAAAAAATATCCTTACGACGCGGATGAACAATTTCCGATGACGGAAGAAAAGCGCCGGATTTATGAAGAATTCACAACCCGAACCGTAAAAAAATCTCTCCCCCGCATCGAAGCATCGCTATTAAAATAATTCGTAATTCGTAATTTGAAATTCGTAATTGATTCTTATGGAGCACATCAGATATTCGGTTGCCGCTTGCCAAACAGATTTGCCGAATCCGCTCGAACGCAGCGAGATGCGACAAAACACCGCGCGGATGCTGTCAATGATTGATTCGGCGGTTTTGGGCAGCGCGCCTTTTTTGCCGGTCAAATTAGTTGTTTTCCCGGAATTCGCACACGCCGCGCCGGTTTATGCCACCGCAGCAGAATTGACTAAAAAACTCGCCGTGCGGATTCCAAACGAACACACCGAGCTGCTCGAACAAAAAGCGCGCGAGCATAACATTTATATTCAAACCGGGACGATGCTCGAAATTGATCCGCGATGGAAAAACGCGCTTTTTAATACGACTCTGTTAATCGGACCCGAAGGCGTTTTGTACAAATATCGCAAGGTCAACACCTGGATTCCGTTTGAAGTTCACACCAGC
>DASWLV010000261.1:0-3850 GCA_036400075.1 Pyrinomonadaceae bacterium
GGCGAGAGATTTCTTTTATCGCCTTTTCGCCCGCAATCGCTATCGTTTGTTCGGTAAAAGGGAAGTTTGTATGATGCCGACGCCGGAAATAAAAGCGCGATTTTTAAGCGAAAACGCTGAAATTAACTAGAAGCCGTCTCAAAAATCGGATTTGGATCTTCTGAGTCCCGACTTTAGTCGGCTAAAGTCGGGACTCAGAACGCTTGGAACTATTTTTGAGACGTTTTGTTTTACTGCTTTAACTTGAAATTGTTCGGCACAAATTCGAGCGCGACTATTTCTCCTGCGGCTTTTGCTTTGGCGTCGGTTGCAGTTTTGTAAGTGGCGACGACGAAATTTTCCGGTTTGCGCGCGCCGCAGTTGATTTGCCCGCCGTTCATTTCGGGCGTGAAAGCCATCAGCAGCAGGCTTTGTGCTGTGCCGAGACGCAGTTTAAGCGTCTGATTGTCTGCGCGAACGACAAAGGCTTGACCTTTCGAGTCGCATTCAATCTCGGTCAAATGACCCAAAACGCGCGTTTCTCCGGCTTGCGGTTTTCTGAGAGCCTGATTGATGGCTGAATTCATCGCTTCTTCCGGCGTCGTCGCTTCTGATTGTTCGACTACCATTACATTATCACCGCGTTCTTTCAGGGCTTTGATATGCGCTGTTTGTTCAGCCATGGAGTTTATTTGACCTAAAATCGCTTGCGAACCAGAACGCAATTCCGGTTCGACGGCGGTTGCCGCGATCTTTTCGGCAATCTTTCTGGCGTCGTCAAATTTTTCCTGACGCGCGTAAATCTGCGCCATATCGAGCGCAAACCATTGATTTCCAGGTTCGTATTGCAGGGCGCGTTTGAGCAGCGTTATTCCTTCGTCGAGATTTTCGTTGTTGACCAGATTAACGAAAGCCGCCAAACGATATGATTCGGCAAAATCCGGTTTGAGCTTAATCGCCTGAACCAGAGAGCCGCGAATCTTTTCAGCCGCGCCTGATTCGTAACGCGAGACATAACCGTTTTCGCCGCCCATCGGCTCGCGGCTCAAAACATATGCGTAATAATAATGCGCCAGATAATTGTTTGCGTTGAGCGCAACGGCTTTTTCCAAATGCTTTTTGGCTTCGGGAAAATTTTTCTGCCGCATTCTGGTCATTCCCATCGAAGCGTGCGCCATCGCCAATTTGTCGTCGGCGGCAATCGCCTGCTGCAATCTCGCGGCGGCATCGTCCAAACGATGAGTGTGCAGCAGCAAATCGCCGAGAAAAGCGTTGGCTTCCGCATCGGAAATCGGTGCGGATTTGATTTCGGCGTCAAACGTCAGCTTTTCTTTAAAAGTGATGGTTTCGTAATTGAAAGAACGCCGCCCGACGTAATCGCGCAATTCTTTTTCCATCGTTTGATAATCGGTTTGAAACGCTTCCTGAAAAGCCTCGCGCGGCGATTTGTTCGCTTGCAGCAAACCGATAAATTTGGATAATTGCCCCCGACGCGCGCCTTTGTTTCCCTGCTGCAAATAATGCTGCAAAGCCCAAGCCTGCGCGTAAAAAATATTTCTGCCGTGATTTCCCTGATTGTGGAGAGAGAAGTTGTCAATCGCAAAAAAAGTTTCGAGCGGAATTAATTTATTCTCATTTAGAAGAACCAGATGTACGTCCTGAAGCTTGCCGAGACTGACTTTCTGGTCATTCTCGATGCCGAATGTTTGATAATATTCCGCCAAACCTTCGTTAAACCATGCTGGAACGGTCGAGCGCCCGAAATTATTTTCGAGCATAAAATGGACGTATTCGTGGAAAATCGTGCCGAAAGTTTCCTGGTCTTCACCCTCGACTGAAAGTGTGATGTAATTTACGTCTTCGCCCGGCTGGAAATATCCGGCAATCCCTTCGTCCGTTTTTCCGTTGGCGCGAACAGGCTTAAAAGGCTTGTAAGTGCGGGAATTTTTAAAAACGACCACCCGCGTCGGAATCGCCGAATCGAAATTGGCTTTGGGAAAAAGCTTGCGAAACGTTTCGCGGAATTGTTCAAACTTCGTTGCCACGCGGCGAATATCTTTTTCGGCGGCGTCGCCGATGATTTCAAAATTTTTCGATTTAACGCTCGTCCATTCGTCTTTGGCTGATGCAAAAACAGGGGAAATCAACAGTCCGAGGACAAGAAAGAGCAAAAGGTGAGTTTTCATTTTTATTTCTCCGAATTTTAAGGTTTTGCTACGAGGAGTAGAAAGAAGAATTTAGATAATTACCGTTATTTTGTCAATACTTAGAACAAAAAGGTAGTGTCCTAATGGTGTAGTGCTAACAGCTAAATATTTTCGGCAAATTGAAAAGGTGATTAGAAAGTGTCTCATAAATCCAAAATGTTGAAGAGTTTTGGGATTATGGTTATGAGACGAATGATGAGACAAAACGCTTAAAATGGCTATACCCTAAAAATCAGGGTTAAATATCATTGAATCAACAAATAAACAGTCTCAAAAACGTATGATTTATGAGACTGTTTTTAGTTTGTTTTTACTGTGCCATAAAGGGGCGTTTTTAAGACACCCTTTTCTCTAAGTGCTGACTTTAATTTTCACAACGAAATTGCGAATATTTAGCAGATGGATAGTAGATTATTGGCGCCCCACATCTAGGTCCCCTTGTGTTTATTTCCAAGCATCTTTCGTTATTAAACTATAATCGAAGTTTGTGAGCGAACTCGATAAACAGGACAATGTTCTTACCGGAGAATTAAAATGAAAAAAGTTGCGGCGTCCCTTTTATTCCTTTTTGTTTTAGGCACTTTCGCTTTAGCGCAATCAGACAAAATTACCCGACCAAGGATAGTTCCGTCTCCGTCTCTTTCAAGAACGATAACGACTGGTCAAACCGATTCATCCACCCAAAACTCAAACAAACGTCCTCCTGTAATAAACGATAATTCGGGACAGAGTAGTGACATCAAAGACAATCGCACCGCTTCACCCCCTCCTGTTCTGATTGACGGTAATTCGAAGAGCCGTACGGCACCTTCCACGCAAAACGAACAGCCTGTTACCGAAGAGGAGGAGGACAGCGAAATCATCAAAGTTGAAACTAACCTTGTGATGCTGCCCGTGTCGGTTCTTGACCGGGACGGACGTTTCATCTCCAACCTCGAGCAGCAGGATTTTCAAATCTTCGATAACGGTGTCCAGCAAAAGATCGAATATTTTCAATCGGTCGAATCCCCCTTTACCATCATTTTATTGATCGACGTAAGCCCTTCAACCCAATATCATATTGATGAAATACAAGATGCGGCGATCGGCTTCATCAACCAACTGCGTCCGGAGGATAAAGTGATGGTTGTTTCCTTCGACGAAAATGTTCACGTCCTGAGTCCCATCACAAACGACCGTAAGGTTCTTGAGGAAGCTATTTTCCAGACCGACTTCGGCGGCGGAACGAGCCTTTTCGAAGCCGTCGACTTTGTCATAAACCGGAAACTCAAACAAATTGAAGGTCGGAAAGCGGTCGTGCTTTTTACCGACGGCGTTGACACTACCTCTTACAGAGCAAGTTACCAAACTACCGTTCATGATGCCCAGGAGACGGATGCACTTATTTACCCCATTCGTTATGACACTTATCGTCCGCCGCAACCGCAACAAACGCAGCAAGAACAACAGCAGGGGGTAGGCAGCAGTAGGACAAGTGTCACAATAGGGGGAAGAAACGTTCTACTCGGTCCTGCATCTCGCGAGGAACACGAAGCCGGCAAAAGATATTTGGAAGAACTTGCCCGCAACAGCGGTGGCAGAACCGTGGAAGCTCTTAACAATCTGAGCGGTGCTTTTTCCAATATTGCCAACGAACTCCGGCGCCAGTATTCCATCGGATACTA
>DASWLV010000262.1:0-27690 GCA_036400075.1 Pyrinomonadaceae bacterium
ATATTATTATTACGTTGCGGCAGTTGATTCAGCCGGAAACCAGAGCCAGCCTTCTGAAATTGTTTCCGAATTGGTACCTTAAACTTATGAAAATATGTCGTTTTATTTCCAAAAATTCAAAAGATCCGCAATTCGGCGTTCTTACTGATGAGCTGATTGAGCCGATTTCTGCGGGCGACGTTTTCGCCGGTAATTTTCAGGTTGGTGCGGCGATTGGGTTGTCAGATGCACGTCTTTTGCCGCCTGTCTCGCCTTCGAAAATTGTTTGCGTCGGGCGGAATTACGCCGAACACGCTCGAGAGCTTGGTAACGAAGTTCCAAAAGAACCACTTTTATTTCTCAAAGCCCCGACTTCACTCATTGTCGGCGGAGAGCCAATTATTATTCCCCCTCAATCAAAACAAGTTGAACATGAAGGAGAACTCGCTGTCGTTATCGGACGCATCGCCAAAAATCTCGGCGAAAACGAAAATCCGTTTGATTACATCTTCGGTTACGCTTGTTTGAATGATGTAACCGCCAGAGATTTACAGCGAAAAGACGTTCAATTTACCCGCGCCAAATCTTTCGACACATTTTGTCCGGTCGGTACTTTTGTGGAAACCGATTTAAATCCGTTGAATATCAATCTACAGGTGCGCGTCAACGGCTCTCTCAGACAAAGCGGCAACACAAATCAAATGGTGTTTCCCATCCCCGAATTGATACGTTATATCTCGCATCAGATGACGCTTTTACCCGGAGATTTGATTGCCACTGGTACGCCTTCCGGCGTCGGTCAATTAAAAGACGGCGAGACGGTCGAAGTTGAGATTGAAGGAATTGGTGTTTTGAGCAATCCTGTTAGAAAATCAGAAGTATAACGGAGGAAGATTTATGAAATTTTTTATAGACACGGCTAATTTAAACGAAATTCGGGAATGTGCCGAAATGGGACTGATTGATGGCGTAACGACAAATCCCAGCCTTATTGCCAAAGAAGCGGGCGTTGATTTCAAAGAACATATCGCGGCGATTTGCCAAATCACGCCCGGCGATGTTTCTGCCGAAGTAACTAGCTTAGACGCTGAAGGAATGATTCGTGAAGGACGCGAATATGCGAAAATCGCTCCGAATGTGGTCGTCAAATGCCCGCTCACGCTCGACGGTTTGAAAGCAACCCGCACGCTCGATTCCGAAGGCATTAAAGTAAACGTCACGCTTTGTTTTTCGGCATCACAAGCGATTCTGGCGGCGAAAGCCGGGGCGACTTATATTTCGCCTTTTATCGGCAGACTCGATGACATTTCGCACAACGGTTTGCAGCTCATCGCGGAAATCGTTGAGATTTACAACAATTACAGTTGGAAAACACAGGTTCTCGCGGCGAGCATCCGCAGCCCGATGCATCTGGTTGAATCCGCGCGAATGGGCGCTCACGTTTCGACGATTCCGTATAAAGTGATTCTGCAACTGGTCAAACATCCTTTGACAGATGCCGGCGTCGAACAATTTTTGTCCGATTGGAAGAAAAGCGGACGCGGTTAAAGTTATAGCCATTACGACTAAAACATTAATAAAGGCACAGAGAGAGTGAGATATAAAGAATAAGCTCTGTGCCTTTATCATTATGTAATCAATGCCCGCAGCAAAAGCGATTGAAGCGGAAAATCTGACCAAGCTTTTCGGCGAGCGCCGCGCCGTTGACGGCATTTCGTTTTCGGTTTCGGCTGGAGAAACGTTTGCACTTCTCGGTCCCAATGGGGCGGGAAAATCAACCACGATGCGGATGATCGCCTGTCGTTCGCCGCTTTCGAGCGGCGAATTACGAATCGAGGGCTTTGACGCTAAAATCGAAGACCGCCGGATTCGCCGCCTGATTGGCGTTGTTCCGCAGGAAAACAATCTCGACCCGGATTTGAACGTTCGGGAAAATCTGCGGGTTTATGCCGGTTATTATCGTTTGGAAAGCGTCGTAACCGAAAATCGAATTGACGAATTGCTCGATTTTATCCGACTCAAAAATCGTTCCGGTTCAAGGATTGACGAATTATCCGGCGGAATGAAACGTCGCCTGATGATCGCCCGCGCCCTGCTGCATCGCCCGCGGATTTTGCTGCTCGACGAGCCGACGACCGGGCTTGACCCTAATGTACGGCAGGAGATTTGGGAAAAGCTCGAAGAATTGCGTCGCGAGGAAAATCTGACGATCCTGCTTTCGACTCATTATATGGACGAAGCCGAAAAGCTCTGTCAGCGCCTTCTGGTTTTATCGCAAGGCAGCATTGTCGCCGAAGGAGTTCCGCGCGAGTTGATCGAAAAAGAAGCGTCGAAATACGCGCTCGAAGTGCGTGAAGCCGCCGCTTTTCCTCTGCTTTCGTCAGAAAACGGCGTCCGCGCTGCGTCGCGCGGCTCGACTCATTTATATTTTGCCGAAACTGCTGAAAAGCTGCTGCCTTTAATGTCTTTTTACAATGCGCGGCAAATGATCGTTCGTCCTTCAAATTTGGAAGACGTTTTTTTGCAGTTGACCGAAAACGAGGAAAATTAGAAATGCTGAAAACTGTTTGCGGTCTAATAAGTCAAAAATAAAGGGTTTCCTCTATTTTATAGTTAATGAAAAATCGAAAAATAAGAGTCGAAGCACTTAAATACGACAGTTCGATTCATCGCAGTTGGGATTGCTCGCTAATTGGCGAGAATGATGAATTGTGGGAGTTTGTCGGAATTTTCCCGGATGAAATAAAACATCCGCTTCTCGGCGTTATCAGACCCAACACAGTTTCTTACGAGTTTTATTGGAAAAATCGCTGGTACAATGTTTTTCGATTTCACCAGCCGGAGGGTGAGCTGCGAAATTTTTATTGTAACGTCAATTTGCCGCCCGTTCTGCGCGGAAACGTTTTGACTTACATTGATTTGGATATAGACGTTTTGGTTGCGCCGGATTTCGGTTATCAAATCTTAGATTTGGACGAGTTCGAGGAAAACGCTGCAAAACATAAATACCCGGCGGAAACAATCGAAAAAGCGCAGGCGAGCTTGCGCGAATTAATTCGATTGATTGAAAAAAGGCTATTCCCTTTTGACTTTAAATCTTGAGATTGGCGCTTTTACAAATTGATTGGCTCGACGTTTATGCGGTCTGGCGGCGAAATCTGCTGGTTTATCGCCGTTTGTGGAAAACCGAATTGGTGGCGCCGATTATCGAGCCGATTTTTACGTTTTTCGCATTCGGGTTCGGCGTCGGATCACTGGTCGCCTCCAACGTCGAAGGCTTGAGTTATCTTTCGTTCGTCGGCGCTGGCGTTTTGGCTTTTACAGTGCTGATGCGCTCGCTTTTTGAATTGACCTACGGCGCTTATTTTCGGATGGTTTATCAATCAACTTACGACGCGATTTTGGCGACCCCGGTTTCGGTCGAATCACTCGCGTTCGGCGAAATTCTGTGGGGCGTGACCAAAGCCGCGATTGACTGCGTTTTTATTTTAATAATCATATGGGCTTTCGGCGCGGCGTCTTCCATGCTTGCGCCGCTTGCTTTTGTTCCGTTGCTGCTCGGCTCGCTTTTTCTCGGTGCTCTGGCACTCGGTACAACCGCCCAAATATTTGAGATTGACCATTTCAACATTTTTTTCGCCGCCTTTTTTTCGGGGATTTTTGTGACGGGTGCCTGGTTTCCGATTGAAATGCTCCCCGTTTGGCTCCAAGCGTTCGCTTACGTTTTGCCGATTACGAGCGCGATTGATTTGGCGCGGGCTTGTTTGAACAATGCTTTCGCTCTGCGCCACATTTTTGAGTTTGTTTATCTGCTCGCGGTCGCTTTTATTTTTACCGAATGGGCTTTGCGCTCTATGCGCCGCAGGTTGGTCGTTTAAAACTGTTACTTTTTTTCTTTTTCGTTATAAAATCGAAGAAATTTTTTTTTTGAAATTTATGACACCGCAGCAAAAATCTACGACAAAACTGGAATTGTTACGACAAAAATCCCGCGAAGCCGAGCTGGGCGGCGGTGAAAAAAGACTTGAAAAACAAAAAGCGTCGGGAAAAATGACCGCTCGCGAGCGGATCGAATTCTTTCTTGATGAAGGCACTTTCGAAGAATTCGACAAATTCGTCGTTCATCGCTCGCACGATTTTGGACTCGAAAAACAAAAATTTTTAGGCGACGGCGTGATCACGGGACACGGATTGGTTGATGGGCGTCCCGTGTTCGTTTTCGCGCAGGATTTCACGATATTCGGCGGCTCTTTGTCGGAAACTTTCGCCGAAAAAATCTGCAAGATAATGGATATGGCGATGAAAACGGGCGCTCCTTTAATCGGCTTAAACGACTCCGGCGGCGCTCGAATTCAGGAAGGCGTCGTCTCTCTGGGCGGTTATGCGGATATTTTTCTGCGGAACACTCTTGCTTCCGGCGTGATTCCGCAGATTTCCTGCATTATGGGACCGTGCGCGGGCGGCGCGGTTTATTCTCCGGCAATCACAGACTTCAACATTATGGTCAAAGACACTTCGTATATGTTTATTACGGGACCGGATGTAATAAAAACCGTTACGCACGAAGATGTCACCAAAGACGAGCTGGGCGGTGCGATGACGCACAATCAAAAATCGGGTGTAGCGCATTTCGCTGCCGACAACGACGAGCATTGCTTGCGTTTGACGCGAGAACTGTTGTCTTTTATTCCATCAAACAATATGGAAGATGCGCCGTTTGTCCCGACCGCCGATCCCGCCAATCGAATCGAGGCGAAATTAAATGAACTCGTTCCCGAATTATCGAATCAGCCTTACGACATTCGCGACATTATCAATACGGTTGTTGACGACAATTATTTTTTTGAAGTTCAACCGCATTATGCACCCAATATCGTCATCGGTTTTGCGCGCTTGGGTGGTTTTTCGGTCGGCATCGTTGCAAATCAACCGGCGTTTTTAGCCGGCGTCCTGGATATTGACGCTTCGGTCAAGGCGGCGCGTTTCGTTCGCTTCTGCGATTGCTTCAACATTCCTCTGATCACTTTTGAAGACGTTCCCGGCTTTCTGCCCGGTGTCAATCAAGAGCATTTCGGGATCATCCGCCACGGCGCGAAGCTGCTTTACGCTTTCGCAGAAGCGACAGTGCCGAAGATTACTGTCATCACACGCAAAGCATACGGCGGAGCATATTGCGTGATGGCGTCGAAACATATCCGAACGGACATCAATTTTGCATATCCGACGGCGGAGATCGCCGTCATGGGCGCGGAAGGCGCGGTTGGAGTTTTGCTCAGAAAAGAAATCGCCGAAGGGGGCGAGGATTTCAGAAAAGGGAAAATCGCTGAGTTCGAAGATAAATTCGCTAATCCCTACATCGCTGCCGAGCGAGGTTTTGTTGACGAAGTTATCGAACCGGCTTTCACGAGACCGAAATTAATTCGCGCGCTCACTCTTCTGCAAAATAAAAAAGACAGCAATCCGCCGAAAAAACACGGCAATATTCCGCTTTGATTATTTCACAAAAAACTTTAAGAGTCGGAAACCCGACTCTTAAAGTAAAACTGCTAAAGCATCTTCTCAACTTTCGCATTAAATTCCAATGCGAAAGTTGAATTAGTTTGAAAACGGCGGATTCGAATCTTCGTCGTCGGTTGGTTCCGTTGTTTCCGGCTGCTTTTGCCCGGCATCTTTCGATTTAATCGTTTTCGAATCTATAACGTAGAGGTCTGCTTCGACGCGGGCGCGTAATTTTTCCACCAGCGAGTCGGCGTTGGCAATCGCTGTTTCGAGTCTGGCGCGGGTGATCTGAACTTGATTGATTTGCTCGCGCAAACGCGTTTTTTCGGCTTCAAGTATTTTGCGGCGCGTTTCGCGCACTTCTTCGGGGCGCGTCGAACCGATAACGGCTGTATCGAGTTGAATCGCTTCGGGTCTGGCTTGATATTCAAGCTGCTGCATTTTGGCGTTTAAGTCCGATTCGCGCGCAAGTGTCTCTTCCAATTTTCGCCGGAAATTATCCGCTCGCTCTTCCGCGACGCTGAGCTTTTCCAAATCCTCAACGCCGCTTTTTTCGCGCAGAGCTTTTACCTGCTCACGCAGCGTATTTACCTCACGCTGCAAGGCAGCGCTGCTCCGCGAAGCGTTTGATTGATTCGCGTTTGGCACAGCAGTTTGTTTTCCGTTTCCCGTTTCGCGTCTTCCGGGCGAAGGATTGACGATCATTTTCCCGCCGTTTTCCTGATTTTCGATTTCTTCAGCCGTGCTGACGATTTCCGGCTCAATAATCTGCGCCGAATTATTCAACTGCGGTCTAATCGTCGTATTATTTGCGCGGCGGGTTGTTTTTTTCCGCCGCTGAGTTTGCGCTTCGGCGGCAAAAACAAAAGCTCCAAGCAAAACTATTAACGTTAAAATCCCCGAAAAAATCTTCATCGTTTTTTCCCCTCTAAGTCCGGCTTATCCGGGATTATATCGCCGGTAAAAAGCTCCACGACGTTTTTCGCCGTTCCGACGATTGGCGTCGCGTCCAAAGCCGAGTGAGCGATGCCTCTGATCCACCCTTTTTTCTTGATGCTATAGCCCGTCAAACCGATGGCTAAAGCCGTTCCAACAAAAGGCAGAGGCTTAATCAAACGCTTGGCGACCTGCCAGCCGCCCACTCTCGCAACTTTTCTGGTTAAACTCTTTTTTTTCTCGTCTTCCATCCGAAACCCGCCTCCAAACATCTTTTCAGATGCAAATTTTATAACGAACATTTGCCGCACGCGCTATGCTATCTTTTTTATTTGATGTTGGAAACAATCAAATTTATTTTCAGTTCTATAAATTTACCGATTAAAATTTTCGGCGAAACCTGCTCGGCGCAGCTTTTTGATTTACACGCCGCTGCGAAACGGTTAGTTGCAGGATTTTAAATTTTGTCTTTGATTTTGCTTTATGTCCTTTTTAAAACTTGAAAATTTATCTAAGCACTCAGGCGATTTATGGATAATGCGCGACGTTTCGCTCGAAATCGAGCAAGGCGAGATTTTCGGGCTTCTCGGCGCATCCGGTTCTGGAAAATCAACTCTGTTGCGTTTAATTGCCGGACTGGACGCGCCGAATTCGGGGACAATTTTAATCGGCGGCAGCGAGATAACTCACCTCGCTCCAGAAAAACGCGGTTTCGCTACAATTTTTCAAAGCGAGATTTTATCACCGCGTTCAAGTGTCGGGGAAAATATTGCTCTCAATCTAAAAGCTCGCAAAATGTCAAAAGATGAAATCAAACAAAAAATTGCCGATGTTTTAAATTTATTTGAACTCTCCGATTTCGAATCGCGCCGTGTAGATGAATTGTCCGGCGGACAAAAGCAGATTGTCGCCCTGGCGCTGGTAATTGCCTCCGCGCCTCAGCTTTTGCTGCTCGATGCTCCGCTCACAAATCTTGATCCGGGTTTGCGCGAAAAAACTCTCGAAATTCTCAAAGATTGGATTAAAGAATCAAATACGACCGTCATTTACGCAACTCAAAACCAGGAGGAAGCATTTGCTTTTTGCGACCGCGTTGCCGTCCTCGAAAATGGAGAAATTCCGCAAATCGGCACGCCAATCGAAATTTACGCTCAACCCGCAACGACGGCTGTCGCCGCATTCATCGGCAGAAACAATTTGATTCGAGCGGCGCGGCTAAATTCAAACAAAGAGGCTTTATCCGAATTTCAAACCATTGAAGGCGATCATCGGCTGTTTGTTGATAACGTCGAAAAACGAAGGCTCGGCTCAATCAACCAAATCGTCACTTTAATGATTCGCCCGGAAAATCTGATTCTCACATTCGGCGCCGCATTTCCCGAAGATAATTTATTAAAAGCCGAAATTACTGAAATCAATCATTTCGGTGCGACGACTCGAATCCGGCTTGATGCAGACGGATTAAAGCTCGAAGCGCTTGTTATTCGCTTGATCGGCTTAAACGTCGGCGATGTTTGTCTGGTTGGGATGCCGCCGAATCGAATTAAAGTTTTAAAAGATTAATTACCTTAAAGCCGATTTTTGGGCTTAACTTTCAGCGTGAAAAATTGTTCTAGCCGTTACTAAGATTGATTCTTCATTTAAAACTTCGTAAGCTGCTTCTTTGATTTCATCGAGATAAACGCCGATTTCATTTTGGTATTCCGCCAAATTCAATGGCAGATCGGCGTAAACCAAATTCATTTTCTCGATTTCTTTTTCGCCGGAATCGGACAAAAATCTGCCCTCAAATCCGCGTAGCACGGTCGCCCCACCGAATGCTTCGGTAAATTCGTCGGCAAAAGCGTCCAGGAGATTTTGGTAATTGGCTTCGGCGCGGTCCGGCACGTAAATCTCAATTCTGACTTTTTCTGATAGCGGCAACGAATTTCTCCTTTCGCCGTCTAAACTCGCGCATTTTTCGCAGAGCCTTTTCTATTTCTTCGGCTTTTTTCTTTTTTTCTTTTTCGCTCATTGCGGATTATTTTTGCATTTTTTGGCTAAAATCGTAAATAAAAATGCAAAACGAAATTCTGATTGTCACCGAAGAAAATTATTCAGATTTTATCCGAGCTTTATGCGACCGCGACCGGGATTTGCGAAACGTGGTCGAAAATTTCGGCGAGCCGCCGATTTGGATTCGACCTGCGGGTTTTCCGACGCTCGTTCACATCGTACTCGAACAACAAGTCTCGCTCGCTTCCGCGCGCGCGGCTTACGAAAAATTAAAACGAGCAATCGGCGAAGGTTTTACGCCCGAATCGTTTTTACTGCTTTCCGATGATGAATTAAAATCGTGCGGTTTCAGCCGCCAGAAAATTATCTATACCAGAAATCTTGCGACGGCAATCGTCGCCGGAGATTTGGATTTAACGGCTTTGGAGAATTTATCCGATGACGCCGTAAAAAAAGAATTAATTAAGCTCAAAGGCATCGGGCGCTGGACTGCCGATGTTTATTTGCTGATGTGCCTGTGCCGTGCCGATGCTTTTCCCGTCGGAGATTTGGGTTTAATAGTCGGCACGCAGGAAGTAAAAAATCTCGAACAACGCCCGACCCCGAATGAGCTTGAGTTAATCGGCGAAATTTGGAAACCGCTGCGCGCCGTCGCCGCCAGAATAATCTGGCATCATTATCTCAGTCGAAGAAATTAAGTTCGGTATTTCTAATGCAAATTTCAATTAGTCGAAATACAAAAAACAAAGAATTAACAGGGATAAAAAGGATGAAAGGGATTGATAATAACAAGAAATATCCCCTTCATTCCTTTCATCCCTGTTAATTCTTTGTATCTCACGTTTATGAAATGTGATCTATTTCTTTATTTTTGATTGAAGCTGCGATTTTGTTCGATTGATTGAGGGAATCAATCGTTGGAAAATATTAATAATTTGATAAGGCAGCCTGGGAAAATTGTTTAAAGGCGCGTTTGCGTAAAGCGAAGCGACCAGCGGATTGGGCGGAAATCTTTTTTTTAATTGCCGCCAAACTTCTCGCCGGTCGTCCATCACTTGTTCAAGCGGCATAAATTTAACCGGGTCGTTCCATTCTTTTTCCAGCGTTCGCAGCATCCATTTCGGAATCAGCCGCGGATTTTTCACTTCTTCGGCTATCGGCGTGTCTTCAACATTCAGATCGGTGTGGCGATGAGCGACGGCAATTGCCGCGATAATCCATTTTCGCCGCTTTTCACCGTTTGTTACTAAAAATCTGTCCCAATCGAAATCCGCCGGGCGGTTTTTCACGCCATAATGTATGTCCCACAATCTTTGTTTGAAAATACCGCCGTCGCGCAGCCAGTGAACCGCTATTAAGCGCAGATGGTCTTCGTGACGCAAAACCCGGACTTTGATGTCGTTTAATTCGACCAGCCGGGAATTTTCAAACAAATTTTCAAATGAAAGGTTGTCGAATTGCCCCAAACCGCAATGAAGATCAATCGGCAATTTGCCGCTCAAATGACGGTTTTTTAATTCGAGGGCTTTTGGAAAAACATCGGGATTAACCGCCAAATCCGCGTCGGCGGAAAAACGCTCGTGCGGATTCGGATAAAACCGCGCAATCGCCCAGCCTTTGATCAGAATCGGCTCGATTTCGTGTTCACGAAAAAAAACGAAGGCGCGGCGGATTCTCTCCGCCTGCACCTTCGTCATCAATTGAAATAAATTTTCCTGCTCCGAACCGTTACTCATAAAAACAGCGCATTCGTTTACAACATACGCTGTTTAGAATTTAATTCAAATTAGGCTTGCTGACAGACTCCCTGATTTGAACCCGGTTGGATATTGTTGCAAGCACAAGCTCCGGTGCATCCTGTAAACGATCCGGGACAAGTTATAGCAAAAGCGCCGTTATTAGTAGTCGAACAAGTACAGGCAGCGCCCGCGTTCGAACAAACGCTGGCTGCTTGTGCCGCAGTCGGCGCGGTCAATGAAGCGACAACCGGCAGAGCAACCAACGAAGCCAGCGCAACGCGGCGCATAGCTTCGCGGCGCGTTAAACCATTAGTAGGTGCGGTTAATTTTTGCTCAAGCAATTCATCTTTGCCGAGCTGGTCAATTGCCAGCCAGACAAAATCATCGCTGACTGGTGTTTTAAATTCATTTTTTAGAATTGCGGCAATATCAGAAATTGAATTGCTGCCGTCACAATTTTTCCACACAGCGGCGGCAGATTTATTTAAACAGTGAGCCTTATTTGTGTTTAAATCGTAAACCAACACTTCATCGGGCATTTCCTGAACGACCAGTCCTTCGTGTCGAGCAACCGGTTTTTGTAAATTTTGCATTCTTTTCCTCCTCAAACAATCAAAAGCAGTATAGTTTTTAGTTTATTTATCGAACTTTTTCAAGCGAAAATCGCGTTTTTTGTCAAAACTTTTTTAATTTCTTTGGAAACCGCTTCGGCGTCTCCTCTTTTACCTTTCAAAATTAAAGCATTTTCTACGGCGCGAGGCAAGATTTTTAATGCCAGCCGAGGATTCGTCCGCGCCGAAACCGTGTTTGCCAGCAGTTCTAAAACGCCTTCTCCCTTGCTCAATCGCTCCGGCTGCCAGCGAGCGTCCTTTTCATATTCGGTCACAACGATTGCTTTCGCTTTAATCGGCTTTGTCCCCTGTCGCCCGCCAAACGTTTCTACCGGTTGATCAATCTGTTTTCCAAATGCCCAAGGCTCTCTCACGGAAAGCGGCTTTGGAAACGGATGCAAAAAGCCTAATTCGTCAAAGATCGCATACTCGTCCGAGTAATAAACAGCACCGTTTTGCACCAAAGCTGCGGTCAACGTCGTTTTCCCTGCGCGGCTTCTTCCCGGAACAATTACAGCCGAATCTTCAAATGCGACCGCTCCGGCGTGAACGAAAACCAGATGCGGCGAAAATTCCGCGACTGTCAATCGCAAAGCAATTTCGATTAAATGCAGCGACTGTGAGTAATCCCCGTCGCAAGCCTGCTGCTCCGAATTGCGGTAAAATTCGCTGATTCTTTCTTGTCCATCGTCCCAGATTACCGCAAATAAAAAATCAATCGGTTTTTCTCTTGAGATGACGCAGCTTGCGGGCGGCAGCAAATTTTCAATTTCGGTTAATAAATCGAACCGATTTGTGCGAATTTCGATTGAAACTCCGTATGAGCTGAAAGCAAAACCAAACGGTAAATCTTGACTTTCGATAAATTGCATTACCGTTTGATTATTTTATCTAATAAACGCTTCAAACCGTAAAAATAACATAAATTTCGGTCTGTTGCCGAAAAACTAACATTTTTATCACGCCGCGTCAATCGTCTTTTTCATTAAACAACTTTTCACGCCTCAAACGCGAGTCCTAGTTTCCCCGTTTTTTCCGGCGATTTTCGGCGACGGTTTTGATTAAATTTTCGTATTCCGCGATTACTTTATTTTTGCTCAGATATTTTAATAAAAAATCTCTGCCGTTCGTTCCGAGCTTGCTCAGCTCTTCTTTCGACATTCGACACATTTCGTCAATCGCTTCCGCCAATTTTTCCGAATCGTCCGGCTCGACCGTCAAACCTGCGCCGGCTTCTTTGATTAAATCTTCCGACGCGCCGCCCGCCGACATTAAAATCGGTTTTCCGCTCGCCAGATAAGCGACCGTTTTTGACGGAATCACGAATTTGGTAAACTCGCTTTTCTTTAAATTTATTAAAAGCGCGTCTGCCGCCGCCATAAACGCGGGCATTCGCTCAATCGGCTGGCGGTCAACGAATTGCAATTTGTCGCCGACTTTTAATTCTTCGGCTATTCTTTCCAGCCGCGGCTTATCGGTTCCGTCGCCGACGAAAACGATCCTGGCTTTTCCGTTCGGAATGCGTCTGGCGGCTTCGACGACCGAATCCAAACCTTGAACGATTCCCAGGTTTCCGGCGAATAAAACGATAAACTCGTCCTGCCAGTTCATCTCCTGCCTCAGCCGTTCGCGCTCGGCGCTCCCGGCTTCGGCAAACATCTGTTCGTCAATCCAATGCGGCAAAATCGCAATCCGCTCTTCTTTGACTCCGCGCTCGACGAAATAATCGCGTCCCGCTTCGGTTTGAACAATCAAATGATCGGCTTGGCTACAAACCCATTTTTCCAGTCTGCGAATTATTTTAATCGTCAGGCTGCCTTCCTTGACCATTCCCGACAAAACCGTAAAATGCCCCCAAATATCCTGCACGTCGTAAATAAACGGCACGCGCTTTATTTTTGAGATAGCCCACGCCGCCAGCCCAATCGTCAGCGGCGGATGCCAGACATACATCACGTCAACTTTGGGCGTGAAAAAAGCGCCGAGTGGCGCGCTGACCATAAAAGACAGGTAATTCACCATTCTCAAAAACGGCTTTGTGCTGTGATAAGGCATTTCAAAAAGCCGAAGAACCGGAATTTTTCCGATTTTTTCGCGCATCATCAAACCGAGCTTGTAACCTTTGGCGAGCGTTCCGGTCGGGTAATGCGGATAACCTGTCAAAACGCAGACTTCGTGACCGTCATCGGCTAATTTCTCAGCCAATTCGTGAGGTTTCGGAATCGGCTCAGGATAATAATATTGCGAGAAAATCAGGACGCGCATTTTTGAATTGCTGAAACAGACACATAGTTATACTACAAAGCCGCATTTGTTACCAATTAAATTGGTCTACGAAAAATGTTTTCGCACGCTGTTATAGCCCAAAATAATTTTAAGAACCGTTTGCGAAACCGATTCCGCCGTATATTCGCGCGGCGCAATCCAGTCGGCGGGCTGAGAAACGGCGATTTCGACGGCTTTTAAAATTTGCTCCGAATCGGCTCCGCTCAAAATATTGCTGCCCGCTTCGATTGTTTCCGGTCGTTCGGTCACATCCCGCACAGTCACATTCGGAACGCCGAAAATCGAGCATTCTTCCTGCACCGTCCCGCTATCGGTTAAAACCGCGAGCGCGTTTTTCTCCAATTTGACGAAATCGAAAAATCCGAGCGGATTTAAGAGCTTGATTTTGTCCGTGTTCGGTTTTATTCCGAATTGTTCCAGTTTGCTCGCTGTTCGCGGATGCAGACTGACCAGCATCGGCTTATTGAATTTTTCCGCAACTAGCTGAAACCCCCGCAGAATTTTCTCCAGACGCTCCGGTAAATCAACATTTTCCGAGCGATGCAGCGTGACCAGAAAATATTCGTATTTGCCGACGCCGAGATTTTCCATCGCCTCAGAAGATTCGATTTGCTCGTTAAAATTTAGGAGAACTTCGTTAATCGGATTTCCCGTAATAAAAATGCGGTCGCGCTCGATTCCCTCGCGGACGAGATTTTCCTTGCTGCGCTCGGTGTAAGGCAGCAAAAACCGGCTCGAATGATCAATTATCCGCCGGTTTACTTCTTCGGGTACGCGGTCATCGTAGCAGCGATTTCCGGCTTCCATATGAAAAACCGGGATTCCGCGCCGCGCGGCGACAATCGCAGTCAGCGCGCTGTTCGTATCGCCCAGAATCAATATTTTTTCCGGCTTTTCCTTTTCCAAAATCTCGTCTGTTTTAGACAAAATGAGTCCGACTTGTTCGCCAAAGCTCGCCGAACGTACGCCCAGATGATAATCGGGCGTACGAACCTGCAAATCGCGCAAAAAAACGTCGCTCAGACTTTCGTCGTAATTCTGCCCTGTGTGAACCGTAATATGCTGCGAGTGTTGATCGAGCAGACTCATCACCAAACTTAGCCGAATAATTTCGGGTCTCGTTCCGAAAATCGTCAATACTTTCATAAAATGATTTTATTTCTTCCGACTATAATATAAAGCTGAAACACATTTATAATTAAAACTTCAATCTGTTTTCTTCCAGTAAAGCTTGAACCGTCGAAGCGGCGACACTTCAAGCTATTTTTTAACTTCCGAGATTTCAACCGCACTCCTCAAAACTTGCCGATTTGCCGTTTCGATTTCCGGTGCCGCCAGCCAATTAACTGCAAAACCGCGTGCCGAATTAGCCATCTCGTAAAATTCCATTTCAGACATTTCCACGCATCGCTGCACAACATTACGCCAAATCGAAACATCGTCAAAGGTTAAATCCCAGCCGATGTTTTCTTTTTCCAGATTCCGCCAGGGCGTCTGGTCGCTCAAAACAACAAGCGTTCCGGCGGCTAACGATTCGATCACGACGTGACCGAAATTTTCTCCGAGTGTCGGAAAAAGAAAAAAATGATACTTTCCGAACGTTTCCGCAACTTGTTCGTAAGAAACCGCTCCTTGAAAATTCACTTTAACTGTTTCCGGCAGCCTTTCAATCAGCTTTTCGCATTCCGCCCAATATTTTTCGTCCTCAATTGAGCCGTAAATGTCGAATGTCGCACGCCCGGAAACGTTTTTCAAAAGCTCTAAAGCAAATTTCAAATTTTTCTTCTGGCTGATCCGAGACAAAAAAACGAATCGCGCTTCGCCGCTTTTTTTAGGCGGTTTAGATTCAATTTTAAAATTTTCGAGAATTGTTCGCGGCGGCATATTGGCGGCGATTATAATTTCGCCTCGCCCGCCGATTTCTCTTACGATGTCTTCTTCTTCATCACTACTAACGGCTTTCCAGATTAAATCGTCATACAATCCAAACGGGAGAGCCAAAACCATAAATGACTTTTTTTTACGCGCTTTTAAAGCGATTGCCCCTTTTGAAAATTCGCCTTCCGGCGCCAGCACAACCGGTAATCCGCCGATTTTGCCGAGCCGCCGCAATAATAGAAATTTAACCGTCAGAGCGGAAAAAAAACTGTTCAGATAAACTACATCCGGCGCAGCTTCGGCGACGATTTTGCGGATATTTTTTAAATTAAGCTGGTCAGGCGTAGCGTAAAAAACCGTCGCTTTGCCGACCGGCTGCCATTGATTTAACCTAACATCAGCAAAACTGCTCTGATCGCCGTCGCTGTCGCGGTTTCCGGTCAGAATCCAAAAATCGAATTCGTCCGACATTCGCTCGACCATATTTGCAATCGTTCTCAAAGCGCCGCTTTTAAAACCGGGCAAATAAAAATCGGACAAAATCAGAATTTTCGCCTTTTCTTCCTTCACAAATTCAACAAACGCTCGTAATTTTCGAGATAAATTTTTCCGGTCGCAAAGTGCGAAAAATTTTCCGCCGCCCGTTTACGCCCCGCCGCGCCGAATTTTTCCCGCAAATTCTTGTCTGTCAAAAGTAACGAGGTTTTATCGGCAAGCGCGGCTGCGTCGCCGACGGGCGTCAAAAAACCGGTTTCGTTTTCTAAAATTAAAACTTCCGGTCCGCCGCACTTTGTCGCAACGACCGCCAAACCGCAAGCCATCGCTTCGGCAATTATCAGCCCGAAGCCTTCTTCGTCCGAAGACAGCAGAAAAAGCGCGGCATTTTGATAAAGCTCGCGCAGACTCTCTTTGGAAACCGAGGTTAAAATTTCTATTTTATCAACAATTCCGAGCCGCTGCGCTTCAGCCATATCTTCATCGCTCGGAGCGGTTTGTCCCGCCAAAACCAGCTTTGGAGTTTCGGGAAAGCTGTCATTTAAAATCCTGTATGAGCGAAAAAGCAGCCGCACATTTTTGCGCGGGTCTGCGAAACGTCCGACTGATAAAATATAATCTTCGGTTTTATTGGCGGCGGGCGTAAAAAAATCAGTATCAATTCCGGGCGGCGCAAAAACGGTTTTATCTGGAAAAGTTTTTTCCAGTTCATCTTTAAGCCAAATGTTGTTTACAAAAATCGTGTCCGCTCTCTGAAACGCTTTTTGTTCCAATCCGGCGTTGATTTGCGTCATCAGCTTTAACCAGGTTTTCTTGGGTTGTTTGGCTCGACGGATCATTGACTCGCGCTCGACTTTTGACTTTGAAAAAACACTTAGCGCAACGCGCCCTCCGAAATCTTTAGCCGCCAGCAGCCAGGGAGCGCTGCCTGCGACAACTTGGACAAGATCATACCCGCGCAATACCGAGTTTAATGCTTTGCGCGGACGATAGCGTTGAAACTCGACTTCGGTTAGATTTGCGCCCACGTGACGATAGGCAGCGCCTTCATATTGTTGATTTGATACGCTGACTCCGCGCGACCAGCTCGAAGGCTTAATGAGCCTCACGCTGTCCCCGTCAGTTGCGGATGTAGCCAGCGAAATCAAATCGGCTTCGTATTTTCCCGAGTCGTTTATAACATCGTACAAAAATTTAGCAACAACCGAAATTCCGGTCGGAACCGATAAATCAGGGACAAGAACGGCAATCCTCTTTTTTCTCATTTTTCACCGTTATCTCCCGTTTCGTTTTCCAGCGCTTTTGCTAAATCCGCCGCGAAAACCGGAGTCGTTCCAAGCTCTTCAACCGCTAAGCCTGCCGCAGCGTTTGCCATTTTCACAGCTTCGGGCATCTCAAGCGAAGCACCGAGCGCAACAGCCATTGCGGCAATTACAGTATCGCCGGCACCCGTCACATCGTAAACCGCCCGCGCCATCGCCGGAAAATGTCTTGAATCCTTTCCTTTTTCAAAAAGTCGCATCCCTTCTTCGCCGAGCGTGATAAGAAGAGATTCTATTTGCAGATTTTCGAGCAGACGGTTTCCGGCTTCGATGATTGTCCGCTCGTCCGTTATATCAACGCCGGATGCTGCGGCGGCTTCCGATTTGTTCGGCGTCAGCAAAGTCGCGCCTTTGTATTTCTCGTAGTTTTTGCCTTTCGGATCAACCAGAACAATCTTTTTCAATTTTCGCGCCGTTTCGATTACGCTGGAAAGAACCGAATCACACAAACAACCTTTGGCGTAATCCGATAAAACGACGACATCGGCTTCGGGCAGAAGCTTATCGGCGGCTTGCCAAACAATTTGCGCTTGTTTGGCGTCGAGAGGCGCAGCCTGCTCTTCGTCAATCCTGACGACGTGCTGATTGTGCGCTACAATTCTGGTTTTTGTAGTTGTCGGACGATTCGAGAAAGATATTAAATGTTTTGCAGCTACGTTGTGCCGCTCCAAAATTTGCGGCAAAGCACGCCCGCATTCATCTTCGCCGGTAACACCGATGAGCAGACTCGTTGCGCCGAGGCTTGAAATGTTTGCCGCCACGTTTGCCGCGCCGCCCGCTTTGAGTTCGGTTTTCTCCAGCTTAACGACCGGAACGGGAGCTTCGGGCGAAATGCGCGAGACGGTTCCCCACCAGTAACGGTCGAGCATAACGTCGCCGATTATCAAAACTCGAACCTCGGCAAATTTTTCCAAAACTTTTCGCCAATTTTTCATCAACAAAAACTATTTATTCAGCCCCGCGCCGATTGATTCCAAATCGGATTCGACCATTTCTTTAACCAATTCTTCAAAGGTGTATTTTGGTTTCCAGCCGAGCTTGTTCCGCGCTTTTGTCGAATCCCCGATGAGCAAATCAACTTCCGCAGGGCGATAATACTGTTCGTCAATGTGAACATATTTTTGATAATCAAGCCCGACACAATCGAAAGCCAGCTCGCAAAATTTGCGCACGGAATGAGTTTCACCGGACGCGACCACATAATCGTCCGGTTCGGGCTGCTGTAACATCAAATGCATTGCGGTAACATAATCTGCCGCGTGTCCCCAATCGCGTTTGGCTTCGAGATTGCCCAAACGTAATTCCGCCGCCATCCCTAATTTAATCCGGGCGACTCCGGTTGTAATTTTTCTGGTTACAAATTCCACACCGCGACGCGGACCTTCGTGATTAAAAAGAATTCCGCTGCAGCAAAACATTTCATAAGCTTCGCGATAGTTTCTCGTCAGGTCGAAACCCGCGACTTTGCTGATACCGTAGGGCGAGCGCGGATGAAACGGCGTGGCTTCGCGCTGCGGTATTTCCTGCGCTTTGCCGAACATTTCGCTCGAACCGGCAAAATAAAAACGACATTTCGGGCGCAGCTCGCGCAGCGCGGCTAACATATAATGCGTGCCGTTGATATTCGTGTTCATTGTCGAAAATCCGTCGGCAAAGCTTTCGGCGACAAAGCTCTGAGCCGCGAGATGATAGCATTCGTCAAAATCGTATTTGCTGACAATGTGAAAAATGCTCGGATAGCTCTCCAAGCTTGCAGGGTGTAGCGTCACTCTGTCGAGAAGATGTCTGATTCGGGTAAATCTGCGCTCAGGGTCTTCCAACGCGACGCGCCGCACAAGCCCGTGAACTTCGTATCCTAAATCAAGAAGATGTTCGGCTAAATAGCTTCCGTCTTGTCCCGTAATTCCTGTTATTAAAGCCTTTTTATTCACTTTGTAATTGATATAAATTTTTAAGAGATTAAAATATTGTCGGCAATTTCGCACCACAAATGCCCGATTGCCGAATGCCCTTCCTGAATCCGCGAAGTGCGTTCCGAAGGAACTATGACTGCGGCATCACAAAGCCCGGCAAGTTTTTTGCCCTTCGCTCCGGTTAAACAGATTGTCGTACAGCCGGTTTTTCGAGCAGTCATAATCGCGGCTAAAACGTTCGGGGAATTTCCGCTGGTGCTGATTCCGATTAAAACGTCGCCTGACGCTGCAAATGCTTCGACTTGTCTGGCAAAAACTCGCTCGAAACCGTAATCATTACTGAGCGCCGTGAGCGCTGAACTGTCAGTCGTCAAAGCAATTGCGGGAAATCCTTTTCTTTCTTTTTCAAAACGCCCGACAAACTCCGCCGCAATATGCTGGGCGTCCGCCGCGCTGCCGCCGTTTCCGCAAAGCAAAATTTTATTGCCGGATTTCAGAGCCGCCGCAATCATTTCGGCTGTGCGAACGATTGCCGGAATTTCGTTTTTAAACAACAAATCGAAAACCGCTTTGTGGGATGATAATGAATGCCGCGCAATCTCGATGTTTGCCTTGTTGGTTTGCAAAGATGTTTCAGCAGTTTCGGGTTCGGACTGATTTGTTTCCCTAATGATTTTTTCACTAATCGCCGTCGTGGAAAAGCCGTCTAACAAAGGCAGTGAATAAACTTTGCCGCCTCGCGCAAGCACAAAATCCGCGCCGACGATTTCTTCCGTTTTCCAATCGCCGCCTTTGACCAAAACGTCGGGTTTGATTTTTTCGATGATTCTTTGCGGCGTCGGCTCGTCGAAAATCACAACTTCGTCAACAGCACGCAAACCGCGCAAAACGGCGGCTCTTCCCGCTTCACCGACAAAAGGGCGCGCCGCGCCTTTGATTTGGCGGACGCTGTTATCTGAATTGATCCCGACAATCAGTTTTGTTCCCAGTGAGCGCGCTCTTGTCAGCAAATCAACGTGACCGGCGTGCAGGATGTCAAAACAACCGTTGGTGAATACAATTGTTTCCATTTCGGCAAATTACAAGCTTTTTTTGCGGATTAAAAAGAAATCCGTGATGATGAAAGTGATGGAAACAATCAACAAAATGCGCCAGCCGTAGAGGATTACCATCGTGTAATAGCCTTCGTAGTTAAGACCACCGACGAACATATAATAAGCGGTCGCGCGCCCGATGGTGACCGTTTGATCTTCAATCAGCAGCGCATAAACAAACCGCAGATAAAATCCGACGATCATTAATCCGAGCGGAACTCCGATGGGTCCGAAATTTCTGAGCAAATCGGAAATCGGCGTCATCGCGTAAGAGTTTCCGCTGAAATTAAAATATAAATCGCTGTACGCGCGCGCGTCGTAAATCAAAGGCTTGTTCGCCCACAGAAAACGCGGAATAAACATTGTCCATAATTCGGTGATGATGTTGTTTTCAATTCCGTGCGCGCTTTCAAATGGCTTTAGTCTTTCATAATTTGAAACTACGACCGCGACGGAGCTAACGCCGTCAATTCTCTCGCCGAGGTTGTAAAACGCTTCGTCCAAAACCTTTCCTGATTTTTGCGTTGTCAGCGCGTCATAAGTTTGCTCGACGATTTTAAGCTGCTCGTCAATTCCGGTGCGCTCTTCGGCTCCTTTCAGATTGCGAAACGTCGTGCCGTAAATCATTCCGCCGAGCACTGCTAAAATGGCAACGACGCCAAATAAAGCTCCGTGCATAAGCTTTATTTTTCTGCCCGAATAAACAAAAGCCATTGCAAGCAGACAAACGATCATCAGTAAAGTTCCCCGATTGCCGCCGAGACTCAAACGGGAAACGACGATAATGAGGATGACGAGAAACGCGAGCAGATGCAGAGGCGTAATTCTTTTGGCTTTAAAAACATACATCGCCACCAGAAATCCCGCTTCGAGCGAGAGCAGCGAGAGCATATAATTTAAGGAGGCGAAAGCGTCGGCAACGTCAATCGTACTAAAACCGACGACACCCGAAAGAAACGCGCTGACATAGAAAAACAACCCGATGCCGAGAAAAACGACTGCCGGCAGCAAAACCTGTCGCGGCTGCCAATCCCAGGCGGGCAATTTACGGCTGAAATAAGCGCCCCAGCGTTTTCCGAACGGAAGCGAGTATCCGGCGATCAATCCGAGAAAGCCGATTATTATGTAAATATACGTCCACTTAAAGTCAGTTTCCGGGTCGGCAATCAGCAGCATTTGATACGGGTATAGAAATCCGGAAGCGATTACCAAACCGCCGACGACAAACGCGGGAAACCAGTAAGCCCAAGCCGCGTGGACGAGCGGATGGAAAAGGTCGAATTTTTTGTAATAAAGCAAATAAGCCGTCGGAGACAGCACGACAAGCGCGGTTGCGGCAATCCACGGCAGCAAATACATATTCGACGCGCCGCGCCAAAAACTCTCGTCCGACAAAAACCATAAAACGGCAGCCGCCGGGACACCGATCATCAAAATCAGCGCCGCCGATAAAAAGGCGAACCGCGAATCGGTTTTTACTTTTGAGAAGTTTATTTTTGTTGTCTCAATCATTATGTTTCAAAACTTGATTTTCTAATTCGGAAAACCAGGCTCGGTAGCTTAAACCGTTCGCTTTTTTCCCACGAAAAACAATTTTCCAAACGTTTTTCGCAGATACAATTCGTCAAAATGCCGCTTTAATAAAGCCGTAATTTCACCGGATTTGCCGAGCCAGCGAAAATAAGTGTCACGCTCGTAATGCGTCATTGTAGCAAAAGCGTCGAATTTATTTGAAACGGCGCGAACCGTTTTCCGCTCGCTCAAAAAATGAATCAATTGTAAAAAAGGCGTCAGCCAAGGCTCAACCATCACAAAACGCCCATCGGGGCGCAAAACGCGACGAATTTCACCTAAAGTTCGATCTAAATCCTTCGGTAATTCGGGCAAATGATGAAGCCCGCCCTGTACTATTATGATGTCGCGGCTTTCATCCTCAAACGGCAAATCGCGGCAATCCGCTGTGTAAAGTCGGGCTGCTCCTTCATATTGCGAAAGCAGATTCGGCGAAATGTCAACTCCTTCCAAATTTGTAAAACCGAGCTGCTCCAAAGCCCGGATTCCGTTGCAGCGCCCGCTAAAAATATCAACAATCTGCGCGTCGCGCCGCCACTCGGCTTGTCCGAGAGTGTTCAGCCGACCAATAAATTTTCGGATTTCCTGTTCGGGCGTTTCAAATCTGGTGTAGGCTTCTTCCCAGAAATTTTGAATCTGATCCCCAGTCAGTTCTGAGGTATTGCGCAGCTCTGTTAATTTCATTTTCGCTTCATTCCCAAAATACTCACAAAAAATCCCGAAAGAATCGTTTGAAAACCCAGCGCGACAAGCGTCGAGCCGGGAATGACGAAACTCATCGTATAAGCATAATCCAAAACGCCGAAACCGGCTAAACGCCATTGATTGACGGCGATAAGCAGCAAAATCAAACCGATCAACAAAACCGCTCCCGCCAGAATCAAACCGCGTTCGAGATTGGCGATTTCAAAAAACCTGGTTAATCGCGGGTCTTCCGGCATCAGTCCTTCGCTGATAGCGAAAGTTTTGGTGAAGATGGCGAACAAAATTGATTGATAACCGCACAAAATCGCCAGGCTGCCGAACAAAACCGTATGCAAACCGAAAGTCACACGCCCGACCGAAGTTCCCGTCAAACCGATGAAATAACCGACCGCGCCGAGAAGAATCAGCAAAAATCCCGGCACGAGAAACAGCCAGCGCGGGCTGTACATCAGAAAAAAACGCAACGTCCGCCAGCCGTCACGGAAAGTTTTCAGATGCGGCGGATGCGATTTTCGTCCGTCCGGGTGAAGCGTAATCGGGACTTCCGCGATTCGCGCCTTGAACAGACTCGACTTGATAATCATTTCGGTCGCAAACTCCATTCCCGTGCAGCGTTGATTGAGACTGTTGTAATGAGCTTTCGTAAAACCCCGAAGTCCGCAGTAAGTATCGTTAATCGGCGCGTTAAACCAGAGCCTAACCATTTTGGAAAACATCGGATTTCCCCACCAGCGATGCAGAAAAGGCATCGCTCCCGGCAAAACCTGTCCGCCGCCGCCAGGCAAGCGGCATCCCTGAACGAGGTCGTAATCTTCACGCAGCTTTTCGACAAATTTCGGGATTTCAAGAAAATCGTAGCTGTCGTCGGCATCGCCCATAATCACGAATCTGCCGCGCGCAGCTTCGATTCCGCCCATCAAGGCGCTGCCGTAGCCCTTTTCTTTGACGTGCACCACTCGCGCCCCGTTTCGCTGGGCAATTTCGATTGAACCGTCCGTGCTGCCGTTATCGGCGACGATGATTTCGCCTTTTATGTCGTGTTCGCGCATCGCGCGACCTGCTTTCTGCAGACAAACCTCCAGCGTGTCGGCTTCGTTCAAACAGGGCATTACGACCGACAATTCAATCTCCGATTTTCCGTTTTGAGAAGCCGCCAATTTTTCTTCGACTATTCCCAGCTCGCTTATTGTTTTCTTTCCCATAATTGCATTTCACGATTGTTGTAAGGCGTAAACTCTTTTTTTAGTTCGTAATTCTGCCGCAAATAATCATAAAGCGGTCCTAAATGCTCGCCTTCTTCGATTGTCTCCAATTCTCTTGTCCAAGCTCCGTCCCAGATGATAAATCTCGGTTTTTTCCGCTCCAAATTTTCTATTGATTGTGTTACCTGCCAAACGGGAGTGTAGCCTGTATTTAACAAAAAAGTCACTTGCGTCGGGTTTCTAAGCTGCAACGCAAAATTAACCGCGCATTGATAAACTTCAAAAACATATTCGTTTTCTACTGTGTTTTCCGACAACCATTTGTAACGCTCAAGAACGACGGGCGAAAGAAATGCTATGTTTCCGGTGCGCGCCGCCAAAATATTTTTTTCCCAATTTGTTTGCAGCCGAAACGCAAGTGCCATGCCCAAAATTATTAGCCCGGCGACGGCGGCGCGAATTACCGATTCTGATTTTATTTTAAGCTGAGAAATCAGCCAGACCAAAACGATCAAAGCCGGAATTGCGATTTGAAAAAATCTGTACGGATTCGGCGCAAACGTTCCTAAAGTTAAGAAAAATCCAACGAGCGTAATCAAAAAAATCTCGCTTTTGGCTTTCAAATTCGGGTTATTTTTCTGCCGCCAGAGATAAAAAAATGAAATCAGATAGACGAACGGAATCAAAGCGCAGTAAAAAATCGTGACGGCGGAAAATAAAACGCCCTGCTCGAAGATTTTCCTGACGTTGTTGAAATAAGAAAGATAATTTCCGGTCGAATCCTGCACATAGTTTCTGATAAAGAAAAAAGTGTAGTCAAAAAAAGTTTGCGGTCCGGCGGAAATGATAAAAGGCAAAATTAGAACTGTCAGAGTTAAACCGAATGAAACCAGCAAAACGAGTTCGGCGACAAGAAAGTCTTTTCCAAATTTTCTATTTTTAAAGGCTTCATAAATGAGAAAAACCGCGATTGCGCCGATTGCTAAAACGCCTCGTTGCTGAGTGATAAAACTGGCAATGCCGCACGATGCGCCCGCGACAATAAGCCTTTGAAGGCTTCTGTTTTTGAGCAGGATAAAAACCGCTAGATAAATAAAAATCGGACTTAAAACGCGATGCGTGCCGTCAATCCCGAACCACCGAAATCCGAAAAACAGATACAAACTGGGAGGCAAATATGCAAACCAGCTTGAGCCGAAAATACGTTTTGAAATTGCCAGAGCGAGCAAAACGTGGGCGGAAGCTTGCAGAAAAATCACCGCGTTGACGAGCCAAAACTTCGTACCGAAAATGTAAAACAGCAACAAATATAAAAGCTGCCCGCCGGGAAACATTATTTGAAAAAAATCTCTATAAATCGCTTCGCCTTCATACATTCGCCAGGCGTCGTGGAGGAAATAAAGATGGTCTTCCTCGTAAAATATCGGCGTCGCGGGAAGCGCGAAAAGATGCAGATAAATAAAAACGCAGCCGATAATAAAAAATATCAGGTCTCGCGTTTCGATTTTATCGCGCCAAAACGCGGATTTTTGATCGAAGCCGGGTTTCATTAGATTTCGTTAAATTAAAAACCGGACGTTCACAAAAAGAATTTGCCGCAACTATAAACTGTCAACTTTCAACTATAAACTGTCTTGCATAAAACCTTTGTCTCTCTGCCAGACAGTTTATAGTTGAAAGTTGACAGTTTACAGCTTGCCCTGTTCACTTGTGAGCCTGTTTTGAATTTCAATAAAAATTTACGCCCGCGCGCGAGCGGCGACGGCTCGTTTCATAAAACTTTCAAACCAGCGCCGCTCTTCGCCGGTCAAATATCTGGTCGCTAAAATGACCGCGAAAAAAGCAACCGCACCGATAAAGACCGACAATATCAAGCCGCTCCAGCCGCGCGCCAAATTCATCAAGGCGAAATATTCGATTGCCGCGCAGACCGCCCCGGCGGCTGACAATTTCAACAAGCTCTCGCCCCAAAAACGCTTCAAGCTTCTGCCGAAAGCATATTTTTCAATCAGAAAAATCGAAACCGGAATGCTCAACACGCTGATTGAACGAGCGGCGGCAACGCCCCCCGCGCCGAATTGCGGTTCAAGCCAGATCATCAGCGGAACGGCGGTTAAAATCCACGACAACGAGAGAAAAACGTTTCGCTTCGGAACACCCAAACCGTCCGCCATTTGCCAGGTGATAATTCCGACGGCAATCAGGCTGTAAGTAAAAATATGAAAAACAAAAATCCAAGTCGAGCGCTCGGCAAACTCGGCTCCGAGCCATAAACTCAGAAACTCTCGGCTTGCGGTCATTGCAGTGACCGCGATAAACGCCACCAGCAGACAAATGTATTTCGTCGTTCGCTCGTAAATTGTCAGAAGGCGCGTTTTGTCGGCTTGCGCCGCGACTTCGCTGGTCAAAGGGAAAAGAACCAGCGTCAGACTTGCGACAAAATGATGAATGTAAAAAGCCAGCATCATCGGCACGACGTAAAACGTCAAGCTCTCGGCTCCGAGCCGGCGCGTAACCCAGGCGCGCTCGAAAATCAGCAAAAGATTGCCGATTATTTGATACGCGACGACGCCTGAGCTGAATCTACAGACGAGCAAAAAAATTTCACGGCTCGGAATAACCGTTAAGCGGAATCCCGGCAAAAGACGCCGCGCGGCAAAATAAAAAGCGATTCCGCTCAAAACAATCGTCAGCAAATTCCACCAGAGCAGCACGACGACGCTGTAATCCGCCCAAGCCAGAGCGACGTTGCCGAGAGTTTGCAAACCGCTGATCGCAAAAGTGATTTGCGAAAACAAATCGAATCGTCCGAGCGCCTGTAAAACCGAGCTAAAAATCTGCCCGATCATCCACAACGCGAGCGTCAAAGCGCCGAGCTGCAAAGACGGAACGGCTTTGGACTGCAAACCGGGTTCGATTTGTAAAATGCCGGTCACCAAATCGTTTGTCAGCAGCAGCAAAATCCCGGCGCCGAATGAACCGACCAATAAATTTAAAATCAGAGTCGCCGATAAAACTTCGTTGATTCGGTCGTCTCGATTGGTCGCGTGAAATTCGGCGACGTATTTGATAATCGCGCGCCCGATGTTAAAGGCGAACGTATAACTGATGACGCCCAGCACCAGCACATAAATTCCGTAATCCGCCGTGCCGAGATGCTTCACGACAATCGGCGTCGCAACAAACGTCAATGCGCATGGCAACAGCCACGACAGAAAACCGAAAATGACGCCGCGCGGTATGCTGTTGTTCATCCCTTTAAACCGCACTCGGCGATAATGCCGTCAGCCCATTGTTTGGCGATGCGAACGCTGATGTCGTTGGCGATCTTTTGTTTCCAGGGCGCGAGCTTTCGATGTTCCTCGCCGGTATTGTAAAAAGCGAATTTTTTGACTTTCAAATCGTGCCGCTCGACCAGAACTCTGAGAGTCGAAAACGAATAATAAGCAACGTGATCCGGGTGAACCGGCTCGTGCGAGCCGCCTTTTCCCCGAAAGCCGTAAGTAAACATCCGCATTCCGCAGTAAGCGTTGATGGTGGTAATGATGAGATTTGTCTGCGGATTCATAAATCGTTGAATGCCGCGCAAAAACAATCCCGGATTCGATAAATGCTCGATCATTTCGCCCGCGATAATCACGTCGAAAGTTTCGTTCAAAGGAACATCCTGCAAATTTTCCAGATCGGCGCGATACAGATTTTTCGTACCGTGATTTTTTAAAATTTCGATTCCCCGCTCGTCAAAATCTAACCCGTAAAGCTCGGCGGCAATTTTCCCCAGCTCGAAATGCAGCAGCATTTCGTTTGCAATCACTTTTTCGGTAAAAGGATAATCGGTGCAGCCCAAATGCAGCACTTTTTTGCCGCGCGCCGCATCTTTCAGATACTTTACGCGGTCAACCAGCGGAAAATCGCCGTTTTCCAAATCGTTTTCCTTGCCCATATTCAAAATTTCTTGTGAGATTTACGGCTTTCTAAAATGAATCACCGGATCGCGCACGATTGTTCCCACGTCTTCATCAACAATTTCATAGCCGTGTTTTTCGAGCATCTCGCAAGTTCTCTTTGTTCCGGCATTGTACCATCTGCCCGAACGCGGAACGTCGTCGGCATCCGGCGCGAGCGGTTCGGGTTTATCAACTTGTTTTAAGAAATCGAGCAATTTCCGAAACGGCGCATAACGCCTGCCGGTCGGCGCGGCGGCAGCCCAGATGCTGTGACGCGGCAGATTGTTGACCACTCGATTATATTTCTCGTAATCGGCGACGAGCCAAAAACAATTTGCGCCCGGTTTTAATTTCGGAAACAAATTTTTCGCGTATTCTTCGATTCCGTAAAAAGAAATATGACAAAAACAGCCGAACGAAAACAAATAATCGAAATGATTGTCGGGCAAATCGCGGCACTCGAAATCTTCGACCTGAATATAACGCGCGTTTGCGGCGTCGCCGATGTATTCCCAAA